>CAZLYF010000017.1:0-29454 GCA_964563725.1 uncultured Oscillospiraceae bacterium
GGACGCCTACGAAGCTGTCGACTGGAAAGTGGTGTTCCTGCTTGCGGGCCTGATCCCACTGGGCGTCGCGATGCGGAAGACCGGCGCCGCGGCGTTTCTGGCAGAACAGGCGATGCTTCCGGTCCGGGGGGCGCACCCGATCTTTGTCGTGCTTGCGGTCGCCTTGCTGTCGACGGTGTTTTCGCTGCTTCTGTCCAATGTCGGCGCGATCGCCATCCTGGCCCCCCTGGTGATGAGCATCGCTTCCATCAGCGGCCTCGACCCTCGCCCGCTGACGCTGATGGCGGCCATATGCACCGCCAATTCGTTCATCCTGCCCACGCATCAGGTCAACGCGATGCTCATGTCGGTGGGAGGATACAAAAACCGGGACTACTTCAGGGCTGGCGGCGGGCTAACGCTCACATTCCTGGCCGTCGCGGTCCCCGTCTTCCACTTCTTCTACCTGTGAATCATCCCGACCGCCTTTCCCGAATATCATGAAGGAGGAACCCGATGCTGATCAAACACTTTTTCCTCGGGAAGATCGCCCACAGTTCGTATATCCTAGCCGGAAACAATACCTGCGCAGTCATCGACCCGCAGCGGGACGTGGACGTGTACGTCAGGGAAGCGCGCGCCCAGGGCGTCCGGATCACGCACATCCTGCAGACCCACCTCCATGCGGACTTTGTTTCCGGTCACCTTGAGCTGTCAAGGCTGACGGGCGCGAAAATCCATGTCGCGAAGTCAGCCAACTGTGCGTTTGAACATGTCCCGCTTTCGGAAGGCGACGAGATTGCCATCGAGGACATGCGTCTGAGGGTCCTGGAAACACCGGGGCATACCCCGGAGCACCTGAGCTTTGTGGTTTCCGACGCCGCGAGGTCACCGGAGCCGGTCTGCGTGTTTTGCGGCGATACCCTGTTCGTCGGCGATGTCGGCCGGCCTGACCTGTTTCCCGGCATTGCCGAGGAGCTTGCGGGCAAGCTGTATGATAGCCTGCACGGGAAACTGCTCAGACTCCCGGACTACTGCGAAGTCTACCCGGCGCACGGCGCGGGCTCCCTCTGCGGCCGCGCGATGGGCGCCAAGCAGCAGTCCACGATCGGGTATGAGCGGCGATTCAACGCGGCGCTGAAGATCGAGGGCCGGGACGCGTTCGTCCGATCCCTCACGCAGGACATGCCGCCCGCGCCTGACCATTTCAGCCGCTGCAGCGATGTCAACCGGCTCGGACCCGCCCTGATGGGCGATCTTCCCCGCCTGGAGGAGCTGGACATCGGCGAATTCAGAAAAAGGATGGAAAAACCGGGCACGCAGGTGCTCGACGTGCGCGGCTATCACGCCTTCGGCAGCCAGCATATCCCCGGTTCCTGGCATATCGACCTGAAAGGCAATTTCCCGACCTACGCCGGCTGGGTCCTTCCCACGGACGGGGACATCCTGCTGGTCGCGGACAATTATCAGGCGGCAGAAGAGGCCGGCCTGTGGGCGCGCCGCGTGGGCGTTGACAGGATCGTCGGATGCCTCGACGGAGGCATTCTCGCCTGGGCGACCGGGGGGCTGCCCTCCTCGTCAGTTCCCCAGCTGTCTTCACAGGAACTGCATGAAAGGGTCAATGCCAGGGGCAGCTTCGTGCTGCTTGATGTCCGCGCGCCTTCCGAGTTTGAGGACAACCATATCGCGGGCGCTGTGAACATCCAGGTTTCCAGCCTGCGCACGCGCCACGCCGAACTGGACAGGGAGAAGCGCATCCTGCTGATCTGCTCGTCGGGCAACCGCTCCAGCCTTGGCGCCAGCATCCTGCTTCGGCAGGGATTCAGGAACGTGGCCAACGTCGCCGGCGGGATGACCGGATACAGCGCCGCGGGCTATACCAAACAGTGCAGGGCCTGCGCTGGCCCGCACGGATCAAGGTTCTTCTCCGGTGTGACCGAAGGGGACGGGCACTGGAACGAGGAAGGCAGATAGGAGGGGAAAGCGATGGGTTTCCTCACAGATGTCCGATGGTCTCCCTATGCGGTGGGCATAGGGATCGGCGTATTGAGCTGGATCAGCTTCTATTTCAGGAGCCCTTTGGCCTGCTCCACCACCTTCGCCCGGGCCGGCGGCTTCATCGAACGGCTGCTGCGCGGCCCCAGGGCCGGGGAACGCCCCTATTACCGGAGCATCAGGCTGGAATGGGGCTGGCAGGAGATGCTGGTGTCGGGGATCGCCGCGGGAGCGCTCGTCTCTTCGCTGCTCGGCGGGGATTTCCGCTTCGCGTGGGTGCCGCCATTCTGGGAGGCGGCGGTAGGCGCCACAGTCCCCGTCAGGGTACTTGCCGCGCTGCTTGGCGGCCTCCTCCTGGGTTTCGGGGCGCGCTGGGCCGACGGCTGCACAAGCGGGCACGGGATCAGCGGCACGATGCAGCTTGCGGTTTCCAGCTGGGTCTCGACCATCTTCTTTTTCGCCGGCGGCATCCTGGCGGCACATCTTCTCTACAGGACGATCCTGTGAGGTGAAACGATGAACAAGCAGTCAAAGGTCCCTTCAGGCGGGAAAGGCCTCCTCAGGGGACTCGTCACGGGTTTCATTTTCGGCTTTCTGCTGCAGAAGGGCGGCGTCACGAAATTCGACGTGATCGTAGGCCAGCTGCTGCTCACGGATTTCACCGTGCTCAAGGTCATGCTCAGCGCGGTCGTCACGGGCATGGTCGGCATCCATTTCATGAAAGCCAAAGGCCTGATCAGCTTTCAACCCAAAAAGGGTTCCCTCGGCAAGAACGTCATCGGCGGGCTGATCTTCGGGGCCGGTTTCGCGCTGCTGGGTTTCTGCCCGGGCACGATCGCGGGCGCCATCGGCAACGGCGCGCTCGACGCCCTGTCCGGCGGCCTCGTCGGCGTCGTCCTGGGCAGCGTCCTCTTCGCCGCCCTGTATCCCCGGCTGAAGGACGGTATCCTGAAAAAGGGAGACTACGGCGACCTGCTGCTGCCCAGGCTATTCAGGGCGAACGACTGGGCCGTGGTGTGGCCCGCAGCCGCGCTGATCGTGCTGATCCTTGCCCTCCTGGAAGTCAACGGGCTGTAGGGAACCCCCTGCTGCGCTGTGTCTACAGCGCGGGGACGGCGGGAAACAGCGCCTCCGCAGGGGCGCGCACGATTCCAGCCCCGGAGCTCGTGATCCGTTCACCGGGCCTGTGTTTCCCTGCGCAGGGCGCGCAGCGACGGAAGCGACGCGCAGGCGACGCCGAGCGCAACCGCCGCGATGCCCGAGATCAGGAACCACTTTTCCACGCCGATGGTCTCCGCGAAGGCGCCGGAGAGGATCAGGCCCAGGGGCATCGCGATCATCACCACGCTTGCGGACAGCGACAGCACCCTGCCAAGGTACTCGGGCATGATGCGGGTCTGGAAGAGGGCCGTCTGGACCCCCCAGTAAAACGGGGTGGTAAAGCCCATCGCGGCCGACAGGCCTACGAAGATCCACAGCCCCCCGGGCGGCAGCAGGCCCGTGACCGCAAGCCCGATTCCCATGACTGCGATCGATTTGGCGATCGCGGCTACTTTATTGATTCTCCCGCCCAAGCGTCCCAGGACCAGGGATCCAAGGAGCATGCCCGCGGAGAAAGCGATCTCCACGATGCCCGCCTCCCTGAAAGTGCCCCGGAAGTAATTCATGCTGATAAGAGGGTACAGGGTGCTGATGGGCATATAGATCACCGCGTAGAGCGCGCCGATCACGAGCAAGCTGGTCAGCCCTTTTTCAGAGCGCAGGACCGCCAGGCCTTCCTTCGTCTCCCTGATGAGGGCGGGCGCCTTTTCGGTTTCCTTCTTCACAAGGGCGGGGACCCTGGTGACCAATAGCGTAAAGACGCCGGCCAGCGCGCCGGCGACATCCAGAAGAAAAATCATGCCGATGTTCCAGATCCCGTAGAGCAGCGCCGCGGCGGCGGGGCTCAGCAGCATGGAAACGGATTCGAGGGTCTGGGAGTAACCCGCGCACCTGGTCAGGGATTCCCCGGGCACGATCAGCGGCGTGACCGCCTGCAGCGAGGGCTGGTGGAAGCCCGTGCCCATGGAACGCGCGCACAGGACGAGCATGATCAGCCAGACCGGGAGCCGGCCCATAAACGCGCTCGCGGCGAGGACCAGCGCTGACGCCGCGATGGACAGGTCCGCAACGATCATGATCCGTTTCCGGTCGTAGCGGTCAACGAGTGAGCCGATAAACGGGCCGAGCAGCGCCTGGGGCAGGAAGCCCATCAGCATCGCAGCCGAGAGGACGGCCGCCGAACCGGTCGTTTCCGTCAAGTGCCAGATGATGGCCATCTGGATGACGGCGCTTGAGAAAAGCGACGCCGCCTGACCTGTCCACAAGACAAAAAAACGGCGTTTCCAGCCTTGTCCCCCGGGTTGTACCTCAGCCACCTCCCCACTCCTGCAAAAAAACAAAAAACGGGCGCCAGACCCGGCGCCGGAGGATTGTAGCATTCCGGGAGGCGTATGGGCAAGCATTCGCGCCCTGGACGCAGGACCCTCAGGGTCTCACGCGTAGCTGTGGATGCTGGGGATGAAGGCGTTGACGCCGATATAGGTGAAGATCACGCACAGAAAGCCGGCGACGGCGAACCAGGCCGCCTTTTTTCCCTTCCAGCCGCGGGAGACGCGCAAATGCAGGTAGAGCGCGTAAATGAGCCAGGTGACCAGCGACCAGGTCTCCTTCGGGTCCCAGGACCAGTAGCTGCCCCAGGCGCGCTCAGCCCAGATGGCGCCTGTCACAATCACCAGGGTGAGAAACAGAAAACCGAAAGAGATCATCCGGTAAGAGAAAAGGTCCAGCCGGGCGGGTTCAGGCAGGTGTTTCTGCCGGAACCCGCCTGCGGACAGCCTGCCATGCAGCAGGACGACGAGCCCGAACGCAAAGGAGAGCCCGAAAGCGCCGTAGGCCAGCACCGCCGTGGAAACGTGCAGCGCCAGCCAGTTGCTTTTCAACGCCGGCACCAGTTCATTCACCTGCCTTGACTGCAGGGCGGCGTAACCGATGATCAGCAGGATCAGGGGAGCCGCAAAGGCTCCCAGCGCCGGATAGCGGTGCCTGCGCGTGAAGGCAAGCCAGCTCAGGCTGATCCCCCAGGCGAAACCGGAGGAAAATTCAAACATGTTGGTCAGGGGGACCCTTCCGGCCGAGATGCCGCGTACGGCAAGGGAAAGCGTATGCGCCGCGAACGCTAGGGAGATGACAAGCGTGGCCGCCTTTCCGGCTTTTTCGCTTTTCAGGGCGAACAACAGGAAATATCCCAGCACAGACAGGCTGTAAAGGACCATTGTCGAGGCAAAGAGCGCGCTTTCCAGCGCGACGGGATCAAAGCCCAGCGTCATACCTTTCCCCTTTCGTTTGCGCCGCGGCGGACAGGAAAGCCTCCCGGAACAGGGCATCCCCTCTTGCGCAGCGCCCGTACGCCGTCACTCCCTCCTGTGTCCGCAGCACCCACGCTTCCCGAGGGCGGACATAGAAGGCGAGAAACAGCCCTGCGATCATGAGCAGGCCGCCCGCGGCAACGACGCCCGTCGCGGGGTCGCGCACGGCCTTGATCAGGGTGTACTGGCGCGGCTCCGACAGCACAAAGCGGTATTCGTCCACTGCGATGCCATATCCGATCCCAGCGACGTTCATATCCACAAGCCTGTCTCCATAATACAGCGAGAACAGCGCGGCCGGGTTGTCAAGGCGGGGAGAGCGTGTTTTCGGCCCCCCGGCATCCAAAGCATAGTCCGGGTAAAAGGCGTTGAAGACCAGAGTCAGCGGCGGTTCCGCGACCGTGATCGCTTCCCCGACGTACAGGGTTTTCTGCCTGAGCAGCGTCGTCCCCTCAAACACCGCTGCCTCGCAGGCCCATCCCGTCGAGTCCTGGTAGAGCCGCAATCCAAAGGCGTCCATCGGATGGTTGACCATGGATACGCCGGTCACGCTTTTTCCGGTGTCAGGGTGTCTGACCGTCAGCGAAGCGAGGTATTGCTCAACCGTGCCGTCTTCGCGAAGCGGCGCTTCAAACTTGTCGATCGAGAGGATAAAACCGGTCCCTTCGATGTGCTGGACAGTTCCCGGCACGCCATAGGCATAGGTTTCCAGGCCTGTCAGCCGCCCGGCGGCGAAGCCGGCGATGACCAGCAGGATGCCGACATGGACCAGCCAGGCGCCCCATACGCCTATCCGTCCGCGCCTTGCGTAGGAGGCCTCCAGACCGCTGCGGGTCAGGGTCCCGGCCGCGCGCAGGCGCAAAGCGCGGAAAAACCTTTCCGCCCCGTCCTGCCCGAGGGGCGATTCCATGGCCGCATCCGAAAGTTCAAGCCGTCGTTTCAGCGAAAAGCCTTTCCGGTACTCGCTCAGAATCCCTGGAAAGCGGACCAGGCTGCACAGGATCAGGCTGACGCAGAGCGCTCCTGCCATCAGCGCGAACCAGGCCGATGAAAACAGGCGGTCGAGCTTGAAGACAAGGAGGGCCCCGCCCCAAAAATCTCCGTAGCGCAGGCGGTAAAACGCGGAGGCCTCATTCTGCGGGATGAAACTGCCCAGCGCGCATGCGGCGGCCAGGAGAAGCAGAAGGATCACCGCAAAGCGCATCGAGCGAAAAAATGCGAACAGCTTTTTGGCCAAGGCACTCAAACAGGCTTCCACCGCCTTTGAAAAAACCTGCATGCGCGCGGGGAAACTGCGCTTGCAGGCGAGCATACGCTGCGGGTCTTAGTCCCCAAGGAGCGCGATGCCCTGGCCCGCCAAAGCCTGCGCCTTGCCAAGACAGTCCGCGGCCAGGGCCGAATTGTGGGCACCTTCCGCGTTCTCGACGAACACAAAGTCCCAGTAAAACTGCGCGTCGCGCAGGAGGGAGCGCGCTGTGGCGACGGTGTCCGTGTCCGCCTGTCCGGAGGCCACGGCTTGCGCAAGCCGGTTGGTGAGCGCGACAAGGATGGCCGCGACCTCCGCCGTTCGCGCCTCCGTCGCCTGCTGGATCCCCTCGACCTTGCCTTCCAGGTCCGCATGGCACTGGGCGCAGCTGTCCGCGACGGGAGCGTTTTCAAGCGGGCTGACCCAGTTGTGGGAGGGATAGCTGACCCCGGTATCGCTCTCGGCCGTCCCCATGTGGCAGACCGCGCAGCTGAACGCGGCGCCGTGGACGCTGCCTTTGCCGGTATAGGTCTCAAACTCGGGGTGCTGCACCTTGATCATGGAGGCGCCGGTGCGCGGGTTGACAAAATCCGTGAAGCCGATCCGGTTGTAGTAGGCCAGGATCGCGTCCGGGGACATTCCGTCAAGGCTTTCGTAGGGGAGGGTGGTCGCCTGCGTATCCTTGGGGAAATAATACTCTACATGGCACTGCGCGCAGCTGAGGGTCTGAGGCTTGATGCCGCTGTTTTCGCCGATGGCATCCGTCAGATAGCCGTGTACGGCAGGAAACGTGCCAGGGACCTCCCCATGACAGCTGACGCAGGAGATCGGCTGACCGACCATTTCAAGCGCCCCGGTGAAATACATCCTGTACGCCCCGATCCCCTGGCTGTTGACGAGGGACGTGAAGTCCGGCGTCTTGCAGGTCAGGCAGTTGGCGTAGGGATGCGGGCGCCCCGTGTCAAGCAGGTCCTGCAGGCTGTAGGTGTGGCCGCGCGGGCTGCCGTAGGAAAAAGTGAAGGCGTTCCCTTCGTACAGCGTGGCGAGTTCCGGATGCTGCGCAAGGTAGTCCGTGATGTCGGCGTTTTTGTTGTTCTCCAGGTAGGACAGGTAGATTTCCGGATAGGCGTCCTTCCAGGTTTCGGCGGGCGGCGCGTCCGCGCTCCCCGAGGCAAGAAACGTCAGGCACACAAACACCATGGCGAGCGCACATGTCCTGAGGCGCCGGTTCATTGGAGGGCCTCCCTTCAGAAGCAGACGATATATCATCGCAATCATGCCGAATCCGTACGGGCATTGTACGAGGTGGGGAGGCGGATGTCAAGGAGCCGGCGGCCTCGGGCCCGGCTGCGTCGCGAAGGAACGAGAGCGGGAACGTGACCGGCATGGAAAAAATACTTGTGAATGGTTTGAACAGGAAGTTTGCGCGGTACATTCAGGTATCCGCGTGAAGGAGGAGATGAGCCGGCGTTTGCCGACGGGAAGGCTGGCGCGGATACCAGCCCTGCAGGCAAAAGCGGACTGCGTCTGCGTGCTGCAGCGCTGGCAGGAACATCCCTCAAGGGGAAAGGGGCGAAAGTATGAAAGTTGTGATCGACCAGAGCGCCTGCATCGGCTGCGGCCTTTGCGAGAGCACCTGCCCGGAAGTGTTCCGAATGAATGACGACAATCTGGCGGAAGTGCATGCCCAGCCTGCGGAGGTGACCGATTCTCTGCAGGAAGCGGTGGACGGCTGTCCGGTTGGCGCGATCACTGTCGAGGAAGCCTGAAAAGGGAGGGTCAACCGCATCGGGAGGAACCGGCAATGGAGGAGGACGCCGCTCCGTTTTTCGGCAGGATGCCGGAGGCCCTCCCTTTGTATAAGGCGATTGAGGGGGCGATCCGCGGGAAGTATCCCGGCGCAAGGATCAGGGTGCAAAAAACCCAGATCTCCTTCTCGGACAGGCGGGGGTTCGCCTATGTCTGGCTGCCTGTCCGGAGGATGAAAAGCCGGCCTCCGGTGTACCTGATCCTGTCCTTCGGTTTGCCCTTCCGCATCGATTCCCCGCGCATCGCGGAAGCGTCTGAACCCTGTCCGGACCGCTGGACGCATCACGTCATCATCGCGAGCCTGAAGGATATCGACGAAGAAGTCCTGGGCTGGATCGACCTGTCTTACCGCTTTTCCCTGAGGGATTAGGCGCCAGGCTGTTCCGTATGCCGGCGGCACGGATGTTTCAGCTGCGGAAAACCGGATAGATCAGCCAAGGAGACGGTTGCGGACGCCGGTCAGCTCTGTGAAGGCTACGGCGTGATTGTTTCCCGCAAAAGGAAAGGGGCTGCGACATGAGCGATTACAGCGAAATCCCGGACAGCCTGAAGCAAGCGGACCGATGGGTCGGCTTCATGTCCAGACACGACTCCGGCAAAGGGAAAGAGGACAGGATCCCGATCGACCCCAAAACGCTCCGGGGCGCAAAGATGAGCGATCCTGCGACCTGGGGCAGCTTTCAGGAAGCCGCCGACGCCGTCGGGAGCCCCTGCAGCACCGCATGGAGACTTACGGCGCCCGACGGGACCGAGAAATGGGAACAGCTGAAGGGGACCGTGGAGGGCATTGGCCTCGTGCTGGCGAAAGACCTGTTCGGCCTTGTGCTCGAGCAGGTCTTTATCGAGGCAGGACATCTGAGCCCGGTCGCCCGGGATGTCGTGAGCACGCTTGACAGCTACACGGAATACAGCCGCGGGGGCCAGAGCCTTCGCATTGTCTGCAAGGGATCCATCCCGGAGGTGAAAAAGGAAAAGGACGGCATCAGAGTCCTGGGCAGCAGAGAATTTATCGTGATGACGGGGAAGGTGTACGGACAAAAGAAACCCGTCCGGGAATGCACAAAAGAAGCGGCCCTGATCAATGCCCGGTATCTGCAGGACAGGCCGGGCGCCCTGGAGGACACGCGTGGGCCGGGACCCGGGACCCTGCAGGGGCCGGGAGGCCTCCGCGGCGACGACAGGCTGATCCAAAAGGCCATGAACGGCAGGCACGGGGACAGATTCAGGGCCCTCTGGTCCGGGGATTACAGCGCTCCCCGGTATCGGGACCCTGTGACGCGCCAGCCGGACCGAAGCCTGGCTGACCAGGCGCTGGCGAACGACCTGATCTTCTGGTGCAGGGGAGACGTGGAACGGGCGGGCAGGCTGTTTGAGCATTCCGGTCTGATGCGGCCCGCGTGGCTGGAAGCGTACGGCCCTGAGGGGACCTACGGCCAGATGATCATGCGCAGGGCGCTGGAATTCTATCAGGGGCTGAACCCCCAGCAGGGAACGGCGTCGCTTATCGGCGGGACGGACGGAACGGGCGCATTCGATCCCGGCGAGGACGATGGGGAACCCCTTGCCAACGATCCGCGCCCCGACGGGATCGACGCCTATATCGACGACGGCGGGCTGCATTTTGACATCATGCGCTTCTCCGCCTACAAACACATCTCTACAGGCTTTGACCGTCTTGACAAGGCGAGCGGGGGCCTGTACCCGGCGTTTTACGTCCTGGGAGCGGTCGCCGGGATGGGAAAGTCGACACTGTGCCTGCAGTTGGGCGACCATCTCGCCACGGCCGGGCACCATGTGCTGTATTTCAGTTTTGAGCAGAACAAACTGGAACTCCTGGCCAAAAGCCTCAGCAGATTCACAGCCCAGACCAGCCGTGAAACCGCCGTGCAGTCCCTGCAGATCCGCAGAGGCGAAACGACCGGCGCGGTCGCTGAGGCGGTCATGAAATACCGCGGAGCGGTGGCGCAGCGCATGAGCATCATCAGCTGCGGGGTGGACACCCATACCGCGTATATCACCGGGTACATCCGGCGGTATATGGAAGCCAACCCCGACATCAAACCGATTTGCTTTATTGATTATCTCCAGATGATCCCGGCGGACGAACCCTGCGCGGGCGCCGGGAACGGCGCAGAAACCACGCTGCACAGCCTCAAGAAGCTGCAGAGCGAAAACGAGCTGATTCTGTTTGTCGCCTCGTCGGTCAAGTGGGAAAACGCGCTGAATCCGATCGATTTCAGCTCGTTCGAGGAGTCCGGGGCGATCGAGTTTACAGCCGACTGCGTGTGGGGCCTGCAGCCTCAGTTCCTGCGAAGGGACAGCGCTTCCGCGGCAGACGGGGAGCGCGGAGCCGCCAGGGGACGGGAAACGGCGCGGGCGGCGAAGGACGCTGTCCCCAGGATGATGGAGATCGTTTCCCTGAAAAACCGCTACAGCAAGGACTTCGAGTGCGGTTTCCGGTACTTTCCGCAGTTTGACCTGTTTGAGCAGGACGAAGATTTCGAAAAGCAGGGATAAAAGGCGCGGTCACATCGCGGCAATTTCAAACGGGATGGCGTTCCGGACGGCATACTCATGGGCGCAGGAACCCTCCTGCACCGTAAGCGTCAGGCCGGGGCAGCCCCTGAACGCGTTGGGCCCGATGACTGATACGCTTTGGGGGACAGTCATGCCCGTCAGGTCCGCGCAATTGCTGAAAGCGCTATCGCCGATGCTTGAAAGGCCGCCGGGCAGCGTGACGGAGCTCAGGCCGGTGCACTGCGCGAAGGCCCTGGCTCCGATGCTTGAGACGCCGTCGGGCACCGTGAAGGCTTTCAAGGCGCTGCAGCCGTAAAACATGTTATCGGGAATGCCGGTGATCCCGTCCGGGAGCCCGGAGCCGGTCAGGCTTGCGCAGCATTCGAAGACAGAGGAATCGATTTTTGTCACGCTGTCCGGAAAGGTGACGAAGGTCAGGGCGGGGCAATACGACAGCGCGCCGGACGCGACCCACGCCGTCCCGTCCGGGATCTGATAGGTGGCATCGGCGCGGGCAGGGGGATATGCCAGGAGCATTTTCAGTGATTTGTTGAACAGGACCCCCTCAAGCGACTCATACACAGCGTTGCCGGCGGAAACGAAAAAGGCCGACAGCCTGGGGCATTGGCTGAAGGCGCCAATCCCGATCCAGGAGACCCCGGATGGTATCTTGATCGACTCAAGGCCTTCGCAGTATCTAAACGCGTAGGAGCCGATCCGGGTGACGCTTTGCGGGATGCTGATCGATTTAAGCAGGCTGCAGCCGAAGAAGGCATAGTCATTGACGGAAAGGATCCCCTGCTGGATCTGATACGCTTCGTCGGCCCTTCCTGCGGGGAAGGCGCTGAGCGCTTTTGTCTCCTTCTCGACCAGGACGCCCTTTTTTGACACGAAGACCGGGTTCCCCGCAGAGACAAGGATCTCCTTGAGCGCGGAGCACTTTCCGAAAGCCCCACTCTTGATCGTTTTCACGCTTGCGGGGATTGTTACGGACGCGAGGCTTTTGCATTGGGAAAAAGCCCATGTGCCGATGCCGGCCACGCCTTCCGGGATCCGGACGGAGGCGAGGGACTGGCATCTTGCGAACCCATAATCGCCGATATCAAGCACGCTGCCGGGAATGATGAGGTTTGTGAGGCTTTGGTTGTTCTCAAAGGCGCTTGTCCCGATCCTCGCCACGGGATGGCCGTCCAGCGTATCCGGGATGGAAAGGTCCGCCGCGGCGCCCTTGTATTCTTTGACGGAAGCCGTCCCGTCTTCCAGGAGGCTATAATCATAGTCGCCGCTCGTGTACACCGCGGTTTCCGCGCCGGCTGCCGGCATGACAGCCACTGCCAGCGCGATACACAGAAAAACCCCTGCGAGTCTTGCCATAGGCGAACCCTCCCTGTTCGGTTGCGACCTGCGCTCTGAACCGGCCTCACGATATACCTGCCGAACCCTGCTGACAACAAGCGTCCATGGCGGTTACAATCCTTTTCATCGGGCGGCGGGAGGGGCGCTCCGCGGCGAAACGGAGCGCCCCAGCCGGGCTCATTGAGCGAAACGACTAACCAACCCGTTGATGATCCTGCAACGACTCCTCGGAGGCCGCGTGCGCGCACAGGGGCGCCTCCTGCAGGAAGAAGACCGTACGTTTCCCTTTGGGGTACAGCCTCCTGATCAGCCGCAGCCCAGACAGGTCCAGCGTAGCGAGCGCAGCGTAGGTTCCGGCGAGCATAACGACGGCGAACACCTGTCGTCCTCCTGTCGGGACCAGCCTTCCGGCTGCGAGGCTTGACTGTACGGCAGCGTCTCTGCAAAGCGCCAGCGAGGCCAGCAGGACAACTGTGCCAAGAATCACCGGCAGACGCAGGCGCCGGGCGATCAGGGAGGAAGCGGCCAGCAGCACGCCCCCGATCAGCGGGACGGGGCACAGATGCAGGGGGATGAGAGCCCGGAAATGAAAGGGCAGGACGGAAATCAGATCGCAGGCGGTGACTGTGAGCAGGAACAGGAACGGGACCGCGGCCAGCAGGGTGCCGGCGATGGACAGGAAACCCGCCAGCGCCAGTCTGGTTTTCATACGCATCTCCTCCTCAGATGCCGCCGTATGCAGGGCCTTTGGCCATGATTTTTCCTGGCAGGTGAACGTCGGGTGGGCGCGGGGATGGATTTTGAAGCGCGGATCCTGTTGAGAAAGCCGTGAAGCCCGGTGCAGATGAAGCGCTGATCAACAATGAACTCTGCCGACGTCACCATTATATTTGAACTAAAAACAAATGTCAAGGCCTCGGCGTCCATGCCGCGAACAGCTTGTTGCTCCTGCGCGTACGGAAACCTTCGGCGCCGCCGCTCAGGCGTCCGGGGCGGAAGGACCCCCATGCGAGGTGTTCCTGGCGATGGCGGCGGTCTGCTCGATGAGCTCGCCAAAGCCGTACAGCACAAATGAGGAGATCCAGGCGGCGAGGGAACCGAGGACCATGGTCAGGATGCCCTGCAGAACGAAGCTGCCGGAATAGCCGTAGCCGTAAATGTTACGCCCGCCCGCGCCGATGACGACGATGCCCGCGATGACGCTTCCGATAATCCCGGCCCAGGTGATGAATTTTGCCAGGGCTTTGATTTTCCCCCCAATATTGTCAAACATATTCCGCCTCCACAGAGTATTCGTACCGGTGTCATACTACTGCTTCAGTTTGGACAGCGCAAGCGCTTCTGCGTGTGACATGGAGGTGGGATATGCAGTGTCCTGTGAATCGACGCTCCCTTCGCCGCCACCGCCCGGGAAAAAACCCTGAAACAGATTTGAAACTCATTGCATTTTTCGTCCGGCAGGCATATGATACGGATGAAAAAGCCGACGTTCCCTGACGTTCCTCTGCCGGGCTTCTGCCCTTCCCGCCCGCGCTTCAACCGACCTGCCGCATTCCGGCCGTGCCCCGGACACACCCTCGCCATCCCCCTGGGAAGTTCCCCAAAAAAAATCGAAAAGGAAGTGACCTGCATGTCATCCTTGGAGAAAAAAGGACTGGCGCTCATTCTTTGCGCGCTTATCGCGGCGGGCGCCGCGGGAGTCGGCCGGCCGGCGATGGCCGAAGCTGTCCTGGCCGGCGAGTTCGAAGGGCATGAGTACCTGATCGTCACGGATGTCCTCTCGTGGAAGGACGCGCGGGCCGCCTGCGAGGCGGAGGGCGGTTATCTTGCCGTGATCACCTCGCAGGAGGAATTCGACTACGTGATGACGCTTGTCCCCAATGATTACCCAAAGCTGTGGATCGGCGGGACGGACGAGGCGGCGGAAGGGGAGTGGCGCTGGGTCACGGGGGAGGGATTCGCGTTCACGGCCTGGGGATCCGGCGAACCGAACAACCACGAGAACGAGGACTATCTTCAGATCGGGGAAACCAGAAAGTGGAACGACGGCTCGCAATGGGAACTGTGCCAATACCTGTGCGAGTACAGTCATGAAGAGGCAGAGGAAGGAGAACCGGCGTCGGGCTTCCGCACGCTG
The DNA here is from genome assembly GCA_964563725.1 of uncultured Oscillospiraceae bacterium. GTDB lineage: Bacteria > Bacillota > Clostridia > Christensenellales > Aristaeellaceae > CAZLYF01. The sequence continues at coordinate 14,447 of CAZLYF010000017.1, forward strand.
AGGGTCGGGATGCGGGGGCGTGACGTGGCGAGGCTCAGGGAGCGAATGCAGGAGCTCAAATACATGAAGTTCTCCGTCGCGGACAACCTGTATTCCGCCCTGTTCGCGCGCCAGATCAGGGAATTCCAGCAAGAGAACGGGCTCGCAGCGACCGGCGTCGCAACACCCGCGCTGCAGGAACTGATCTTCTCGGACAAGGCGATCCCGAACGCCGGCGAATGAGCCGGACGGCACCCCGGACGCAACATGAAAGGAGCGGCTCTCATGTCATCACGGATAAAAAAAGGCCTGGCGCTTTTACTTTCCATGCTTATGACCGCCGGCGCCGCGGGGACCTGCCGGACATCCCTCGCCGAACCAGCTCTGGCCGGTGATTTCCAGGGGCATCAGTACGCGATCATCACGGAATCCCTCTCATGGAGGGACGCGGAGGCAGCCTGCGAGGAGGAGGGCGGTTACCTGGCCGTGATCACCACGCAGGAGGAATCAGATTACATTATGGGGCTCATCCCCAACCATTACCCGAAGCTGTGGATCGGCGGGACGGACGAAGCGGAGGAAGGAAGCTGGCACTGGGTCACGGGCGAGGCCTTTTCGTTCACGGCCTGGGCGGTCGGGGAACCCAACGACCATGAGGGCGAGGATTATCTGCAGATCGACGTGACCCGACTGTGGAACGACGGTTCGGACCGGGAGTTCTGTTACTACCTGCGCGAAAGCGGCGATGAACCCGAAGCCCAGGCCCAGGAAGAGGAGCAGGCCCAGGAGGACCCACAGGAACAAGGGGAAGCCCTGCCAGCGGGGGAAGAGGACAAAGCGCCGGGCTATCGGCTGCTTCGGGTCGGGATGAGGGGCGAGGACGTCGCGAGGCTCAAGGAACGGATGAAGGAACTCAACTATATCAACGTGATCGTGGCTGAAAATCTGTATTCGAGGCTGTTTTCACGCTTCATCAGGGAATTTCAGAGGAGGAACCGCCTCGTCCCGACCGGCGTCGCGACGCCCGCCCTGCAGCGGCTGATTTTCTCAGACCAGGCTGTCCCGCGTCCCGGGGAATAAGGGCGCAGCGGCAGCCATTGCCGGGAAACCCCGCCCGCGCGGCGGGGTTTTGTTCGCGCGGGCGCACAAAGCGAAACCCGCCCGGATGCGCAGCGCGCGGAAATTTTCCAGGTCTGCTGGCCAAGCGGGAATCCCTGTGATACGATACAAGAAAAAAGAAGGGGCGAGGGGATGGATCTTTCGGCGTTGACAATACTCAGGGAGGTCAGCGGGCTTGAGCTGATCGTACGCGTCGTGGCGGCGGTGGTCATCGGGAGTATCATCGGCGTCGAGCGCGAGTACAAGAACAGGCCGGCGGGCTTGCGTACCCACGTGCTTGTGTGTCTTGGGGCCGCGACGGTCGCCCTGCTGGAATGCCTTTTATGGGAGCCGTCTCGGGCGATTCCGGACGAGAGCGCGGCGGGCTTCACGCTGACCAGGATGTCCGCCCAGGTGATCAGCGGCATTGGCTTTCTCGGCGCGGGAACAATCATCTTCTCCCAGAAGAAGGTAACGGGCCTGACAACCGCCGCGAGCCTGTGGAACGTCGCCTGTCTGGGGCTCCTCGTCGGTTTCGGGTTTTACTGGCTGGCAGCCATCCTGTGCGGGATCGTCATGGTCGTGCTGCACCTGCTGCAGAAGATCATCCGGGTGAACACCATGAAGCACGTGGAGGTCAGCTTCTTCAACCGGACGGATACCCTGGCGTTCATCAATTCCTTTTTCCAGGCAAGCGGCATCCTGGTCCTGGACATCGATTTCCATGTGGAGAATGCCAAGGACGCCAAATCGGCGGACCAGCATATCTACACCAACCTGTACACGCTGCACCTGCCGGGCAAGCTCCACTACAGCGACATCGTCAACAGGCTGTCCGAGTACGAAAACATCCTGACGGTCAGGACGAGGAACACCTGACCCGGCCGCTGCGGCGCGGGGCCTTCCCGGGCCGCCCGGTCAGCCTTCCTGCGGGTGCAGGTAGAGCGTGTTGCCCCCGATGAACTCCCTGAGGATGGAAAGGGGAGGGATTTCGTCAAGGATATCCGGAGGCGCAGGCAGCAGATAATTGAGGATCTTCAGGATGCGGTTGCATTTGACGAAACTGGGGTCCTCCTCAGGCACATGGCGGAGGATGTCAAAGGAGATGCTCTTGAGGACCGGCAGTTCGTAGTGAAGGGCGGAATTGAATACGATGTCGGCGCGTTCCTGGAAGGGAAAGATCCACTTTTCCTCGCCGCGCCGGACGCTGTCCCACATCTCAAGGGTCTTGAGCGGGGGAGTGTTGCGGAACAGGTGATCGCGCACGATCCGCCGAAGAAGCCGGGCGTCGGTCGTCCGGATGCGGTTGTGGTCGTCCAGGTTGAGGCTGGTCAGTTCGCTGACGTAGATCCTCAGGATCAGGGCGGGATCGAAGCCCTCGTGCAGGGAAGGGTTGAGGCCGTGGATGCCCTCGATGATCAGGGGCTGAAGGTGGCCGATCCTGAGCGGCTTCAGTTCCTCCCTGCGCCGCTGGGTGTTGAAGTCGAAGCTGGGCATCAGCGTTTCCCGCCCGGCCAGCAGGCCCTGGATGCAGCGCCTGAAAAGCGGCACGTCCAGCGCGTCGAGCGCTTCCAGGTCCGGCCGCCCGTCCGCTTCAAGCGGGAGGTCCTCGCGGTTGAAGTAGAAATCATCCAGCGAGATGATCACGGGGCGACAGCCGCCAACGCGAAGGTGAATGGACAGGCGGTTGGCAAAGGTCGTTTTCCCGCTGGACGAGGGCCCGGCGATGAAGATGACCCGGGCGTCCATATTGATGACGTCCTGGGCGATCTCCGCAAGGGACTTGTCGTGGAAGGCCTCGTTGACGCGGATGAACTGGCGAAGCCTGCCGTGGGCGATGAGGTCGTTGAGGTCCGCGGCGTTGACGCAGTCGAGCACCTTGCACCAATAGTTGGACTGGGCGAAGGCGGCCATATGCTTGGGCATGCCCAGGTACCTTGCGGGCGTCAGGGGATCTTCGGCGGAAGGCAGTAGGACGACCAGTCCGGGCGCGCGGACGCGCAGCGCGAAGACCGGGACGCGGCCGGTGGAAGGGAGCATGGCTCCGTAAAAGTATTCCGCCATCTCCCCGCATTCATAGATGGTAAAAAAATCGTAGGGACGGTAGCGCAGCAGGCGGGCCGTATCCGACGCGCCTTTCCCTTCAAAATACGCGATCGCCTTCTCTCGCGACCAGGTCCTGCGGACGAAGGGCAGGTCCTGTTGGATGATATCGCGCATTTCGGCTTCGAGTTCGACAATGTCGAAGGTCGTCAGGCGCCTGCCCTGCATTTCCACATAGATGCCATGGCCGATGGAGTGCTCGATGCGGACCGCCTCGTCCGGGAAGCGGCGTTCCGCCGCCATCAGGAACACAAAACGCAGGGAGCGCTCGTAGATGCGCCTGCCTTCTTCGTCCGCGAAGGTGATGAGCCTCAGCCGGGCGTCTTCGGTCAGGACGTCGTTGAGCTCCAGCACGCTGCCGCCACGAAAGCATCCGAGCACCTGCCCGAGACTCTCCGGGACCAGTGCGGCGGAAGCTTCCCCGACCGTCACAGGTTTCGAAAATTCGCCACGGCGGCCGTCTATGCTGATGATCATGCCTTTTTGCCCCTTTCATGTTCCTCGGCCTTGCGCGCCCACTGCAGGCGCTTGGTGCGCACATAGGCCGTGCTCTGCTCGTCGGACAGCGCGGCCTTTCTTTTTGCGATGAAGCCATGGCTGCCGTCGGGCACAAAATCGAGTTCGATGAAGAACAGCCCATGCTCCTGGCAGACCGCGATCCCCGCATAGGCGCTCCGGCGCCCCGGGATCCAGGCGCCGGCGGTTTCGGCTCCCTTTCCGCAGGCCGGACAGGGCGGCTTTTTCCCGATCCGGCTCTCGAAAAAGGCAGCTTCGCTCCCAACGGCGGACTCGTCGGCCGCATCGCGTTTCCCGTTTCGCGCCCTGCCCAGGGAACGGGGCGTTTGGGGATGCTGAAGGGCCGCCTCAGCGTCGGGGAATCTCTGGAATACGAGCGAAGTATAATAGGCGTCGTCCACGGCGCTGTGGAAGGGGTGTTCATCGGCCGGAGCGATGAGAAAGGCTTCCATGGCCGACTGGAGCCCCCTGCGCGGATTCGCCTTGCCTGCGTATTCCGCGTACAGCTTCTGAAGGTCATAAGCCGGCGGGAGCGTATAGGCGCAGCCAAAAAAATCAAGGTTCTGCTTGAGGACGGAGAGGTCATCGCAGCCCCAGGTGAGGAGGACGCAGCTGTCGCCGCACCAGCTGGAAAACGCGTCGATCGTTTCGCAGAAGGAGGGGGCTCCGTCGAGGTCTTCCTGCCTGATGCCGGTGATCCTCCTGATGCGCGGGTGAAGCTTCAGGTAATGGGCGGGGGAGATGAATCTCGTAAACGAGCCGAGCATCCGGCGCTCCTTGTCCAGTTTCACGGCGCCAAGCTGGATGAGCTCGAACTGAAGCCTGTCCCCGATGCGCCTGTAGACGGGATTGCTGAATGAAAGGGGCTGGTTCCACTCAAGGTCCATCACGATATACTGCACTTGTTTCAACCGACCGCCTTGATCAAGGTTTTTGCGCTGCGGAATGGCCCGCCAGCGCGCCTGTGGCGAACGCGATGTGAAGGTTGAAGCCCCCCGTGTAGGCGTCCACGTCGATGAGTTCACCGGCAAAATAGAGCCCCCCGACGTCCACTCCGCCCCGGGTGACGACTGCCTCAGAAAGGGGACGCGGCCCCGTTACGGAGAGGGGGATCCCCTTCATGGCGCTGGCGAGGGCCCCGCGTTCGGCGGAACTTACCTGACCGCAGCGCTTGCCGCCGTCCACTCCGCAGATCTGGGGGAATACCGCGGCGAGGCTGCCTGGCATGAACCCAGGCAACAGGCCTCGGAGCAATTTTCCGCCGCCTGCCGCCAGTTCCGCGCTCAGGCGGGCTTCGACCTGCTGCAGGGTGAGGGCAGGCTTGAGATCGATCCGCACGCCGAGGCTCCGCGGCTCCATTCCGGCCACAGCACTGCTCAGGGAGAGCACGAGGGGACCGGATACGCCGAAATGGGTGAAAAGCATCTCTCCCTGTTCTGCGAAAAATTCCCTACCCCCGCGGCTGGCGCTGAGGACCACGTGCTTGAGCGACAAACCCTGTACGGCCGGGATCCAGGGGTCGGAGGCCTCCAGCGGGACCAGACTGGGAAGGGGTCCGCATACCCGGTGGCCCGCTTGTTCCGCGAAGCGGTAGCCGTCCCCGGTGGAGCCCGTCTGGGGATACCCCCATCCTCCGGTCGCGAGGATCACGGCGTCAGCGGGAAGGACGCTGCCGTCGCAAAACGATACGCCGCGCACTGCGCCTCCTTCTGTCAGAAGGCCGGATACGCCGGCATTCAGGCGCAGGTCGCAGGACGTCAGCCCACGGACGAAGGCGCGGGTCACATCGGAGGCTTTGCCGGAGGCGGGAAACACCCTTCCTCCACGCTCGATTGCGGTCTCACATCCCAGGCCTGAAAGGAGCTCACGGAGGTTTTCCGGCGAGAGGAAGGCGAGGGCGGAGTGGAGAAAACGCGGATTTCTCGGAACATTCGACAAAAAGGAAACCGCGTCGCAGGCGTTGGTCACGTTGCAGCGGCCCTTTCCCGTGATATAGAGCTTTTTTCCGAGTTTTTCATTTTTTTCAAGCAACGCAACGCGCGCCCCGCCTCTGAGGGCGAACAGCGCGGCTGCCATCCCCGAGGCGCCGCCGCCGACGACCGCCACCAGGGGGTCATTCCTTGCCGGCATAGACCCGGTAGGTGTCCCAAAGCTGCTCCATCTGGCTGAAGTTGCGTCCCAGGACCTCCTGATTCCTGGCACCGAGCGCGACAAGGAGCGCGTTGATCAGCGAGAGTGGGGCCGCGAGGGAATCCACGAAGGAAACCATGTCGGTCCTCGCGTCCAGGCACAGGTCGGAAGCTTCGTGCAGGGGGCTCATGGCGCCGTCGGTGATGGCGACGACCTTGACGCCGCGTGAACGGGCGAAACGCATCGACTCCAGGGTGCGGTTGGAGTAGCGGGGAAAGCTGATGGCGATGAGGACGTCGGCCGGCCTGACGCGCGCGATGACCTCAAACACGTCTATGCTGCCGTTGCCGATGACGCGGACGTCGTCAAAGATGAAATGGAGGTAATAGCCCAGGAACTGGGCCAGGGGAGCGGCGGACCGAAGCCCAAGCACAAAAAGCGTTTTCGCCCTGGAGATCTCGTCGACGACCTGGCTGAACAGCGCCGCGTCGAGTTGTTCCACCGTCGAGCGGATATTGTGCATGTCTGTCCTGAGCACCGTTTGGAGCAGCTGCCTCTCGTCCGCGATGCCCGCGGAGATCTCAAAGCGCTGGGTGGGGGTGAGGCGGTGGCGCACGACCTCCTGCATCGCCCTCTGCAGCTGAGGATAGCCCTCGTAGCCCAGCGCGATGGCGAAACGCACCACTGTGCTCTCGCTGACGCCAACGGTCTCCCCAAGCTTCGCGGCGGTCATGAAAACCGCTTTGTCGTAGTGGGCGTCGATGAAAGCGGCAATTTTCCTGTGGCCCTTGCTGAGGCGTTTCCCACTCTGGTTGAGAAGCCTGATGATCTCCTGCATCGCTCGTCCTCCGGCTGCCTATACGGCGCGAGTATAGCGGGCAGAAGCTAAAAATGCAAGTTATCCGGTCAATCCTGCAAAAGGTCCCCGAAAGCGCCGTTATGATCGACGTAGCCGCCCACGAAGGTGCAGGTCATGTGCCCTTCGGAAAGAAGCGATACATCGGTCCCCGGCTGCGCGGGCTCCATGCTCTCTCCGGCCTCGAGCCAGAAGTAGTGGACGCCCCGGGGATTGATCCGCTGCTCGTAGCCGTCCAGGTAGTAGCTGTCGCTGATGGAGGCCAGGCGGAGCGGCTTGACCTTGTCCGGAGACAGGCGTGGCGCGTTGAGATTGCAGAACGTCAGGCGCGGCATGGACCGTTGACTGAGGAGAAGCGCCAGATCCAGCGCCTTTCGGGCGAGGTTCGCGCGCATTTCCTCATCCGCTCCGACCGCGATCGATACGGCGAGGGACGGGATGTAAAGCATGGCCGCTTCCCGCGCGGCTGCGGCAGTCCCGCTGTAGAAAAGACCCGTGCCCACGTTTTCGCCGTTGTTGATCCCCGACAGGCAAAAATCCACAGGTTCCTTTGCCATATGCCGGCCGATCCTCACGCAGTCCACAGGCGTGCCCTCGATCGCGTAGACTTCCGCGCCGTGATGGGGGTATTTGCTGGCGATCATCGGTTCGGTGATGGTGAGCCGGTGGCTTGAGGCGCTCTGCTGCGTCAGCGGGGCGCAGACCGTGACACGATGCCCCGCGGCAAGCGCGGCATCGGCCAGGCTCCAGATCCCCGGGGCCGATACGCCGTCATCGTTTGTGATCAGAAAATGCATTTTCCGGCTCCTTTCGCCACAAGAGGTCCTGTTCCGGAGCCGTTACACTAGCACAAACGCCCGTGCGCGTAAAGAAGGGGCGCGCGCCGAAGAAGCGGGCGCCGCGGCTTGCGCCGTGCAGCCGCGGCGCCTATACTGCCCAGGGGGTGGAGGTGACGGCGATGCGGGAAACGCTTAAAGGCGCCGCGCTGCAGGCGCCCAGCAGCGATACGGGGCTCATGAAAACGGTCGCCATGGTCACGATGCTCGTAGACCATGTGGGCGTCGTTTTCTTCCCTTCCGTGACGGAACTGAGGGTCATCGGAAGGATCGCTTTCCCGCTGTTCGCCTGGTGCGCAGTCGTCGGCAGCCTGCATACGAGGTCCTGGCGCAGGTATGCGCTCAGGCTTCTTCTATGGGGCCTGGTTTCGCAGCCGGCCTACATGCTGGGGCTGAACCACCGCTGGGACGAACTCAACGTGATGTTCACGCTGCTCCTCGGGACCCTCGGCATCGCAGGCATGAGGGAGAAAAAGTGGGGAAGCGGGGTCTGGGCGCCGCTGCTGTGCGTGGCCGCAGGTGCGCTCGTGCAGATGGACTACGGCTGGAAGGGCGTTCTGCTCATCCAGCTGATGTATCTCTCCCGCCATCGCCGCGGCGCGCTGTCGGCGCTGATGCTGCCCTTCTGCCTCTACTGGGGGGCCGCCTCCAGGGGGGTGGACAGCCTGTTCGGCCTGCCGCTCAGGTTCCCGGGCTCTGCGTCTGCCCTGGCAAGCCTGAACGGCCTCTTCACCGCGTTCCTGAAGCTTCAGGCGCTGGCGCTGCTGTCTCTTCCCCTGATGCTGCGGCGGGGGGACAGCGGGCTTCGTGTTCCGAAATGGCTGGCCTACGGCTGGTATCCCGGACACCTGCTCATCCTGTATGCGATCGCGCAGGCAAGCGGGTGAGCGGCTGGAGGCGGGGGCGGGGCTCGTGTATAATCAGCCTCGCGGAAGGGGGAGGAACGGTGATTGTGAGGCTCCTGTCGGCGGCGGTCTGCGCCTGCCTGATGCTCGCGGGGCCGCCGTCTTTGGCGGAGCAGGCCCCGCGCACCTATGTCATGGCCGGCTTCGACGGCAGGGACACCTGGCGTACCTGGTCCGAGAACAGCTTCTTTTCAACCATGTCCGAGCTGACGGGCATCCGCTTCAGTTTTGTGCAGTATGACGACGAGAAGGCCTGGACCTCTGCCAAGGAGGGCATGGCCGCAGGAGGGGACAGCCTCCCCGACGCGCTTTTCAAGGCGGCGCTCTCGCCGGCTGAATGCATGGACATGCTCGGCAGAGGCGTGCTGATCGACCTCAAGCCCTATCTTGGGGAGCACTGCCCGAACCTGACCCGGCTCCTTGAGCGAAACCCGCAGTTCAAACAGGCCATCACGCTGCCTGGCGGCGCTGTGGCGGCGCTCCCTTTCATCAACCTCGCGCCGGCGCAGAACTGCATGTGGATCAACCGTCAGTGGCTTGAAACCCTGGGCCTCTCCATGCCGCGGGACGCGACCGGTCTGAAAACCGTCCTGGAAGCCTTCCGGGACGGGGACCCCAACAGGAACGGCAGGCGGGACGAGATCCCTCTCGTGTTTCAGGGCGCCTACGACCTGAAATATCTCGCCCATGCTTTCGGCATGGCCGCGAACGACTTCAATGTGTACGCCTCGGACGGGAAGGCATTTTTCATGCCCGAAGACGCCGGGTTCATGCCGTTTCTCCTGTGGTGCAGGGACCTGTACCGCCTTGGGCTCATCGACCGGGACGGCTTTTCTTCCGCGGCCTCCTTCCGGCGTGTCACTGACGCAAAATCCACCCCCAGGTACGGCGTCATCCTGTCCCCGCTGAGCAGCTATGTGGTCCCCCCGGAATGGGCCGCCGACTATACGGTCATCCCGCCTCTGACGCATGAGGGCAGGCAGGTCTACAGGAGCATCGCCGGGCAGGTCACGACGGGTACGTTCGCCCTCACGTCGGCCTGCGAAAATCCCGGCGAACTGCTGTCCTGGGCGGACCGCCTCTATTCAGAGCAAGGAGCCATCCTTGCGGTGGCGGGCAGGGAAGGCGTCGACTATGTGATCGACGGAGACGGCACCTGGCGCAGGACGGAGAGCGCCTCCCAGCCTTCATTTCTGTCGGACGTGTCCATCATGACGGGCGTCACGCCCCCGGGCCTGTCCTCTGACGGGTTTCAGCGGCGCATGTCAGACCCGCTCGTGCGTGCCCTGTCGGAGCAGGTCGACATCGTGTCCGCCCTGGCCGCGGACCCCTTTCCCGCTTTTTCCCTGACGCGTGAACAGGAGGATCGTGTCGCGCCGCTGCAGGCCGCGATCGGCCGGTATGTGGACGAATCCATCGCCCGGTGGGTGACCGGGGAATGGGAACTGAACGACGCGCAGACGGAGGCCTTTCATCTTGAGCTTGACAGGCTGGGCCTTGACGCGTTCATGGCCTTCTGGCAGCAAATACTCGATGCTTTGGAGGAGTAGGACGGCATGAACCACATAGACCTTGCGAGGGCCATGAAGACACCGGAAGCGCTGGAGAGGTTCGCGCGCCTCTACGGACGGCGGGAGGGCGGTCTGGTCAACCAGATCTCGCGCTACACAGCCCTTGTCAAGCGCCACGCGGAACTGTTCGGACATGCCGGGCCCGTCAGCCTGGTCAGCGCTCCGGGAAGGGCGGAGATCATCGGGAACCATACCGACCACAACGGGGGCAAAGTGCTCGCGGCGGCCGTCGGGCTGGATACGCTGGCAGCGGTATCGGCGCGGCCGGACGCCCGCGTGCGCCTGGTCAGCGAGGGTTTCGAAGCCTTCGAGACGGACCTTGACGACCTCGCGCCAAGGCGCGGGGAGGAGGGGAGCTCCGTCTCGCTGGTCCGCGGGATCGCCGCTCGAATGGCGCAGCTGGGATACCAGGTCGGCGGCTTCGACGCTGCCGTCACGTCGGACGTCCTGGTCGGCAGCGGGCTGTCCTCCTCCGCCGCCTTCGAAGTGCTCGTCTGCACGGTGATTGACAGCCTGTACAACGGCGCCTCCATCGACGGAATCACCCGGGCGCGGATCGCGCAATACGCGGAGGACAAATATTTCGGGAAACCCTGCGGGCTGATGGACCAGACGGCTTCCAGCATCGGCGGGCTCGTCGCCATCGATTTCAGGAGTGCCGAACCGGAGGTCACGCCGCTTTCGTATTCGTTCGCCGACAGAGGCTACTCGCTGGTCGTCGTCAGCACCGGAGGCAGCCACGGCGGGCTGACGGGCGAATATGCCGCCATCAAGAAGGAGATGAAAGAGGTGGCGGCCTGCTTTGGGGAGGATTCCCTCCGGCGTGTCCGGCCGGAACAGCTTTACCAGAACATTTCCGACGTGCGCGCAAAAGCCGGGGACCGGGCGGTGCTCCGCGCCATGCACTACTTTACGGAAAACGGGCGTGTCGCCAGAGCCGTGTCGGCACTTCGGGACGACGATCTGCCTCAGTTCCTCAGGCTGATCGGGGAATCGGGGGACAGCAGCTGGGAACTGCTGCAGAACATCAGCGTCTCGCCCCGTTCGCAGCCGCTGGCCATCGCCCTTGCCCTCGCGAAGATCCTGCTTGGATCAAAAGGGGCCTGCCGCGTGCATGGCGGCGGCTTTGCGGGGACCACGCTCAATTTCGTGCCCCGGGACATGGAAGAGACGTTCATCAGGAACATGGAGTCAGTGTTTGGGGAACGTTCCTGCCTGGTGCTGGACGCGCGGCCGGAGGGCGCGGCGGTCGTGTTCAGCGGCACCTGACAGGTCCGGACGCGGGAAGAGCGCATTTTTTCCCAGATGAAAGCGGAGGAGGATGTGGGACGGAAGCCAGGCTGCGGAACTGAGACCCTGAGGCGCGGCGCCCGCCTTGCCGGCCTGCTCAGGGACGGCGACGTGGTGCTTCTGACGGGAGAGCTGGGCGCGGGGAAGAGCGAGTTTGCCCGCGGAGTCGCCAGGGGCCTTGGCGTCGCGGGCCCTGTGCCGAGCCCTTCGTTCACGATCCTCAACATGTACCGCGAAGGCAGGCTGGTCCTCAAGCATTTTGACTGGTACCGCGTCAGGGACGCGGAGGAGTTGTTTGAGTCCGGTCTCGACGAGTGGATCGGCGGGGAGGGGGTCACACTGATCGAGTGGCATGAGAGAGCGCCGGGGCTGGTCCCGGAGGATTGCCTGGAGGTAGTGATCAAGGGGGAGGGCTCCCGCAGAAGGTCGCTGCTTTTCGTGAGGCGGGGAAAGTTCCGCTCCCTGCCACTGCGGGACCCGGACGGACCGCAGTACCGGGGAGCGACCGATGATCGTCCTGGCGCTTGATACGTCCGGGCCCTCGGCGGGCGTAGCCCTGCTGAGGGACGGAGCCTTCCTCTATGAGGCGACAGCGGCGAACCGCCTGACACACTCTGAAAACATCATGCCCATGGTGGAGGAGGCGCTTCTCAGAAGCGGGGTCAGGACCGGCGATCTGTCGCTGCTGGCAGCCGTGACGGGGCCCGGTTCGTTCACGGGCGTGCGCATCGGCGTATCGGCCGTCAAGGGAATGGCCCAGGCGCTTGGCAAGCCCTGCGTGGGGGTGAACGCGCTGGAAGCCCTCGCCTGGGGGCTGCACGGCGGCTGCGGCGTTCTCTGCCCCATCAGGGATGCAAGAGCGGGCCAGGTGTACGGGGCGGCGTTCGTGTCCGGCCGCAGGATGACCGCAGACCTCCCCCTGAAGCTTGAGGAATTCCTGTCCGCCGTTTGCGGGCTGGGAGAGCGTTTTCTTTTTGTGGGAGACGGGGTGCCGCCTTCCAGGGAAGCGATCACGGCGGCGATGGGCGACAGGGCCGCGTTTGCCCCGGACCACCTGCTGCAGCTCAGGGCGGGGGCGGCTGCGGCAATCGCCTTGCGTGACAGGGACCAGGCCGCGGACGCCTCTGCGCTCAGGCCTCTCTACCTGAGGCCTCCGCAGGCTGAGCGCCTCCGAAAGCGCGCGGAAACGGGCGATGGGTGAGCTCCTGGTCCGCCGGATGACGGCGGAAGACGTGCCGGCGGTGCACCGTATCGAGACAGCCGCCTTCGCGTGCCCCTGGAGCGCCGCGGCGTTCGCGTCGGAACTGCGGGACAACAGGGTGGCCAGGTATTTCGTGGCTGCCGATGCGGGCGAGGTGGTCGCCTACGGGGGCATGCACGTGATACTGGACGAGGCGCACGTCACCAATGTCGCGGTGCGGGCGGACAGGCGCGGCCGCGGCGTGGGCAGGCTGCTCATGCAGGCGCTCATGCGCTGCGCGTCCAGCCTCGGCGCCGGGTATCTGACGCTGGAAGTGCGCAGGAGCAATGCCGCAGCCATATCGCTGTACCGCTCGCTGGGTTTTTTCCAGGTGTCCGTCCGCAAAAAGTACTACGAGGACAACGGGGAGGACGCGCTGCTGATGGTCTGCGACAGGCTGCCGCCGGCCGACCCGGATTACACGGAACCCGAAACAACGCGGGAATCAGGCTGAAAGATCAGGCAGTCACATTCGAGGCGTCCGTTGTACAGACGGCGTTTTTTTGTGGCGCGTTTTCCAAAGAACCGCTCGAACCCGGGGTGCGAGGAAAGGGCGCATACGCTTGAGCCGGGCGTCCGCGCCGCAAGGGCGCCGAGTTCCCTGTACAGGGCCTCGGCCGCCTTTCTGTCCCCGAGCCGTTCGCCGTAGGGCGGGTTCGTGATCAGGCAAAGCTCCCCCTGCGGCAATGCAAGCTTTCTGACATCGGATTTTTCAAGACGGATGCGGCCCTCGAGGCCGGCTTTGACGATATGCCTCCCGCCCAGTTCAAGCGCGCGCGCGTCGATGTCGCTTCCAGCGATGTCCCCCACAAGGAGAGGGTCGAAGCGCGCGCACGCCTCTTCCCGCAAAAGCCCGAACGCGCCGCGGTCAAGAAAGTCCCATTCCTCCATCGCGAAAGGCCTTGACAGGCCGGGCGCGCGTTTCGCCCTGATGAAAGCGGCTTCGATGAGGATGGTTGCCGTCCCGCAGAACGGGTCGCGGAGAATGGCGTCCCCCCTCCAGGGCGAAAGGAGGACCATGGCCGCGGCAAGCGTCTCCCTGAGGGGGGCTTCACCTGTCCATGTCCTGTAGCCGCGCCTGGAAAGCGCGTCGCCGCTCGCGTCCAGGGTGACGCGCGCCACGTTTTCATGGATGCTGAGCCTGACGGCGCGGGGCGGTCCCGTTTCCTCAAACCAGGCGGCGCGGCGCCGCAGGCGAAGGCTTTCCACGATCGCCTTTTTCGCGATCGCCTGGCAGTCGCGCACGCTCATCAGGCGGCTTCTGGCGCAGCTGGCGGAAACGGGAAAGGCGGCGTCCCCGGTCAGGTAGTCGTCCCAGCGGACGGCCCTGACCAGTTCAAACAGCATGTCAAAGGTCAGCGCTTCCCCTTCCGTGACCAGCAGCTGCACGCGGTCTGCCGTCCGTAAACAGAGGTTGGCCCGGAAAGCGGTTTCCGAGCCGCCTTCGAAGCGCACGCCGCCCAGCACGGGCCTGCCCGGCGCGCCAAGCAGCGACAGTTCCTTTTTGACCAGACCCTCAAGGCCGAACGCCGCGGAGGCGATCCACTGCATCGTACATTTCACTCCCCGCGCATTGTAGCCGGATCTTCTCCTTTCGCGCAACGGCACGGGAGCGCCCGCGGCCGTGAGCGCTGTACAAAGCGCCGGGGGCAGGGTACAATGGCGGCAGCCAGGAGGATATCCGCATGAAAAGAGTTTTGCTGATCGTCCTTGACAGCGTCGGCGCGGGCGCCATGCCTGACGCCGCGGCGTACGGGGATCAGGGCGCGAACACCCTTGCCCACGTGGCGGCGCACACGCCCCTGCGCCTCCGTCACCTGCGCGCCCTCGGCCTGGGGCATCTGCCGGGCGTGGGACTCAGTCCCGATCCCCATGCGGCCGGCGCGTTTGGCAGGATGGCCGAGGCGTCCGCGGGCAAGGACACGACGACGGGGCATTGGGAGATCGCGGGGCTGAAGCTTGACAGGCCCTTTCCCACCTTTCCCGACGGTTTCCCGAAGCCCTTGATGGAGGCCTTCGAAAAGGAGATCGGGCGTGGGACCCTGGGCAACCGTTCCGCGAGCGGAACGGCGATCCTTGACGAGCTGGGGGAGGAACACATGGGCAGCGGCCGCCCCATCGTGTACACCTCCGCCGACAGCGTGTTCCAGATCGCCGCCCACGAAGCCGTGATCCCCCCGGAGGCGCTGTACGGGATGTGCCGGGCGGCACGGTCTCTGCTGACAGGTGAACTGGCCGTAGGGCGCGTGATCGCGCGTCCCTTCGAAGGGGACGGGAAAGGCTTCTTCAGGCGTACTCCGCGGCGGAAGGACTTCTCCCTTGAGCCAATCGGGGAAACAGTGCTCGACGCCCTCAAGGCGGCAGGCAAGGAGGTGATCGGCGTGGGCAAGATACCCGACATCTACGCCCACCGCGGCTTCACCCAGGAGGTACCCAGTGGCAGCAACATGGAAGGTGTGGACCGGACCCTGGAACTCATGCGCC
>CAZLYF010000018.1:0-3798 GCA_964563725.1 uncultured Oscillospiraceae bacterium
AATTCGTCCGTGCGGTACCCGATCACGGGGACCCCCTTCGTTTCGAGATACTCCAGCGTCAGGCGGAGGTCCAGGATGCTTTTTGCGCCCGCGCAGACGACGGCGACCGGCGTCTGCGCGAGTTCCTCAAGGTCGGCGGAGATATCCATCGTGACCTCGGCGCCCCGGTGCACGCCTCCGATCCCTCCCGTCGCGAAGACCCCGATCCCCGCCATGGCCGCGACGATCATCGTCGCGGAAACGGTCGTCGCGCCGTCAGATCCCCGGGCGATCAGCACCGGAAGGTCTCGCCGGCTCGCCTTCTGGACACCCGTGCCCGCCCGTGCCAGATACTCAAGCTGGTCGGGGCCGAGCCCCGCGCAGAGGCGCCCGCCGATGACGGCGATGGTTGCCGGTTCCGCGCCGTTGTCCCTTGCGATCGCCTCGCACTCGAGTGCGGTCTTCAGGTTTTGGGGATAGGGCATCCCGTGGCTGATGATCGTGCTCTCCAGCGCGACGACGGCCCTTCCGGCTTCGAGCGCCGCCCGTACCTTAGTCGAGACTGACAGATGGTTTGTCATGGGTCTTCCTCCCGTCCTTGTCCTGATCCGTTTCGGACAGGACCTCCGCCGCGCGCTCCAGGTGATCCGCCGCGAAACGGAGGCCGAGGTCCGCGCAGTCCCTGACGCCCATTCCCCTTGAAACGCCAAACGCGATCCCCGCGGTCACCGCGTCCCCGGCGCCCGTCGCGCACGCCGCGCTAGGTGGGAGGAAGGGCGGTAGGAAACCTTCTCCCTCCGCGGAAGTATAATACAGGCCGGCTGCTCCGAGGGAAAGATAGACCTGCCTGACGCCTCCGTCAAGCAGCGCGCGGGCCGCTTCCTCCGGGCCTGCCCTGCCCGTCATGGCTTCAGCTTCAAGGAGGTTGGGCTTGATTGCCGTCAGAAGGGGGAGGACGGGGATGAGGCGCAGCGCTTTTTCGCAGCTGACAGGGTCCGCGACAAGGGGGACGGCCAGGCTGCGCGCGGCAGCCGCAAGCGTATCGCCGCGCAGGTTTGCCTCCAGCACGCAGGCGGACAGGCCATCCATGCCCTTCAGGGCGGCGCGGACCAGGTCCGGCGTGAGCAGGTCCATTGCGCTCATGTCATTGACCGCGGCGGCCATGTCCCCGGTTTCGTCATGGATCGCCAGATAGACAGGGGGCCCTTCGGCTGCGGAAACCGGCGACAGCAGCGGGATGCCGAGCGCCCTTAAGGATGCGTTCAGGTATTCAGCCCATGGCCCGGCGCCCGCCGCTGTCAGCAGCCGGACCGGTATCCCTCTGCGCGCCAGCTGTTCGGCGACGTTTCTGCCGACTCCGCCCGGCGCAAAACGCACGCGCCCGATATTTGAGTCTTTCACAACGAGTTTTCCCGACGGCGTTCCCAGGATATCCAGGTTCATCGCGCCGATGACAAGGATGGCAGGGTTCATTTGCGCACCAGATTTCCCGCCGCGAAGCGCACGAGATCCACCAGCGCAGCCGCGGCGACCGCCCAGAGGAAGCTGTCCACGGCGACCTCCCCGGGGAAGAGCCTCGCACAGAGGACGATGAGCCCCGCATCGACCGCGAGGCCCGCCGCGCCCAGGGTGATGATGCTCAGGACCCCGGCAAGGAGCTTTGCAAGGGGCCTGACGAGGGCGTAAATCAGCATCAGGGAAGCGCCGGCTGCGAGCGCCACGTCCCAGCGCGGGCAGCGCAGACCCGGCAGCAGGAACACGGCAAGGGGAAAGGCCAGTGCGCCCAGCATCCAGCGCATCGCGAAACGGATCATTGCCGGACAAGCCCCCTTCCGATGAGCATGCAGTCGCCGAAGCTGAAGAAGCGGTACTCCCTCCCGACCGCTTCGCGGTAGGCGTCCAGGGCATTCTCTGTCCCCATGAACGCGCAGACAAGCATCAGGAGCGTGCTTTCGGGGAGGTGGAAATTGGTCAGCAGGAGGTCCGCCGTCCTGAAGGCTGTCCCGGGCAGGATAAACAGGTCCGTCATCCCGCTGCCCGCATGGATCGTCCCGTCCTCATCGGCCGCTGATTCAAGGGTCCGCACGGAGGTCGTTCCCACGCAGATGATCCTGCCGCCGGCGCGCCTGGTCCGGTTGATCCTTTCCGCGGCGCCGGGTCCCAGGCTGTAATACTCGCTGTGCATGACGTGGTCTTCCGGATTTTCCGCCTTGACGGGGCGGAAGGTGCCCAGCCCCACGTGCAGCACGACCGCGGTGACCTCGGCGCCGGCGGCCCTGACCCTGTCGAGGACTTCCCGCGTGAAATGAAGGCCCGCCGTCGGCGCGGCAACGCTTCCGTCGCTCGCTGCATAGACGGTCTGGTAGCGGCTCCTGTCAACAAGCTTTTCGTGGATGTAGGGGGGCAGGGGCATTTCTCCGAGACGGTCGAGGAGCTCCTCGAATGCGCCCCTGTACGTGAAGCTGACCACCCTGCCGCCCTCGGGGGTGGATTCCCCGATCATGGCGCGCAGGAGGCCGTCCGCGATGAGGACTTCCGCGCCTCTTTTCAGGCGCCGTCCCGGGTGGACGAGCGTTTCCCAGACATCCCTTGCGCGTCTCCTGAGCAGCAGCAGCTCAACGGGTACGCCGGTGTCGGCCTTGACGCCGCGGAGACGCGCGGGGATGACCCGCGATTCGTTGAGGACCAGAAGGTCCCCGGGGCGGACGTATCCCGGGAAGTCCCGGAAAGCCCTGTGGGCGCGCAGGCCGTTTTCCCGGTTGCAGACCATCATCAGGCTCGCGTCCCTGGGTTCGGCCGGCGTCTGGGCGATCAGCCGCTCGGGCAGCCGGTAGCTGAAGTCACTGGTCTTCATCAAACATGCTGGCCTGCCCGCCGGCTTCTTCCGCAGCAGCCGGAAACTGCGGCAGGGGCCTGCGCAGGTGCGCGTACGCGGCTTGGGTGGCGACGCGCCCGCGGGGCGTACGCTGTATGAAACCCAGCTGCAGCAGGTAAGGCTCGTACACATCCTCGATGGTCACGGCGTCCTCTCCTGTGGAGGCGGCGAGGGTATCCAGGCCGACCGGGCCGCCGGAGAACTTGTCGATCATCGTCAGGAGCACGCTGCGGTCGACGCGGTCAAGGCCCAGGATGTCGACGTCCAGCATGTCGAGCCCTTCCCGCGCCACCTTCAGCGTCACCCGCCCGTCCGCCCGGACCTGGGTATAGTCCCTCACGCGCTTGAGAAGGCGGTTGGCGATGCGCGGCGTTCCCCGGCTTCGCCTAGCGATCTCCACGATCCCTTCGTCATCGGCGGGCATCCCAAGGATCCCCGCCGAGCGGGTCAGGATCCGGGCAAGCTCGGGGGGGGAGTAAAGCTCAAGCCGGAACATCATCCCAAAGCGGTCCCTGAGAGGGGCGGACAGCTGCCCTGCCCGGGTCGTGGCGCCCACCAGGGTGAACCTGGGCAGGTCCAGCCGCATGGAGCGGGCCGTCGGCCCCTTGCCGATCATGATATCCAGCGCGTAGTCCTCCATTGCCGGATAAAGCACTTCCTCCACGGTCCTCGACAGGCGGTGGATCTCGTCGATGAACAGGACGTCCCCCGCCGACAGGTTCGTCAGGATCGACGCGAGATCGCCGGGACGCTCGATGGCGGGACCCGAGGTGATGCGGATGTTTTGCCCCATCTCGGAGGCGACGATGCACGCGAGCGTCGTCTTGCCAAGCCCGGGCGGGCCGTACAGGAGCATATGGTCGAGCGCGTCCCTGCGTCTGAGCGCCGCCTTGATGTAGATGCCGAGGCTTTCCCTGATGCTCTCCTGGCCCACATATTCCCCA
>CAZLYF010000018.1:3808-28462 GCA_964563725.1 uncultured Oscillospiraceae bacterium
GGCGGAGAGAAGCTTCCGCCTCGAGGTCCTCCTTCAGGGCCCCGGACATCACCAGCCGGTCTGCGTCCATCCCTTACCCTTTCGCCATTCCGCGCAGCGCAAGGCGGACGAGTTCATCCGCCTGTTGAGGCTCCCCCACGCCCCCGCGCACGGCGGTCACCGCACGGACCGCCTCGCCCTGGGTGTAGCCAAGCGACTGCAGAGCCAGCACGGCCTCCGCGGCCGCTCCGCCGCCCGCAGGCGGAAGGGCGGCGTCCCAGCCGCCCTGCAGGTCGTCCGCGGAAATCTTGTCCTTGAGCTCCAGCGCGATGCGCTGCGCAGTCTTTTTTCCCACGCCCGGGGCGCGGGAAAGCAGGGCCGTGTCCCCTGTGACGATCGCCAGGGTCAGGTCCTTGAGCGGCAGGCTGTTCAGGATCCCCATCGCCGTCCTCGGCCCGATCCCGGAGATCCCTGTCAGACGCAGGAAGAGGTTCTTCTCTTCCTGGGAATGGAAACCGAACAGCTCCAGCGCGTCTTCCCTGACGCTCAGCCAGGTATAGACGCGGACCGTCTCTCCCCTCGCGGGGGCGGAGGAAAGCACCGCCGCGGAGGAGATGAGCCTGTAGCCGATGCCGCCGGCGCTCAGGACGAGCTCGCCGGCCGTCTTGCTGTCCACGACCCCTTCGATAAACGCGTACATGCTGCCGCTCCCTATTTCATCCTGAACTGGAACCTTGACCGTCCTGCCTGCGCGTGCGTCAGCGCCGCAGCGACCGCGTCCGCCGCGTCGTCCGGGCGCGGGATGTCGTCAAGGCGGAGGATCAGACGGACCATCTGCTGCACCTGGCGCTTTTCCGCCCGCCCATACCCGACCACCGCCATTTTGATCTGCAGGGGGGTGTACTGATACAGGGCTCTAGTATGGCGCGCGCAGACCCTGACCGCGACTCCGCGCGCGGCGCCTACGTCCAGGGCTGTCGTGACATTCCGGGCAAAAAAAAGCTCCTCGAAGGCAATCTCATCCGGACGATAACGTTCAAGCAGTTCCTGCAGCCTGTCCTCGATCTCCAGCAGCCTTTCCGGAAAGGGCGAACCGGCCGGCGTCCTGATCACGCCGCAGGCAACCAGCGCGGGGTCCGCGGCTTCCGTTTCGATGATCCCCCAGCCCATCGTCGCCAGACCGGGATCGATCCCCAATATGCGCATCCGGCCCCCCTTTTGCGTGACCTATCTTAGTGCGCCGCGCGGCTTCTGTCAAACGCCCGGCGGCCCGCCGCAGCGGCCGGCGCGCCCCGCGCCGTTCAGCCCGCGATCTGTGAATTCCATCTGCTGACCAGGAGTTCCACATGTCTGCGGGCAAGCGCGGCGGAGGCGGCTTCCTCGAGGGCGGAGACGGGAGCCTCGCCCATCAGGCCCAGAAACTGGCTGACCTTGAGCCCGAGGGCTTCCTGGATCACGGAGTCGCTTCCCCCGGGGCTGACCAGATAATAGCACAGGAGCGAGTCGCGCTGCCCGATGCGGTGCGCCCGGTCCTCCGCTTGGCTGTGCACCGCGGGGGACCAGTCCAGCTCCCCGAACACCACGCAGCTGGCGCGCTGAAGGTTGATGCCCGACGCCGCGCGCAGCGATACGCAGCAAAGGTTCGTCCGGCCTTCCATGAACCTGCCGACGCTTTCGCCCTTTTTCACGGCCGTTTCCCGGCCTGTGACGAAGGAGGGGGAAAGCGGCCTGAGTTCCTCCCTGAAGAGGTCCATCACCGCGTGGTGATGGGCGAACAGGAGCACCTTCTCGCCGGAGTCGACCAGCGCCCGGACAAACTGGCTGACGTAGGGGGCCTTTGCGATCCCCGCGGCCTGGCGTTCCTCCATGGAGATCTGGCCCTCCAAAAGGGCGCGCTGGGACGCGGACAGCCCCGCGCCGTCCCGCCAGGCCCGAAGCTTTTCGAGCACAGGCTGCATCAGGCGCCTGTACAGCGCGCCGTCAGCGTCGATTTCCTGCACCAGCCTGCGCTTGTCGGGGAGTTCCGGGAGAACGTCCTTTTTCGTGCGCCTGAGCATCAGCCCTTCCCGCCTGAGATGCTCGCCCAGAAGGTCCGGCCGGATGACGACAGCGTTGCCGTATCCATAGCACCATTCCCGCGAGAACGAATCCCAGTCCCCCAGAAAATGATAGTCTAGGACGTTGACCACGTTCCATATCTCGCCGCCAAGGTTGTAGATGGGCGTTCCGGACAGGCCGATCACCCGGTTGCAGGCGTTGGCCAGCAGGCTCGCCGCGCTGTACTTTTCCGTCCCGCCGCGCCGCAGTTCCTGGATCTCATCAAACACCACCGCCTTGAAGGGAAGGTTCGGGAGGGCGGTCTTCCAGCCCCTCAGCAGGAGGTAGTGGACCAGGTAGACATCCGCTTCGGGGAGCGCGTAGGGACGCAGGCCGCGGATCACATGCACGCGCGGGGCACTGTCTCCAAGGCGCAGGAACCTTGAGATCTCGCCCTGCCAGTTGAGGGCGAGGTGCGGAGGCACGACGATCAGGCAGGGGAAGGCCTTGAGCCAGGACAGCGCCGCGAGGGACTCGACCGTCTTGCCAAGGCCCATCTCGTCGGCGAGAAGGGCCCGCGGCGTGCGGCAAAGCCAGGAGAAGCCGACCTGCTGGAATTCTCTGAGCTCCCCCAGGAAGCTCTTCCCGTCGGGGCGGACGCCCTGATCCGCCGAGGCGGACAGGTCGCGCTGCGCCGCGTACGCCCGCGCATCCTCAAGGGCGCTTTCCCAGCGGTCCAGATCTGCGGGCGCCACAGACAGGGGGTAGCGCTGCATCAACCAGTTGAGATCGCCGACGATGCGCCTGTGGGCCGTGAAGTGCGCCACGCCCCGCCTGCCGCTGTCAGAACCGGGGAAGAGGCGCTTGGCCATCTCGGTGACGCAGGGCTCTCCCTTGACGGTCCAGCATTTCCGCCTGCGGTTGTACGACAGGACCCCGTACAGATGGCCGTCCGTTCTAGCGGGCTCCAGGTACTTTGGCAGGGAGCGGGCTGCGCCGGACGCGGGGAGGGAGGCGGGCGGCCCGGCGCTGTCCCTCGAAGGCGCCGTCGCGGGCGCCTGCCGCGTCCCTTCGTCAAGGGAGCCCGGCGGGACGGCGATCCCCCAAAGCCGCTGCAGGCTCACGCAGGCACAGGGCTTTCCGCCCAGCGCTTCGGGAAGGGGCAGGCCGCGCTCACACACGACGAGCAGGCTGTCGACCTGCGGGGAAGCGGCGTAGCGCCTGAGCTGGCGCAGGAGCGATGTCCTGTTCGGGCGCCCGCGCTTGATCTCGACGCCAACGCCTTCGGCCAGGAAGTCGATCCGGCAGCGGGGAGCAAGCGCCGCCTCGTGCGAAAAGGAGATGCCATGCCCGGAAAGGGCGCGGCTGACTTCGAGGTGCAGGTCATACTCGGCCAGGACAACGGGCGCGCGGAGGCTCTCGACGGCTTGTCTGACACGCTCCTGGGCAGTCATGCTGGCCCCCCCTCCGGCGCTGTGGCGCCACGCGGATTATAGGAGATGGCCCGGGGATTTACAACGCCGCGCGCCCGTCAGCTTGAAGCGGCCTTCGGGATTTGGTATCATCGCCCCATCCTTTGAGCAAGGGAGGGCCCGATGAACCGACGATTCCTGACCAAATTGCTTTTGCTTGTTGCCATCCCGGCCCTGATCGCCCCGGCCCGCGCGGAGGGAGACGCGCCGCGGTTCGCGGACCTGCCCCCCCTTCTGCGCCCCGGGAAAGCCGAGCGCATCAGTTTTTATTCCGCCGTCGACATGCCCGCCGAGATCCTGCTCGTGCAGGGGGGCGGGACGGAGGGCGAGTCCATATTCGGGCTGATCCCCGCGTACAGGGGAATGAACTTTCTGACCTGGAACGGCATGGACGCAGGCGGGCGGCCCATTCAGGAGGGGGAATACGCGCTCCTGCTCAGACAGGGGGAGGCGGCTGTGCGCGCGGACGTATCTGTCGGACCGCCCGCGCCCCGCATCCTTTCCTACAGCATCAGCGACGCGGCCGTGACCCCCGGCGCAGCCTGGTACCTGACGGCGGCCGTGAACATGCCGGGCCTCCTGCGCGTCGCGCTTGCCGGGACCGGGGGCGAAAGGCTCATCGCCCAGCGCGAAGTCGCCGGGGGAAGCGTGACCCTTCAGTGGGACGGGACCTTCAAGGACGGACCGGCCGAAGCGGGGTCGGCCTTGCTGTCCCTTTCCCTGACAGACTCCGGCGGCTTTTCGAGCAATCCCCAGCCGGTCCCCGTCACGCTTCTGGCAGCGCCCGAGCCTTCCCCCGCCCCAGCAAAGGAGCTGCAGCACTACCGGGCGCCGGGCAGGGAACCGTCCGATCCTTCCATCGGCTTCTCCGGGTACTGGGCCCTTCCCGTGGGGGAATGGAACGAAAGCGCCATCTGGCAGGCGATGATGCAGCCCGTGACCGTGGTCACCGGAGGCGACCAGAAGGAGACCTACAAGCTTCGCGCAACGCCCGACGGGAGCCTGAAGGCATCCAACATTGCCGGGGAGATCACCTTCGTTTCCCAGGGGGTGAACGTCCTTGAGAACAGGCCCGACGGATGGTCGCTTGTGGAGACCTTCAACAGCTCCTACGGTCCCGACTGTGACACACGCCCGGGATACGGGAATACGGACGAGCTCATCAGCGGCTATGTTCGCACGGACAGCCTCAAAAGCGTCACCCCCAGGGACGATTACGGCCTCCTGATCGACAAACTCAAGCAGAAGCTTTACGTGTTCAAGGCGGGGAAGCTTTTCACGGAACTGGTCATCTCCACGGGTCTGCCCACGTCGAGGCAGCCCTGGAACGAAACGCCTTCGGGTGAATTCCTCATGGTCAGCCGTGTGGGCGATTTCAACGCCGGCAACCTGGTCTGCGGCATGGGCATGCGCATCAACGGCGGCGCCCTCATCCACGAGGTCCCCTACATTCTCAATGAAGCGACGCTCTACAAGGATTACAGCCTGCAGGAAAAGCAGCTGGGAGAAAAGGCGAGCCACGGCTGCATCCGTGTCCAGCGCAGGAACAACGCCGACGGCGTCAACATGGCCTGGCTGTGGAACAATATCAAGGTGAACACAAAGGTTTTCGTCTGGGACGATTTCCCCGGGCGCTACTACGAATACCCTTCCGACGACCTGCAGCTGTACTACAACCCCGTCGGCGGCAAGTATTACCATACGGACCGGAATTGCCCGAGCATCAAGGACCGGTTCCTGCCCCTGGAGGGGACGATGAGTTATGCCGAGCTTGACGACGGCGCCTTCAGGAAGCTGATGCCCTGCTTCGCCTGCAATCCGCCGCTGCGAAAGTCTGAAATAGACGAAATCAACAGGAGAAACGGATTTTAGGGAAGCCGGATCCGCGTGAAAAGGCCTGAGCCCGGCCCGCAGGGGCGGGAACCGGCAGCCGCTGTTGCGCGTGGATGGGAAAAGCGCTATACTGCATCCCAGCTGAGTGGACTGTTTCAGCAAGGAGGCTCTTGACCGTGGAGTTCAAAATAAAAAACGATATCGGCACCATCTACATCTCCGAAGACGTGATGCTCAAGGTGGTCGGTTACGCGGCCCTTGAGTGCTACGGCATCGTCGCGATGTCGTCCAAGCGCGCCAAGGACGGGATCGTGGAGTGGCTGGGCCGTGAGAACCTGAGCAAGGGCGTGCAGATCAGGGCAGTCGAAGAAATGATCGACGTGGACCTGTTCATCGTGGTCGAGTACGGCATATCCGTCACGGCCGTGTGCACCTCGATCAAGGAAGTGGTCCGCTACAAGCTGGAAAGCATGACGGGAATCAAGGTGCGCAACGTGAACATCTCTGTGGAAGGTATCCGCGTTTGACGGCGCGCAACGGAGGGAAAACAGTTGTCGGACATCACTGCTATTGACGCTTCCACACTTCGCGAGATGGTCAGCGCCGGCGCCGCCCTTCTTGAAAAAAACAGGGAAACCGTCAACGCCCTCAACGTGTTTCCCGTTCCGGACGGCGACACCGGGACGAACATGTCCATGACCATGGTGTCCGCGATGCGCGAGATCAACGGCAAGGACCTGTCCTCGGCGGGTGCGGCGGCGGAAGCGCTGGCCAAGGGTGCGCTCAGGGGCGCGCGGGGCAACAGTGGCGTGATCCTTTCCCAGCTGTTCAGGGGCTTCGCGAAGGCGCTGGAGAACGTGGACAGGATCAGTCCGCAGCAGTTCGCGGCCGCGATCAAGAATGGCGCCGACACTGCCTACAAGGCGGTGATGAAGCCCAAGGAGGGAACGATCCTCACCGTGGCCAGGGTCGTGGCGGATGACGCGATCCGGCAGGCCAGCCAGGATCCGGAGGATTATGACGCGCTCTTCCGCGTCATCCTCACCAGCGGAGAAGGCATCCTCAAGCGCACCCAGGAGATGCTCCCGGCGCTCAAGCAGGCAGGCGTCGTAGACGCGGGCGGCCGCGGGCTTCTCCTGATCTATACGGGCTACGCTTCGGTCATCCGCGGCGAGTACGCGGAGACGGTCGTGGATATGAGCGGCGACTTTGCCGCGGAGACCGCCTACGTCGACGATCATGACAGCATCGGGGAGATCAAGTTCGCGTACTGCACCGAATTTTTGATCCAGAACCTGCGCGACAGCGTCGCGGAGATGGAGATCGCCTCCTTTCGGCGCAAGCTGAGCCGTATCGGGGACTGCGTGCTCGTGGTGGGGGATCCCGCGCTTGTCAAAGTGCACGTGCATACCAATGAGCCCGGCAAGGCGCTGCAGTACGGTCTGTCCATGGGCGAACTCGTCAACATGAAAATCGAGAACATGCATCAGCAGCGCAGGGACAACCAGGCGAAAAAGGAGGAGGCGGAGCGGAACGCCGCGCCCAAAGACTTTGGGATCGTGGCCGTCGCGCTGGGAGACGGCTTCACCAAGATCTTCGCCGACCTTGGCGCCGACAGCGTCGTTGACGGCGGCCAGACGATGAATCCCAGCATCGAAGACCTTCAGAAGGCGGTCGAAGGGGTCCGCGCGCGCACCGTGTTCGTACTGCCCAACAACGGCAACGTCATCCTGGCCGCACGGCAGGTGGCTGAACTGTCCGGCAAGCGGGTCATTGTGCTGCCGACGAAAAACGTCGCGATGGGGATCGCTGCCGTCGTGGCCTTCCAGCCGGATTTTTCTCCCGAGGAAAACGAGGAGAGGATGAACACGGCGGCGCAGAGGGTCAGGACCGGAACGATCACCTTTGCCGTCCGCGACACGGACCTGGAGGGCCTGCATATCCGGGAGGGCGATATCATCGGCCTCAACAACGGCAAGGTCACCGTGACCGGCGCTTCCGCAACGGAGGTGGCCATCGGCCTGATGCGCGAGATCGTTACCGGGGACGACGGGCTGATCACCGTCTATTACGGCGCGGAGACGAAGGGCAAGGAAGCAGAGGAGCTGGCAAACGAGATCCAGCAGATGTATCCCTTCTGCGACGTCGAGGTCCATTGGGGCGGTCAGCCCCTGTACTATTACCTGCTTTCCGTGGAGTGAGCCCGCCGGGAAGCCCGGGAGCTGTCGTTTCCGCGGCAGCTTGTTTTGTGCGCGGCCAGCCGCGGCAAGCGCGTTCCTGCATGGAGGGAGGCGCAAGCCTGCAGCTCGCTGACATCAGAGGGATCGGGAAAAAGCGGCTGGAGTGCCTTCAAAACGCCGGCATCAGGGACGTCGACGGCCTCCTAGGCTTCCTGCCGCGAGAGTACCGGGACACGACCGTTTCGGTCAGCATCGGCAGCCTCAGGGAGGACGCCGTATTCTGCGTCAGCGGAAAGCTGTGCGCGGGCGCCGACGTTCACCGGACTGGGAAGCTGACCGTGGTCCGTTCCGCGATCAGAGACGGGACCGGCGTGCTGCGCCTCGTCTGGTTCAACCAGCCCTGGCGCGCGGGGCAGTTGAGGGCCGGCGCGGAAATGACCCTGCTGGGCGGGGTGGAGCGCCATGGCGGCGTCCTGACCATGCTCAACCCCGCGCCCGTTTCGAGGCGCGGGATCCTGCCTGTATACAGGGCCCTGCCCGGGCTGTCCCCCGGCGTCCTGGGGACCATCATCAGGCAGGCCCTGGACGCTGCGGAGATCCGGGAGACGCTGCCAGCCTCCCTCCTTGGGCGCTACGGGCTGTGCGGGCGCCCTTTCGCGCTTCGGCAGGCCCATTGCCCGTCGGACGCTTCCTCCCTTCAGGAGGCGAAGCGGCGCATCGCGTTTGAGAACCTGCTCCTGTACCAGACAGCCATGCGCTCGTTTCGACAGGAGGGGAAACAGGGCTTTCCCATCGGGGAAGAGGGGCCGGGCGTGGAGGAGTACTGGAGGGGTCTGCCCTTCCGCCCAACGCCGGCCCAGGAAAGGGCGACCGGCGAGATCCTCGGGGACCTTCGCTCCGGCCGCCCCATGCGGCGCCTTGTGCAGGGCGACGTCGGATCGGGCAAGACCGCCGTGGCCTTCGCCGCAGCCTTCCTTGCCGCCAGGGCCGGATATCAGACGGCGCTGATGGCGCCCACGGAGATCCTGGCAAGGCAGCATCTGGACTGCGCGTCAAGGGACCTTGGCCCTCTGGGAATCAAAAGCGGGATCCTCCTGAGCGGCCTCGCGTCCGCCAGGCGGCGCGAGACGCTGCATGCGATACGGGACGGGGAGTGGGGGCTTGTGGTCGGGACGCATGCGCTGCTTGGCGAAGACGTCCGCTTCAGCCGTCTCGCGCTGGTCATCACCGATGAGCAGCACCGCTTCGGCGTCACACAAAGGCAAAGGCTCAGCGACAAGGCTTCCGGCGCTTTGGCACCGCACGTCCTCGCCCTGTCCGCAACGCCCATCCCCCGAACGCTTGCGCTGATCCTCTACGGCGACCTGGACGTTTCGACCATCGACGAGGTCCCCCCTGGAAGAAAACGAGTCAGGACGCGCATCGTCCCTGAGGCGAAACGAAGCGGCCTGTATTCCTTCATCAGGGAACGGGTGGCGGCGGGCGAGCAGGCCTTCGTCGTCTGCCCCCTGCTGGAGGAAGCCGCGGAAGGGGACGCGAAAAGCGCGCTGGAAATGCATCGCGAGCTGTCGCTGGGCCCCCTTGCCGGGCTGAGGATCGGGATCGCCTACGGCAGCCAGCCGCCGGGGGAAAAGGAAGGGGCGCTGCTTGATTTCTCAAGGGGAGAGAAAGACGTCCTGGTCGCCACGTCTGTCGTAGAGGTGGGCGTGAACGTCCCCGGAGCGACCGTCATGGTCATTGAGAACGCCAACAGGTTCGGCCTGTCCCAGCTTCATCAGCTGCGCGGGCGCGTCGGAAGGGGCGATCGCGAAAGCTGGTGCTTCCTGATGGCAGAGGAAAGCGAAAGGCTCATGACCCTGTGCCGGACCTCCGACGGCTTTGCGGTGGCGCGCAAAGACCTGGAACTGAGGGGCCCCGGAGAATTTCTTGGGACAAGGCAGCACGGAAAGGCAGCCCCGGGCGCTTTCGGCGTCGGAGGCCTCGCCATCCTTGAGGAAACGCTTGGCTGCGCGCGGGAATTGTGCCGGGAAGAGAAGTACGCGGAAGAACTTGAACAGGTGGAAAGCCTGGCGGCGCTTCGGTATGCGGAAGCCCTCAGGACGACCGCGCTTCACTGAAGCCCTGGCGCCGCCGCGCCCAGGAAGGAGAGCCTGATGGACCGGATCTATCTGGACAACGCGGCCACGACGCGCGTGGCGCCGGAAGTCGTCGAAAAAATGCTTCCCTTCCTCGCCTCCGGCTTCGGGAACGCTTCCAGCATCCACTCAGAGGGAAGGGCGGCCAGGTCCGCCTTGGAGAACGCGCGCCGCCAGACCGCCTGCGCAATCGGGGCCGGACGGCGGGAAGTATACTTTACCTCAGGCGGAACGGAGAGCAACAACTGGGCGATCAAGGGGGCGGCGTTCTCAAACGGGGGAAAAGGCGGCCACATCGTCACCACCGCTGTTGAACATCACTCCGTGCTGCGCGCCTGCGCCTGGCTTGAGAAGCAGGGTTTTGCCGTCACCTTCCTTCCCGTTGACGCGCAGGGCGCCGTCTCTGCGGCGGACGTCGAAAGGGCGGTCACCAGCCGGACGGTCCTGATATCCGTCATGGCCGCCAACAACGAGATCGGGACCCTCGAACCTGTGCGGGAAATCGGCGCGTTCGCGAGGAAGCGCGGCATCCTGTTCCATTGCGACGCTGTCCAGGCAGCCGGCATCATCCCCCTTGACGTGCAGGAAATGAAGGTCGATCTGCTTTCGCTTTCCGCTCATAAATTCCACGGGCCCAAAGGCGCGGGCGCCCTCTACCTTCGCGACGGGGCCGCCGTGGAAGCCCTGGCCCACGGGGGAGACCAGGAGAGAGGACGCAGGGCGGGCACGGAAAATGTCGCGGCGATCGTTGGCCTGGGCGAGGCGATCACGCGCGCGGCGGAGAACATGGCCGACAGCGCGCAAAGGACGCGGAAACTGCGCGACAGGCTGATCGGGGGCATCCTGGGCTCCGTGCCGGACGCCCGCCTCAACGGAGCTCCCAGCCTGCGGCTGCCGGGCAACGTCAACATCACCTTCCGCGGCGTGGACGCAGAGGCGCTGCTGCTGCGCCTGGACCTGCGCGGCATCTCGGTTTCGGCAGGCCCGGCCTGTTCGGCGGGCGCGCCGGAGATATCCCATGTCCTGACGGCGATCGGGCTCTCCCAACAGGAAGCCCGGGCAAGCCTGCGTTTTTCCCTGTCGCGGGACAACACGGGGGAAGAGATCGACAGGGTCCTCAGTATCCTGCCCGGGATTGTCTCCTCCCTCAGGCGTCCGGCCGGGCATCCCTGATTTGACAGGGCGCGCGAGCCTGTGTAAGATTCCCCTGACGCTCCGCCCCGCTGCCGGCGCTGATCCTGACAGGGGAGGCGGGACGAAACCGAGGAGGCGGCATGCCTGAAGTGCACGGCAACCTGGAAGGCATCAAAAAAAGCCTCCTGGACCGGATCGCTCTGCTTTATGAGCACCCCGTCGGGGACGGCGAGTTTCTGCCCCCTGCCCTCGCGCGCGAGGCGGCAGCCCTGTCGATGCAGGTCAGGAGGGAGATTTCCCTGTATATCGCCCGGGACGGCGACGTGCTGGACGTGACGGTCGGCTTCGCCGACAGCGTGCCGCTTTCGGACCTGAACCTGCGCCGCAGCGCAAAGCGGCTGTCGCGGATCCGCTGCATCCACACGCATCCGGGCGGCAGCGCGGAGCTGTCCGACGTGGACCTGGCCGCCCTGAAGCTCTACAGGCTGGACGCCATGTGCGCCGTCGGCGTGGACGATAGCGGAGCGGTCAACGGACTGAGCGTCGCTTTCCTCTCGCGGGACGGGGAAAGCCCCCGCGTGCTGACGATGCTCGCGTCAGCGCTCGACACCCAGAGCCAGCAGGCCCTGATGGACGGGATTCTCATGAGCGAAGAGGCCTGCGCGCTCCCGGCCGGCGAAGATACCCAGGACCGCGGCGAGCGGGCCTTCCTCGTGGGCCTTGGCGACCCTTCCTCGCTTGACGAGCTCTCTTCCCTGTGCGACAGCGCGGGCGCCCTCGTCGTGGGACGGACCTGGCAGGCGAAGGCCCACCCTGACCCAAAGACCTACATCGGCAGCGGGAAGGCCCAGGAGCTTGCGCTGGACGCGCAGGCGGCGGCGGCGGACCTGATCGTCGTCGACGATGAGATCACGGGCGCCCAGGCCAGCCGCCTCCAGGAGATCACGGGGGTCAGGACGATCGACCGGACAGCGCTGATCCTCGACATCTTCGCACAGCGGGCAAAGACCAGGGAGGGCAAGCTTCAGGTCGAACTCGCCCAGCTCGTCTACCGCTCAAGCCGTCTCATCGGGAACCGTTCCGCGCTGTCCAGGCTGGGCGGCGGGATCGGGACCAGGGGCCCGGGGGAAACCAAGCTGGAAGCAGACCGCCGCGCGATCAGGAACAGGATCGCCGCCCTGAGGCAGGAACTGGAAGAGATCAGGACGCAGCGCGCTGTCCGCAGAAAAAGCAGGGAAAAGAGCGGCGTACCGATCGTCGCGCTGGTTGGCTACACGAACACGGGGAAGTCCTCCCTGCTCAACCGGCTGTCCGGCGCGGAGGTGTATGTCCGCGATCAGCTGTTCGCGACACTCGATCCCGTATCCAGAAAAATGGAGCCGGCAGACGGAGAGGCCTTCGTCCTCGTCGACTCCGTCGGGTTCATCAGCAAACTCCCCACGCAGCTGGTGGAGGCCTTCCGTTCCACCCTGGAGGAGGCGGCGCTCGCGGACGTGCTGGTGATCGTTTCTGACGCTTCAAACGCAGAATGCATGGCGCAGCGCGAGGTCGTCGAGACGGTGCTCGCGAGCCTCGAAGCGGTCGACCAGCCGCGCGTCGACGCGCTGAACAAGTGCGACCTTGTCAGGGGAGAGGATTTCCCGCGGCTTCCTTCGGCCATCCGCGTTTCGGCGAAAACCGGGGAGGGGATGGACAGACTGCTGTCCGCCATCGGCTCGGCCCTGCGCGGCCGGGAGAGGAGGATGAGCGTCTTCGTGCCCTTTGCACAGTACGGCGCGCTTGGCGAACTTAGAAAGCTCGGGCGGGTCATAGGCGAAGAACACGGGGACGAGGGCACGCGGGCGGAAGTCCTTCTGGACGCCGCTTCGCTGGGAAAACTGTCCGCGATCCCGGGGATCAGACTGGAATGATGGAATCCTGAAAAGGCATGTTGGCAAAAGCGCTTTCCCTGACCTTCCTGCTGCTTTCGCTGGGACAGATGACGCTGGATGCCTGCGTGTCCCAGACCAGCCTGGGCGGGAACCTCTATCTGGTCAACCGCAGCTACCGGCTTGCGGCCAGCTATGAGCCCGGCGACCTCCTCCGGCCGGACGTCCGCTGCCTGTATTCAGGCATCAGCCTCCGCAGGGAGGCGGCGGAGGCGCTTGAGGAACTGTTCGCCGCCGCCAAAGACGAAGGGGGGCATGTTCTGCAGCTGGTGTCAGGTTACCGCAGCTGGGGCCGGCAGAGCGCCATCTACCAGAGGAAAATCAAGGCGACCGGAAGCGTCTTGAGGGCTCAGCTGCTCGTCGCTCCGCCCGGCGCCAGCGAGCATCAGCTGGGCCTCGCGGCGGATATCTCCCGCAAGGCGAACACCGCCCTCAGCGCGGAATTCGGGGAAACGCCGGAAGGGAAGTGGGTGTCCGAAAACGCCTACAGGTTTGGCTATATCGTGCGCTACAAAGAGGAGTGGACCGCCGTCACGGGCTATGCCGGCGAGCCCTGGCACATCAGGTACGTGGGCCGGGAACACGCCGCGAAAATCAACGCGCTGCATGTCCCGCTGGAGACCTATGTTGAACTGCTGTCCATGGCGGTTTTCGGCGGCTATCTGAAGGAAGGCGGCTGACGTGTCCCCTTCGCTTTGCCGCCTGCTCTGCGCCCTCTGCCTGCTGGGCGTTTTGGCGGCGGTCCCGCCCGTGGCCGCCTTCCCCGAAGAAGCCGTCTGGACCTACGAGCTTCCCGCCGACGAGCTGTCCGAAAGGGGCGGGTACCTGCGCGTCGTCAACCGCGAGAAGCTTCTTGAGAGCGATTACGTTCCGCCCAACCTCACCACGCTCAGCCTGCGCAGCGTCGACGGCCCCGCGCAGCTGCGCAGGGAGGCGGCAGCGGCGCTGGAGGGGATGTTCCGGGCTGCGGAGGCGGCCGGTTTCGCGCTGTACGTGAAAAGCGCCTACCGGAGCTATCAGACCCAGGCGACGATGTACTTCAACCGGCTGGAAAAACTCGGCAGGGACGACGGCGTCGTCGCCTACCCGGGTTCCTCCGACCACCAGACCGGGCTTGGCGTGGACATCCTCAACCGCGAATGGACCCTGAAGGAAGGGATGACGCCCGCCTTCGGCGACACGGCGGAGGCGAAATGGCTCGAGGAACACTGTTTTGAGTTTGGTTTCATCCTGCGCTACATGCCGGAAAAACGTGAGATCACCGGGATCATCTACGAACCCTGGCACTTCAGGTACGTGGGAAAGGCGGCGGCGCGCCGGATCATGGAAAACCGCCTGTCCCTGGAGGAATTCGAGGCGGAATATCTCCAGGCGATCAGGGAATACGAGAAGGCCGGCGGCGATTTCGCAGCCCTTCTCTCAAGGCTGACCGCCCTGCCGTCCCCGGTCAGCCTCGAGGAGGCCGACGCGGGCGGAGACCGGGAGCTGTCGCTGTTTTATGAAAAACCCTGAAGGATCCCGAAAAGCACGGGGCCTGGGGGCGGCCGCCGCATGTCTCCTGCTGTGCGCGGCCTGCCTTCTCGCGCCGCCGCCCGCCGCGCGGGGTGAGGAAGGGGAGCCTTCCTCCATCCTCTCGCGGGGCGGCCTCCTTTTCCTGGTCAACAGAGAGCATCGGGTGACGAAGAAGTACGCGCCCGACGACCTTGCGGCCCCAAAGGTGGCTGTCAGGAAGGAAAGCCTCAGGGACGGGATCCTGCTTCGCGGCGAAGCGGCCCTCGCGCTGGAGAAGATGTTTGGCGCGGCGCTCAGGGAGGGTCATGTGCTGTACGCCGTTTCCGGATACCGCAGTTTCGGCATACAGGAAATCCTGTTCAACGAAAAGGTGAAAGCGGTTGGCAGCAGGGAAAAGGCGCAGAGGACTGTCGCGCCCCCCGGCACGAGCGAGCATCAGCTGGGTCTCGCCATGGACCTCCAGAGCCCGTCCCAGACAAACCTCAACAGACACTTCGGCGAAACGGCGGAAGGCGCCTGGGTGGCGGAAAACGCGCACAGGTTCGGGTTCATCGTCCGTTACAGGCGAGAGTGGGAGGGGATCACCGGCATCGCCTACGAACCCTGGCACATTCGCTACGTCGGCGTCGCGCACGCGGCCGCGATGCGGCGGCTGGACATCCCTCTTGAAACCTATGTCCGGCTTGCAGGACAGCTGCCGGAATACGTGCTGACGGAAGGCGTGGACCTGCTGCTGGCGGACCTGGCGGGCCGTCTTCTGGCCGGTGAAACAGACGCCGTCCCGGAACCCCTCCTCCTGGCGGAACCGCCCGGAAGGGCGGAAGCGCTGCGGGAAGCGACGCTTCCGCTGCTTAGTGAAGGCGAGAGCTATGAGGAGGCGCTCTGGGCCTGCTATCCCACGCCGCAGCCCACATCGGCCCCCCGCGTGGACAAGGATGAGGAGCAGCACCTGCTTCCCCTCAGGGGCGGATAGATGCCTTCCCTGTATGACAGGCTTCGGCGCGCGGGGACTGAAGGCGGGAAGGCCCGGGTGAAACGCGGGGACGGAGATTGCCTGGTCATCGCCGCGGACTGCGAGGTCCCGGGGATCGCCCCTTCAGACATGCCGGCCGATACTGTGCGCCTGATGACGGGCCGGCAGCCCGGCTGCGCGATCCCCGCGGAAGGGATCCTTTTTCTGGATACCGAAACGACCGGCCTTTCGGGCGGCGCGGGCACCGTCGCCTTCCTGGTGGGAACGGCCTGTTTCAGGGAAGGCCGCCTGCGGCTGACCCAGTTCCTCATGCGGGACTACGACGAGGAAGCGTCCCTGCTCAGGAAGACCGCCGAGCAGATCGCGGGCTGCGAGGCCCTGGTCACCTTCAACGGCTCTGCCTTCGACCTTCCCCTGCTGGAGAGCCGTTTCGTCATGAGCCGCGTGGGGGGAGAGCTCCGCCGCCCGGCGCATCTGGACCTGCTGTATATTGCCAGGCGCGTGTATGGGATGCGCCTGAAGAAGTGTTCGCTGTCCGCGCTGGAAGAGGAGCTTTTTAGCCTGCGCAGGGAAGACGACCTGCCCGGCGCAAAAATACCGGAGCGCTATTTTGAGTATGTCAGGACCCGCGACGCCTCCCTCCTTGACGGCATCGTCGCGCACAACGGCCAGGATATCGTTTCCATGGCAAGGCTGCTCCCAATGCTGTGCGCGCTTCACGAGAGGCCCCTGACCGCGAGGCATGAGGAAGAGCTGTTCAGCCTGGGCAGGGTCTTTGAAAAGCGCGGGGAACCTGTGCGCGCGGGGACCTGCTACCGCGCCTGCGCGCGTCCCGGCCTCAGCGGACAGGCGTCGATGAGGCTTGCGGAAATATACCGGCGTCGGCATGAAAACGCGCTGGCGGAGCTTGAGTACCGCAAGCTTTTCCGCACGGGCCCGCTCGGGGCCAGGGCCTGCATCGCGCTGAGCAAGATCTATGAACACCGTTACCGCGACGCGGAAGGCGCGCTTGCCCTGGCGAGGAAGGGCATGCTATATTGTCGCGGGCAGCCGCCTGACTGCGCAGACCTGTCCAGGGAGCGCGCGGACCTCAAACGGCGCCTCGACAGGCTGGCGCTGAAGACCGGAGGAAAGAAAGATGGGGATCCTGGCGAACATGAAAGTCCGCTCCGCCCTGCTCAAGCAGCAGAAGGGGCTGACGGACGAAGCGCTCCGGGAGTATGAGGAGCTGTACCGCCAGGGAGTCTGCCAGGCGTCGTATATGCTGCCGTTTTCCGTGCTCCTCCTGCGACGGGGCGCGGAGGGGGACTATCAGAAGGTGAAGGACGTCCTGGTCAAAGCGCAGAAAGCGCCGGACATGAACAGGGAGAGGCGCCAGCAGCTGCTGATGAACTTCGCGGTCGCCAGCTGGAAAACGGGCAATCTGGAAAAGGCGCTGTCGCTCCTGGAAGCCTCGCACCGCGAACAGCCCTGCGGACTGACCTACGGCGCGCTGGGCTTCCTGTACGTGGAAGCCGGCGATGGGGATCAAGCGCTCCGATACAACCTGGAAGCGGTGGAGTATGACGACGAGGACCCGGTGGCGCAGGACAACCTGGGCCAGACCTATTTCCGGCTTCTCGGCGACAGGGACAAGGCTAGGGAGCATTTCGACAGGGCGCACGAGCTCAGGCCCGGCCAGATCGACACGCTGTACTTCCTTTCCCGCTACGACCTTCAGGACGGCGACAGGCAGGCGGCGCTGGAAAAGCTCCAAACCGCGCTGGAAGGAAGGTTTTCGCCGCTCAATCACGCCACGAGGGAAATGATCGAACACGAGATCGCGCGGCTGAAAGAGGGAGCATGACAGAAGGAAGCGGCGCCTTGACCCATCGGCTGGGGAAGCGTTTGCCTCAAGGGCAGGCGGCCGGACAGGGGTCCGGCCGCTCAGCGCATCCATATGCTTGAATGGCTGCGGGAAGACCCGCTCGCGTTTCTCCAATTCATGCTCTACCGCGCGCCGGCTGTCCTTCTGGCCCTGAGTTTCCATGAGGCGGCGCATGGCTACGCGGCGCTGCGCTGCGGGGACCCGACCGCCCAGCGCATGGGGAGGCTTACGCTCAACCCTTTCTCCCACCTGGACCTGTGGGGAACCGTCAGCATGTTCCTCCTCGGCGTTGGCTGGGCCAGGCCCGTCCCCGTGAATCCGTACAACTTCCGCAACCGCAGGCGGGACGACCTGGTGGTGTCCCTGGCCGGCGTTTCCGTCAACCTCGCCCTGTTTCTGCTGACCACCCTCGCGGTCATCCTCGCGGGGAAGGCCCTGTACCGGCCTGAAGCCGTCGATTTGTACGGGATGGAGTTTTTCCTTCGTTTCGGGCAGGATGGCTTCCTGCTTCAGCTGTATCCCGAATACGCGGACGCGCTCTCCGGCGTGCTCAGCCGGCCCTGGCTGCTTCACGTCCAGCGCCTCCTGTTCCAGTTTGCCCTGGTCAACCTTGGCCTCGGGCTGTTCAACCTTCTCCCCTTCCCGCCGCTGGACGGCTTTCACGTGCTCAACGACACCCTTCTGGGCGGCAAAGCCGACCTGTCGGGCAAGGTTTTCCGGATGGCCCAGCTCGTCCTGATCATCCTCCTTGTCACGACGGACTTCATCGGGAAGGGGATCAGCGCAGCGATCTACGCTGTGCAGGGCTTCGTGCTGCACGGCTTTCTTGGCGTCCTTGGGCTGTAGGAGCGGCTGACGCATGGCCGTCACACTGCGCATCGGCCAGTTCGAAGGGCCGCTGGACCTGCTGCTGTTCATGGTGGGGAAGGAAAAGATCGACATCCGCGAGATTTTCGTCTCCCGGATCACCGACCAGTACATCCAGCTGATTCAGGACGCGCCCGGCCTGGACATGGAAGAAGCCAGCGACTTTATCCGCATGGCGGCGACGCTGCTTGAGATCAAGACCCGGTCTCTGCTCCCGCGCCCTCCGGCTGAGCCGCAGGACGATCCGGAGGCGGCGCTCATCCAACAGCTGGAGGAATACGCCTCTTTCAAAAAAATCGCCGGCGAGATGCAGTCGCTTGAACAGGCCGCTTCCCTGATGCACGTAAAGCTGCCCGAAGAGTATCCGCTCCCGCCTCCGCACCTGGAGATCACCGGATTGACGCTCCAGGGCCTGGTAGAAGCGTTTGCCAGGCTCCTGGCCGGGGCGTCCGGCCAGGAGGACGCGAAAACGGAAGACACGGCACGCCGCATCGTCCTGGACGAGTATACCGTGCCCGCGTGCATGGCGAGGATCTTAAGAAGGCTCAGGCGCGGGAGCGTCCCCTTCCGCGCGCTTATGAACGATCATCCGGCGAGGGAGGAAGTGGTCACATTGTTTCTTGCCATGCTCGAGCTGCTGCGGATGGGGCGGGCGGCGGTCCTGCAAAAAAGCGCTTTCGGGGAAATCCTGCTGTGCCCCGCGCGCGTTTCAGGGGAGCAGTCGCCTTGACCGCCCCGAACCTGCCCGGCATCCTTGAAGCGATCCTGTTCGTTTCAGGAGAACCGGTCTCCCTGCAGGAGATCGCGGCAGCGCTGGAAACGACCGCCGCTGAGGTGCTCGCCGCGGCAGAGAGCCTTTCCGCCGATTACGACCTGCACCTGCGCGGCCTGTGCCTGAAACGTTTCGGGAACAGCGTCCAGCTGGCGACCAGGCTCGAATATGCCGGCTACATCGAGAAGCTGCTGTAGCCCGTGCAGAGGCAGCCGGTTTCCCAGTCAGCGCTCGAGACGCTTACGGTCGTCGCCTACCGTCAGCCGGCCACGCGCCTGGAGGTGGAGTCGGTCAGAGGGGTCAAGTGCGATTATTCGCTGCAGTCCCTTGTCAGGAAAGGCCTCCTTCGTGAAGCGGGACGCCGGGACACGGTGGGCCGGCCGATCCTGTATGAGACGACGGACCTCTTTCTTGCGCATTTCGGGCTTTCTTCGCTGCGCGAGCTTCCGGAACCGCCCCCGGCCGGGAGCCGCGGCGGGGACGGGGCGCGCGACGAGGGCGTGGCGACGCTTGACGTCTGAAAGCAAAAAGCGCAGGCGCCCGGTTTGACGATGAAGACCGGCGCCCGCGCGAAAAATCTGCGTCCCCCTCCTCCCCGGCAGCGCCGGGCCGCGAAGCCTCTGTCGCGCTACAGCGCCTTGAGAGAGCCGCGGATATGTGAAAAGACGGCCGTATAGTCGGTATTGAACCATCCGGGGCAGCTCAGATGGACCGTCAGCAGCCTGCTGTTGTCCAGGAGCGCCATATGCACCCTGCCCCGCACGATGGTCCCGTCGTAGAGCACGCCGCGATAAGTCGTGTAGTAGCCGGGCTTGTCCATCAGGGAGCTCTCCTCGATGCTGTAGGTCCCCCACTCGCTGTAGTTGTAGGTGCCCAGTTCCGCGATCTTCGACCTCAGGTCGTTTCTGATGTCCGTCTGTTTGTACGCGCTGGTCACGGGCGTCACCGTGAAGGTGATCTGGACGGAATAGTTGTCCTTCTGCAGCTCCTGCGGTTCCGTGAGAATATAGGTGTCCGGCGCCGAATTGTCGACGGCGTATCCCGCCACGGACTCAAAGGCGATCCCGAGCTTGTCCGCCGTGTAGGGCGCATAGGAAAACGCGAGGGCCGGCCGCGGCGTGGGGGTCGGCATGTCGATGGGATCGATCGGGATGGGTGACGCGCCGGCCATAAAGACCCCCTGGGCAAACAGCCCTCCCGCATCCTCTTCGGAGGCGGGATCGTAACCTTCCGGCAGATCCAGGGAGAAAACCGGCGCGGCGGTCGCAAGCGCGAGCGCCGGCGGCTGCGTGACGACCGCCGTGGGGGAGGGGACGCTTTCCTGCGACGGAGTGAGGCCCGCGCAGCCCGACAGGAGGGCTACGGCCAGCAGAAGGCAAGAAATCATGAGCTGTTTCTTCATGGTGAATCCTCCATCCCGCCATTGGCAGACCAGGGCAGAAAACCTTTAGACAATCGTAACAATCCTGTGATGATTTGTCAAGACGCGGCGGCGGGAGCGCTACAGCAGGTTGTCGTAGGCGTCGTTCCCGGGACGGCCCGGCGCTTCCGGCTCGCCGAAGGCGTCGGGAGGCAGCCCGGCCTCGCCGTCGGGCGCGTCCTGGCCGCTATACCTCGGGTGATAGATCCTGCGGTCCAGCGACCAGATCTTCTCGCTGAAGACGCCCGGGGGCGTCCTTTTGAGGATCCCCGCCATCTCGTTCATCCTGGCGTCCAGGACGTCGAGCCAATGGAGCATCTCCGCCTCGGGAAACATCGGCGGCCGCGGGCTGCCGTATTCGGCCAGCCCGTGATGGCTGATGATCATGTGTTCAAGGAGGGTGACATACTCGTCATCCGGGGGGAGGCCCGTACGCCTGGCCGCCTCCTGCGCCAGCGCGACGCCGCGCACGAGATGGCCGATGAGGATGCCGTCCTTCGTATAGTCGCTGATGTTCCCGAGCGCGTCGCTTTTCATCTCTGAGATCTTTCCCAGATCGTGAACGATCACGCCTGCCCGGACCAGGTCCCCGTCCAGAAGGGGATAGCACGGCAGGATCCCTTCCGCGGCGCGAAGCATGCCCGTGATGTGATGCAGCAGCCCGCTGCGTTCCGCGTGATGCATGCGCTGCGCGGCGGGATAATAGGATAGCTTCTCCCCGGCCTCCCGGAGCAGTTCCTCCGTCAGGGAACGCAGCACGGGATTTTCGAGCCGGCGCACGGCTTCGTCGATTTCCCGCCTCATGTCTTCCGGGGATTCCGGCGCGGAAGGGACGAGACGCTTGAGGTCGACCGGCTCGCCCTCGGCCGGCTCCCGGTACTTGTCGACCCGCAGCTGAAGGCGTCCGTTGTACTCCGTCACCATGCCCCGCACCCGCAGCACGCTGCCGACAGGAGGCGCCGCCGCGGCGGAGTTCCAGACCTTGGCGTTGATGTCCCCCGTAACGTCCGCGAGGGTCATGTCAAGGTAGGGGCCGCCATTGTTGCTTGTCCGCTGCTCGGAGGCGCGGACGAGCAGGAAGCCCTCGAAACGCGTGTCTTTTCGGAAACTGACGACTTCCGTCTGATCCATGCCTACACTCCCTGCTCGTAGATGTCCTCGAACCTGGTGTACTCGTCAAACCAGTTGAGCCTGATGGTATCCAGCGGCCCGTTGCGCTGTTTGGCGATGATCACCTCTGCGGCATTGTCGTCCTCGGCGGACTCCTCATAATAGCTCTCCCTGTGAAGGAACATGACGACGTCGGCGTCCTGTTCGATCGAACCGGAGTCGCGCAGGTCGGACAGCACGGGTCGCTTCGACGCGCGCTGCACGTTGGCCCGCGACAGCTGCGCGCAGGCGACCAGCGGGACCTTCAGTTCCAGCGCGATGGACTTCAGCCTCCGCGAGATCTCACTGACCTCGTTCTGCCGGTTCTCCGTCCTGCCGTCGGCCGACATCAGCTGCATGTAGTCGACCACCACCAGGTCCAGGCCCTTTTCCATCATCAGGCGCCTGCAGCGGCTCCTGAGCTGCGAGGGGGTGAGGCTGGAGGTGTCGTCGATGAAAAGCCTGCAGGCCGCCAGAAGCGGGATCACCCTGGCCAGCCTGATCCAGTCTTCGGAGCGCAGGGAGCCTGAGCGCACCTTCTGCATGTTGACGCGCGCCTCGCTGCACAGGATGCGCAGCGCGATCTGTTCGCGCGGCATTTCGAGGCTGAAGATGGCCACGGACTTCCCCTTGTGCGCGGCGTGGAAGGCGATGTTCGCCGCGAAAGCCGTTTTGCCCATGCTGGGGCGGGCGCCGACGAGCACAAGCTCCCCGCCATGAAGGCCCGTCAGCGTCCAGTCCAGCTTCGAAAAGCCAGTGGGGACGCCCATGACGTTGCCCTTGTTCCTGTCCAGTTCCTCGATCTGCGCGTAGGTTGCCTTGATCACCTCGCTGATGGGCTTGAGCTGCCCGCCGCCGGAGCGTTTCATCACGATGTCGAAGATGCCTTTTTCCGCGCCCATCAGGATCTGTTCGAGTTCCATCTGCTGCTGGACGCAGCTGCGCGTGATGTCGGCCGACACGGCGATGAGCTTCCGCAGCGTCGACTTCTCCAGCACGATATCGATATAATGCCTGACATTGACGGTTGTGGGCACGAACTGGATGAGGTCCACGAGGTATTCGGTGCCACCGACCCCCTCGAGCGTCCCCAGCCTTGACAGTTCAGCGTCCATCGTCACCAGGTCGACGGCCCGCGACTGCGTGACGAGCGTCTTCATCGCCCGGTAGATCTCCTGGTGGCGAGGCAGATGGAAGTCCTCGCTCTGCAGCGTCTCCATGGCGTGATTGAGCGCGCCGGGATCCTGCATGAGCGCGCCGAGCACGGAACGTTCCGCCTCCGCGCTGTGCGGCGGGGACGCCGTGTCGCCTGCGACTCCCCAATAGGATGCCGGTTCCGTCATCATCCCTGGTGCGCCGTCAGCCGTGCCTGGGATGGCCAGGCTGCTCCAGAGCGGTGACAAGCACCTTCATGCGGGCCGAGAGACCCGGGTGCAGCCAGACCGTCGCCTCAGTTTCCCCGACCGTTCGGATGGGTTCGGCGAGCTCGATTTTCCGCTTGTCGACCGTTACGCCGTGCTGGCTGAGCAGCGCGTCGGCGATCTCCTGTCCCGTCACGCTCCCGTAAAGCCTTCCCTTTTCGCCGCACTTGGCCTTCAGGGCGATGATTTTTCCGTTCAGCGCGGCGGCGAGGCTCTCGGCGGCCTGCCTGCGCTCAAACTCCTGCCTGCGGCCGGACTCGTTTTTGCGCTCGATCTCCCTGACGGAGGAATCGCTCGCTTCCCTTGCCCAGCCGCGGGGGAACAGATAGTTTCTCGCATAGCCGTCGCTGACGCTGACGATTTGGTCCTTTCTCCCCGTACCGGGGATGTCCTGCATCAGGATGACCTTCATGTGGAATCCCTCCCGTCGCTGCGATTTTTCCCGGAATCTGTTTGCCCGCGCAGCTTCCGCGGGTCAAAGAGCTGGTCATAGAGGCCGGCGAACACGAGCGCCGGCTGAAACAGCAGGAACACGGCGCCCAGGGTCAGGCCCCTCAGGAAGGGGCGGACTTCCCGCCTGCGCTGCAGGGCATTGAGGAGGCTCATCCCCTGGATGGAATAAACCGCGCTGAACGCATTGTACATCATCAGGCCTGCCAGATACAGGGTGGCGCCGGAGGAGAGCCTGGACGCAAGATGGAAAAGCGGCAGGACCCACAGCAGCCTGCCCTGCCTGCGCGGCACGTGCCAACGGGAAAAGGAGGGCATGCCCAGGTCGTCAAAGCTTTCCGGCGTCTGCCCGGCGCCCGGGCGCGCAGCGGCGCGGCGCGACCTCTGCCTGCCAAGATAAAGGGCAGCGCCCGTTCCCAGCACGGCCAGGTAGAGGCTGTAGGAAGAGAGGAGCGAAGGGACGAGGGACCTGAGCCACAGCTCGGCGCGGGCACGGATCTGGTTGAAAAACTCATCAAGCGCCCAGGGCGCAAAAACCGGCAGCCCGTTCAGATCGGGCAGGACTGCGCCGGCGGCGCCGGCGTCCAGGGAAAGCAGCCCGCTTCTCCACAGAAGGAACAGATAGCTGTCGCGCCCGGGCAGGCGTTCAAGCGCGTCGACAGCCGCTCCCGCCGCTTTTTCAAACAAGTCCCCCTGCGTCGACGCCAGCGCCGCCAGGTACAGCGCGAGGACCGGGAGGATGTAGGCACCCAGAACGAAAGCAACGGTTTTCATGAAGGGGACCCGCATCCTGACGCAGACAAAAAAAACGAGGGCGCCCGGGAAGAGGTAGAGGGCGCCGGCGAGCGCGGCCTGCGTCCCCGCGGCGTGCATCAGGCCGCCCAGCACGGCCGCCAGGGACAGGGCAGCGGGGAGCGGACCCGCCGCCGTGAGGAAAAGCAGAAGAAACGGAAAAAGGAAAAGGCAAAAACTTCCCATATTCAAAGGCGCGAAGGGGAGCGCGAGGAGCAGGAGGACCAGTGCCGACAGCAACGCGACGGCGACGACCGCGAAACGCGGGAACGCCCAGAGCCTTGATGCTTGCACGCGATCTCCTTGTCTGATATCTGCCGGCGAGGTTCCTGAAACCCGCTGCGATTGTAACGGGCCGGATTTTTCGTGTCAAGGAAGCAGACGCA
This sequence comes from uncultured Oscillospiraceae bacterium, assembly GCA_964563725.1. Taxonomy (GTDB): domain Bacteria; phylum Bacillota; class Clostridia; order Christensenellales; family Aristaeellaceae; genus CAZLYF01. The sequence goes on from CAZLYF010000018.1 coordinate 28,116, forward strand.
GCCGGACCCGGCGCGTCTTCAGACGGGCATCATTGAATGATGTCCGTCACGACATCGTCCATCAGGGCAATGACGTAGGGCTTCCCTCTGTCTGCGGGGGCCTGGCAGGAGATTTCCTCAGACAGGAAAGGCGTCATCGCCCCCTGCGCCTGCAGCACGGAAAAAGACCCGGGCGCGGGCAGGCGCGCCGCGGCGGCGACCTGGGACCCATTGCTGCCGTTCTTGTTGAACGCAAAGGTCCTTATGCCTTTCCCGCCGCGTTTCTGCGGGTCGAGCATTGTGCCGGGGACGCGCTTGGCGTATCCGCGCTCGCTGAAGAGGATGAGCTGGTCGGCGTTGGAAAACGT
>CAZLYF010000019.1:0-28378 GCA_964563725.1 uncultured Oscillospiraceae bacterium
CGGGCTGGGAAGACAAGCTCCTCGATCCGGACTCTATTCTTCCGGGAGCGCTTTAATGTTCACATGTATGAAGGCCGCTCCCCGCGCGGGTCAGGCGTCTTCCTTTCGCCAGCGGACGACGGCCTTGTCGATGGATTCAATCCGCAGCCTGTCCCCTTCCCGCCACTGGGGCAAAGGGAGATTGGCGTCATAATAAAAGAGACGGTCGTCCTCTTCCATGAGCGCGCCGCCTACGTTGACCGTCAGGGGGACGAAGCGAACGCCTTCGCGTTCGGCCTTCTCCGCAGCGAAATGCCGGAAAACGCCCCGGGTTTCCCGCGTCCTGCCCCGCAGCGCGCTTTCGATGTGCCTTCTGTAGGCAAGCACCGGGGATATGAAGACGCCGTGGCAGAATATGGCGGCGGATCCGAGCAGGATGGACAGGAGGACCGTCAGCCACTGCGTCCTTAAGAGGAAGGAAACGACGACGCCGGCCGCCAGCGCGGCCGCGGGAACAACGCACAGGATGACCCTGTTCCTCAGCTGCCTTCCGACAGAAACGAGGTCCTCTTTGCTGTACATGCGCTGCGCCTCCCTGTGGTGTCACCCGCATCATACCCTGCCGCCGGGCGGAAGTAAACAAGGTTGACAGGGCGGGGGAAACGCGGGATAATCCCTTGTTGCCGGACGCAGCGCCCGATCTGGGAGCCGGCACAAGGCGCTTCGGCGCAGAAATGAGGATGGATGCTTGACTGAGGCCGGGGATTTCACCGCGATGGATCTTTCCAAGGAGATACTGAAAGCGCTGGATGCGATGGGGTTCGGCATGGCGACCTCGGTGCAGAAGGAGACCATTCCCGTAATGATGGGCGGCGCCGACGTCATCGCCATCGCGCCCACGGGCACCGGAAAGACCTGCGCGTACGGCATCCCGATGCTGGAATACATCAGCCTGACAGACAGGCGGATCCAGGAAGTGGTTCTCTCGCCGACCCGCGAACTGGCGCTGCAGATCACCGCGGAGCTTACCACGCTCGCCCGCTTCATCCCGCAGGTCAGGATCGCCTCCCTATACGGCGGCCAGCCGATTTCTCGGCAGCTGGCGCAGCTGAAAAGATACCCCCAGATCGTCGTAGCCACCCCGGGGCGGATGCTGGACCTGATGCAAAGGCAGATGGTGGATCTCAGCAACGTCCATACGATGGTGATCGACGAAGCGGACGAGATGCTCAAGATGGGCTTCGTCAAGGACGTCACGAAGATCATCGAGGCGGCGCCCCCGTCCAGGCAGCTGGTCATGTTTTCCGCCACGACCAACCAGGACGTGATGACCATATCCTGGAAATACCAGAACGAGCCGGTGGAGATCACCGTCGAAGCCGTCAAGGAGGACAAGCCCCAGATCGCCCAATACACGATCGTCGTCGGCAGGGAAGAAAAAATCGATCGCCTGGAGTACCTCCTCGATTCCGACGAGTTCAGCCGCGTCATGGTTTTTTCGAATACCAAGCATATGACGCAGCGCATCTGCGACCGGCTGAAAAAACAGGGCTACCGGGCGGAAGCCCTCCATGGGGACATCCGGCAGTCGCAGCGGACGGCAATCATGAACGATTTCAAGCACGGGAAGTTTCCTGTGCTCGTCGCAACCGACGTGGCCGCCCGCGGCATCGACGTCTTCGACGTCGAGGCTGTTGTCAACTATGACCTGCCCAATGAGAACGAATACTACCTGCACCGTATCGGGAGGACCGGACGCGCCCGCCGCCACGGCGTGTCATTCACGATGATGACCTACCAGGAAAGCGTCCGGATGGAGGAGATCCTCCGCTACATCAAATCAAAGCCGACGCCGCTGCATTTCGACAGCGCCGGCATCCTGCGCCTTGAGGACGGGAAACCGTTTTTCAAGCATATCTGAAGCGGATGGCCCCTGAGGGAAAAACCCGCCATGATCGGCGGGTTTTGATCACTTGACGGCCTGTGAGAAGGCGGTGAAAAACTCCGGACAGGACCAGGTCCCGCAGGCCATGAGGCGATTGCCCTTCACGGACATCTGCAGCACGAGCCCGTTGCCGTACTGGATGAGGAGCGCCTGGCCCGTTGATGCGCTGGCGCTCCCCTGGTAGGCCGCGGCGTTGAGAAGCAGGGCCATGAGGCCCTGCGCCCGAGCGGCGTCTGTTACCGTCCCCACGCCTGAAAGCTGCAGGCCTGTGACCGAAGCGCCGGGCAGCGTGGATGAAAGCCCTTCGTTTCCGACCAGGGCAGTCCCCGCGAACGAAACCCGCTGGAACACCCTCATTTCGCCGCCGACTTCTGCGCAGACCGCGGCGCCCTGCATGCCCGGGATCTCAAACACCGGCGTTCCCGCCGCCGCCGCGTTGCTGACGGATGCTCCCGACACGTCAAGCGCCGGCTCGTCTGTGAATTTCTCCACCTGCCCGAGGGAAACGAGCCTGCTGCGGTCAACCGCGGGCTGGCCGGTCAGGAGCCGGTAATAGCGGCCACGGATACGGATCAGCGGGAAATTCGCTCCGGAACCGGACGCCCATACGCCGGCATCCGATGGCGATCTGTCCGCCTCGGAGAGGACGATGCTCCCCCTTGGCACGTCAAAGGCGCTGACCTTCGCGTTATCGGAGGGGAGGCCGGCCGCAAGGGTGTTGATTTGAGGCGCGGCGGGACTTTTCTCTCTCCGCGCGCCGGGCAGGGTGAGGACGATCACCAGAACCGCCGCCAGCAGCGCGAATGACGCCGGGACGGCCAGCGCCCGCCTCAGCGCGGGACGCCTCTCCCGCCCGCGGCTGCTGACCCTTTGAAGCAGGTCCTGTCCGGCGACCAGGCCGCCGAGCGTTTCCTGCGCGACCGCCGGCAGCTGTTCAAGAGACTTCACCCCGAGTCGCCTCCTTCGATGAGCGCCTTCAGTTTTTTTCGGCCGCGGGACAGCCTGCTTGAAACTGTGCCTTCGGCCACGTCCAGTATCCGGGCGATCTCACTGATGCCAAAGCCCTGGTAGTAATGCAGGAGGAAGACCTCGCGGATCTCAGAAGGCAGGGCATGGACCGACTGCATCAGCGCTTCCTTCTCGATACGGTCTTCGATGAGATCCGGAGACGGTACGATTTCCAGCGCGGGACTGCCCAGGAGCACCCTTTTGACCCAGGCGGTGCGCCAGATGTCCCTGCATCGGTTGAGCGCGACCTTCAGCAGCCAGGACTTTTCGCTGCCTTCCTTCAGAACGGGGCGGTTTTCCATCAGCCTGAGAAACACGTCCTGCGTCACGTCCTCGGCTTTGTGCCGGTCGCCAAGGTAGAAGTAGCTGACCCTCAGCACGTCCGTCGCATACCTTGCGTACAGCGACCCGACCCGCGCGGAAAACCCGTCGTCGTCAGCCGAAATCCTTGCCTGATCCGCCGGTTCATCCATAAGACGCGCGGGTCCTCCCATTTCGTGCCGGGAATGATGAATTTGCCTTCATGCCGGGATTATAGTGCAGACGCTGCAAACCGGTCAACAGCTCCGACGCCTCGCCGCGGCGGCGGGGAGCCCCCGGCGCCTTCCGTCTGCCAGGGGGTTTCAGGGCGGCGGGCCCGACAGAAGCGCCGCGAGGGCTGCCTGGGAGAGGACCGCATCGCAGGCTTCCTTCACGCGGCATGCGCGGAAATAATGGTTCTCCATCGGGATCCATTCGGTTTCAAAGCGCATGAACAGTTCCGCGCCGCAACGCTTCAGGAGCCTGGAGCGCTGCGTGGCTGGACCGACTGTGATGAAGATGCTGTAGTCGTAATGCGTGCGCAGCAGGGGATGCATGCTGTAGGAGCCCTCGACAAAGGAAAGGGCGGGCGTTTGGACATGGACAGGGCTGAGGCGGGCGCTGCGGCAGTCGAAGGCGTGATACACGAACGAAGGGGAACTCCTCAGGGGGAGAAGCACCTCGCGGAGGAAGCGCTCATGGTCGATGTTGCCGCCGGGGGCGGCGAGCCGACTGGGCGTCCGCTGGGCGGGCTGAAGGAAAAAGTCATCCATGCGGAAGATGACGGATCCGGGGAAAACGGAGCGGAGAAAGCCGGCAAGCGTGCTCTTTCCGCTGCCGCAGGGGCCGTCGATGGCAACGGCAACCGGCTTCCCGGCGCCAAGGAGCCCCCCGATCCTGTCGGTCAGCAACGCGGCCTATCTCTCCTCCCTGAAATAATTCACGCCGCAGCCGCCCGGCTGCTGGTTTTCCTTCCTCATCCGGATGCTGGAGGCGACCAGCACGACGCAGGTCACGGCAAACGGCAGCATCAGGAAAAAGGCCCCGGGGATATCGATGAGGTCTCTGGGGATATAGAGCCTCAGCACGCTCAGGGCGCCGAACAGCAGGCTCCCGGCGATCGCCCTTAGCGGCTTCCAGGAGGAAAAAATGACCAGGGCCAGCGCGATCCAGCCCTGGCCGCCGATGATGTTCGGCTGCCAGTTGCCCACGCAGACGACCATGGACACATAGGCCCCGCCCAGGCCGCACAGCCCTCCGCCCGCGAGGATGTGCAGGTACTTGTACCTGGACACGTCCACGCCCATGGCGTCGGCCGCCGCCGGATTCTCGCCCACCGCGCGCAGATTGAGGCCCTGACGCGTCCGGGACAGGTAGAAGCTCATGGCCACGGCCGCGAGCAGCGCGAGGTAAGCCAGGATGCTGTGGCTGAACAGGAGCTTGCCGGCGACCGGGATGGCCGACAGCGCCCCAAGATCAAGGGGGTTGAGGGCCTTCCTGACGGCGTCGGAAATGAACGCGGTGCCGGCGGGCAAAGAGGTCTTGAGGTTCTCGCCGATGAAGTTGGCGATCCCGGCGCCGAACACGCTCAGCGTCAGGCCGGTCACGTTCTGGTTGGCCTTGAGCGTCACGGTCAGAAAGGCGTAGATCAGGGCGCCTGCCATGCCGGCCCCCGCCGCGAACAGGAGGGCGGCCGCAGCGCTGCCAAACAGATGCCCGGCGAGAAAGCCCATGATGGCGCCCAGGTACATCATCCCCTCGACGCCAAGGTTCAGGTTGCCCGCCTTTTCGATCAGGATCTCGCCGATCGTCGCAAGCAGCAGGGGAACGCTCGCGAAGATGGCGGCGTACACGAAGGCCTGCGCCTGGGTCAGGAAGGGCGTCATGACAGAGCTTCCTTTCTGCGGGCGACCCTGTAGTGGATGAAGAACTCCGCCCCCAGGATTAAAAACAGGATGATGCCCTGAAGGATCTCGCTCATGGAGGAGGGGATGCGGTATTCCGTCTGCATCATGCTGCAGCCTTTCTGCAGCACGCTGAACAGGAAGGACACGATCAGGATCCCGGCCGGCGAGAGGCGGGCGAGCCAGGAGACCGAGATCGCCGCAAAGCCTCTCCCGCCCGCCACCGCGTCCGTCAGCTGCCTGTCAGAACCGGACACCTGCAGCATGCCTGTCAGCCCGCAGACCGCCGCGCTGATGAACATGGTGCGCAGCACGATCCGCTTCACGGGCATCCCCGCGTATCTGGCCGTGTTTTCGTTTTCGCCCACGACCGTGATCTCGTACCCGTGTTTGGTGTATTTCAAATAGACGAAGGCAAGGACGACTGCCGCCAGCGCCGCGACCCATCCGACATGGATGTTCCCGACGCCCGGAAACGGGAGTTCCGGGAGCCTGGCCTGCTTCAGGAAGCGCGGCGTCATTGCGAAGCCTCCCTCCGGGTTCCGCCAGGGACCCTCCCTCAAGTAGGTGATGCCATACAGGACGATATAGTTGAGCATCAGCGTGAAGAGCGTTTCGTTGGTGCCAAAGCGCGTCTTGAACCAGGCCGGGATCAGGCCCCAGAGGCCTCCGGCCGCTGCCGCAGCCAGCGCCATGACGGTCAGGAGCAGCGGGGAGGGCAGGCTATGATGGAAATAGGCGAAATAACTGGCCGCGATCGCCCCTGCGCAGATCTGGCCTTCGGCGCCGATATTCCAAAAACGCATCTTGAAGGCCAGCGTGACCCCCAGGGACGCAAGGCAAAGGGGAATGGCCAGCTTGATCGTTTCCTTCTGCATCGATACGCTGCCCAAAGCTCCCGACAGCATCGTCCCGTAAACGCGAAGCGGGTCGAAGCCCAGGCACAGCAGGAAAATCCCCCCGGTCGCCACAGCGCCCAGGACCGCGAGCAGGCGATACAGCCAAGTCCTGTACGCTGGAAGATCGCCGCGCTGAACGACGTGCCAGCGGCTCGGTCCAGGCAGCCTAGCCATCCTCATCCTCCCGCTCCGCCCGGATCCCGGCCATTTTGAGCCCAAGAAAAGACTTCGTGGCGGTCCGCGCCTGCACGACCGCGGTGACCTGCCCGGAGCACAGCACCATGATCCGGTCGCACAGGGCGAGGAGCACGTCCAGGTCCTCGCCGATGTACAGGATGCCGACCCCCTTCTTTTTCTGCTCGTTGAGCATGTCGTAGACGGTCATGCTCACGCCGATGTCGAGCCCGCGGACCGGGTAGGCCGTGATCAGCACGCGCGGCGAAAGGCCGATCTCGCGTCCGAGGAGCACTTTTTGAACGTTTCCGCCCGAGAGCTTCCTGACCGGGATCTTCAGGTTGGGCGTGGCGATCGCGAGGCGCTTCACCATCTCCGCCGCTTCGCTCCTGGCGGACTTGCGGCGCAGGAGGATCCCCTTCCGGTCCCTGTATTTTTTCAGGAGCAGGTTGTCGGGAATGCTCATGCCGCCGACCAGGCCCATGCCGAGCCTGTCCTCCGGGATATAGGCCATCGATACGCCGCGGCGGATGATCTCCCGCGGGGAAAGGCCGTCGATCCTCTTCCCGTCCAGGGAAATGCTGCCGCCTGCGACCTTCTGCAGACCGGCGATCCCTTCGCACAGCGCCTTCTGGCCCGAGCCCGCGACCCCGGCGACGCCGAGGACTTCTCCCTCGCGGAGCCCGAAGCTGACACCATCCAGCAGCTTCCGTCCGTCCCTGCCGGTCATGCAAAGGTCCCGGACCTGGAGGACGGGCTGTCCGGGGAGGGTTTCCGCGCGGCGGATATGCAGGTCGACGGCGTGGCCGACCATCATCTCAGTCAGGCTGTAGCGGTCCGCCCTGCCTGTTTCCACGGTGCCGACGTTTCTGCCCCGGTGAAGCACGGTGACCCGGTCGGATACGGAGAGGACCTCCTCCAGCTTGTGGGTGATGATGATGACCGTGTGGCCTTCGCGTTTCATGGAGCGCAGGATGTCAAAAAGGATCGCGATCTCCTGAGGGGTCAGCACGGCCGTCGGCTCGTCAAGGATCAGTTTGTCCGCGCCCCGCGTCAGCACCTTGAGGATCTCGACCGTCTGCTTCTCGCACACAGACAGGTCGTAGATCTTCCTGTCCAGGTCGACGCGGAGGCCGAAGCGCGCGCACAGGGCGTCGGGTGAAACGCCCCGGCTGCGGCTCCGGCCGATGAGAATGTTGTCCCTGGCCGTAAAGATGTCCACCAGCTTGAAGTGCTGGTGGATCATGCCGATCCCCAGGGCGATCGCCTCCTTCGGGGAGCGGATCACCACCGGACGCTCATCGAGGCTGATGCTGCCGACGTCGGGCTGGTAGATCCCCGAGAGCATGTTCATCAGGGTCGTTTTGCCGGAACCGTTTTCCCCAAGCAGGGCGTGGATCTCGCCCCGGCGGATATCCAGGCTGACGCGGTCGTTGGCAAGCACGGAGCCAAAGGACTTGCTCAGCCCGCGCAGCGATATCGCGGGGGGCATCTCGCGCATCGGACGCTCCTTCCATGGATCTTTTCCGGCCGGATCAGAAAGACGGGGGGCTGCCCGCCAACGGCGCGGCAACCCCCCTCCGCAGGCGTTTACTTGACTTGCACGCCTTTGATGAGCAGGGTGGTCATCAAGCCGCCCGTGATGTCAGGATCGGAGAACCTTTCGCCTTCCTTGAGCACAAGCTCCCCTGTGTTGCTGTAGATCGGTCCCGTGAAGACGTCCCACTCGCCGCTGACCATTTTGGCGCGGGCCGTTTCGATGAGCGCTTCCGTTCCCTCTACGACATTCTTGGACAGCGGGGATATGTCGACCATTCCTTCCTTGAGTCCCAGGAAGTAATTGACGGGCTGCCATACGCCGTTCATCACGTCCGTGACCTGCGCGGTATAGACGCTGGACCAGTGCCAGATGGGGGCGGTCAGATGGGCGTCCGGGGCGGCGGAGGTCATGTCGGTGTTGTAACCGCAGCCGAACACGCCGGCTTCCTGCGCGGCGACCTGCGGCATGTTGGTGTCGACATGCTGTCCGATCACGTCGCAGCCCAGGGAGATCAGGGCTTCGGCCGTCTGCCTTTCGACAGGCGGATCGTACCAGGAGTTGATGTGCTTGACGTAAACGACCGCTTCGGGGTTGACGCTCTGGATCCCCAGCGCGAAGGCGTTGATGCCGCCGTTGACCTCGGCGTTGTCGGGCCAGGCCGCGACGTAGCCGATCTTGTCCGTCTCCGTTTTCAGGCCCGCCGCGATGCCCGCGAGGTAACGCGACTGGTAGATGCGGCCGAAATAATTGTTGAAGTTGACGCCATTGTTCTTGTATCCGGAGCAGTGGGAAAAGATCACGTCCGGATACTCGTCCGCGATCTCGTACATGAAGTCCATAAAGCCCCAGCTGTTGCCGAAGATGATCTGGCAGCCAGCGTCCACCAGCTCGCGCAGGGCGCTGTCGCAGGCGGACGTTTCCGGAACGTCAAATTTGTACAGGACCTGGTCATCCCTGAGGCCCAGGGCCTGCTTCATGCCTTCCACGCCGTTGTAGTGCGCCCCGGTGAAGCCGTCGTCCTTGGGGCCGATGAACACCGCCCCAACCTTCAGGTCCTCTTTGCTGACAGGGGGGAAAGCTGCGGGCGCGGCTTCGGCCAGACCTGATGAGAACAGGGCCAGGACAAGCACCGCGATCAGAACGACCACGCATCGTTTCTTCGACATGTAAACCTCCTCAAAACTCATCCGGGTATCGGTTTTCGATTGGTTTGCGGGCCAGGGAACTGTCGTGCGGCTGCCGGCTGATCACGATATCAGGCGGCCAGGGGACGGGCGCATATGATCCTGTCCGGCACCTCCTTGCGTTTGATTCCCTCAACAGCCGTTCGACAGCACGATCTTCCCGTCCTCGATGCCGTCGACGACCGCCAAAGACAAGAGATTGACACCCATTTCCCTCAGCTGCTGCCCCCCGCGCTGAAATCCCTTTTCGATGGCGATCCCGACGCCGCACAGCGTGGCTTTCGTCTGCGCGATCAGGCCGATGAGTCCGCGCGCCGCCTGGCCGTCGGCCAGGAAGTCGTCGATGATCAGCACGCGCGCGCCGTCCGGAAGAAAGGATTTGTCCGTCCTGATCAGGCCCTGCGTCTTGTGGGTGAAGCTGTATACGGGGGCCAGCACCATGTCGGCGCCCTGGTTGAGGGCGGGGCTCTTCTTGGCAAAAACGACGGGCAGGTCGCCCAGCGCGTGCGCCGCGGCGACGGCGAGCGCGATGCCCGAGGACTCGACCGTCAGGATGATGTCCGGCTTATCCGGTGAGAAATGCCGGGCGAACTCCTCCCCCATCTGAAAGAGCAGCTTGGTGTCGATGCGGTGGTTCAGGAAGGTGTCGACCTTGACGATGTCGCATCCGACCCCGATCCCCATCTTCTCGATGGCTTCCCTGAGCTCACGCATAGGCGCCTCCGATGACTGCAGAGAATCCGAACGTTCGGAAGAAAAACACCTTTTCATCATACAGGGAAATTCCGTCAGGCGCAAGTCTTGCAAGCAGAAAAATACGCAATCTCCGATCAAAAGGCGGATAATTTTCGAACAATAGCGAATATAGTTCGGAAAAGCGGCAAAAATGCATGGACAACGCCGTCTGGCGATCAGAAGCGGAGGCGCGCTTCAAACTGCTCATGGCACTTTGGGCAGCGCACGGTCATCGCCCCGCCCTTTCTTTTGAGCCTCAGCACCGTGCGGCAGGACGGGCAGGCGAGGTACTTGTGGGTTCTGAACTCCCTGAGCCGGTTGAAATGGAGAAGCAGTTTTTTGGCCAGGCGGTCGCGCAGCGCGAGGTAGATCAGATTCTCCTGCTGCCGCCGGCGGCTGTTTCTTGAAAGGGTGCGGAAGACCGCCAGGGCCGCGGCCGCGGCCGCGACCAGCGACAGCCTGGAGGAGGGGAGCAGGATGCTCAGGACGGCTGAGCCCAGGCAGACGGCGGCGAGCGCCCGGGACAGCGGGTCGGGCCCATGGCGTCCCCGCATCCATTTGGTTGCCAGATCTCTTGCGCGCTGCACTCTGTCATCCTTTCTCCGGTCGTCAGCATCTGCAGAAGGAGCATACGAGCCTCGCCAGGCAAAGGCCGAGGCACAGCCTGTTCATGCTCAGGGCGTTCGGGATGCCGAACATGCCGCTGCGGTTCGCGTACGCGGCGCCTCCGGCGCGGATCTGCCCCCTGAGGCTCTGGTATTCCGGATTCGCGGGATCCATGCGGACAGCTTCCTCGATGTGAGAAAGGGCGGTAACGGCATTGCCCGCGCCCCAGTTGGCCGCGGCGCTGAGATAATACCATTCGGCGTTCCGAAAGGAGATCCCAGCCAGGGCGTAAAGGGCTTCACGGTAACGGAGGGCATTGATCATCTGCCTGACAGGCTCGAAGCGGTCCCCCTGCCACGCCTGGCGGCGGCCGTCTGCGGACCCGAACGGGCCGAAGGGGCCGAAGCCCCCGAAGGGACTGCCGCCCCAGCCGCCCGTGCCGTCCCCCCGTCCGGGCGGGGGCCGGGAATAATCCGTACCGGCGGCCCGGCCGCTTTTGATCTCCTCATAGGCGACATTGACCTCGCTCATTTTTTTCTGAGCGTTTTTATCGCTGGGGTTCAGATCCGGATGGTATTTCTTTGCAAGTTTCCGGTAGGCCGCGGTGATCTCTTCCTGGCTGGCGCCGCGCCTGACGCCCAACACTTCAAAGGGGTCCCTCATGCGCGGACGCCTCTCCCGCGCCTGCTTCTGAAACGCGTCCAGATGCCCGAATACAGGATGTTTTCCATCAGCGCCTTGTCCCTCAGGATGTTCAGAGTTTCGAAACGGCTGGTGCAGGCGGACATCATCATGGCGAGGATCTCCTCGTGCCTTCCGGTGGGTACGGCGACCAGCGGGTTGTAGCGCTTCTTCCTGACGTCCCTTTTCAGGTCGACCGCGGCGTCCATGATGTAGACGAAACGGCCCAGCGCTTCCCCGAAGGCGCGCAGCGCCGGGTCTTCCGCCCTGTGCGGCGCCACGAAGACTTCCCCCGTGATGACGCCGAAAACCTCCGCCGGCAGGTCCGGATTGAGTTCCCCCTCCCGCTCGCAGCGGGCAAGCTCCCGGAGGCCCTCGTCAAGCGCCCGGCACTGCTTTGGGTACCTGCCGGCGACGTCCGCGGCGCGGCGGCCAAGCAGGCGCGCCTGCGCGAGGGCCGGGGCGCTCCTGTCGTCCGACCAGCGGTCCATGCGCTGCCTGTGCGCGAGCAGGACGTTCATGTCGGCCGCGTAGTCCGTATGGACAGTCCTCCATGCCGTCCGCTCTTTCAGGGGGTGGAGCGGGCACCTGAATGAAACGGGCTTTGGAGGCCGGCTGTCATAAGAACTCAGCAGCAGCGCGAGGAAAGCCATATCATAGGTCAAAGCCGCGCGGCAGGCAAGGCCGTGCCTTTCCCCAAGCGCCCTGCACAGGCCGCAGTAGCAGGCCCTGTACCATTCCTTGTCCTTCGCGTCGAGCGCGTCAAGATTGGCAACGACAAAACCGAACATGTCTCTTCCCTTCACGGAATCTCCCGCCGCCGCGGGACGGCCCTATGATACAGCAAATCCGCGGACAAGTCATGGACAGGCGCAAGCCCCGGAACGGGGGTCAAGGGGGGGCGGGGCCTGTCGGCGGCCTGCAAATTTCCCTGCCTATTGCGCAATCGATTCCACATATGGTATGATCATTATATAGGAGAGCAATACGTTTTTGCGTGAGGGCCATGAGCATTCCGCAGGCAGTCAGGTTGAGGGATATCGCAAAACGCCCCGGGCTTTCGGAATCGACTGTTTCCCGGGCGATGAACGGCGGCGGCCGCCTAAGCAGCGCAACCCGGCAGCTTGTCCTCAAGGCGGCCAGACAGTCCGGTTACACGCCAAACGGCTTGGCCCGCTCCCTGAGGATGCGTGACGCAAAGACCATCGGCATCCTTGTGACCGACATCAGCAACTGCTTTTTCGCGTCTGTCATCAAGGGTTCGCAGACCGTTTGCAGGAGATGCGGGTATGCTATCCCGGAAGATATGGGCGTCGTCGCCTTTGACGCCGAAGACGCGTCGACGCTCATCCGTCCCGCCAACACCGCGATGAACCAGCCGGCGGAGAAATCGGCCGACAGGCAGCCGGCATCCTGATGTCCCGCCTGAGGGGCGAACAGACGAAAGGACATCGGAGGCTTCTTCCCGATCCGGCCTTCCCGGAAGGCAATTCCCGGTGAACCGATCGCCGCGCGCGCCTTCGTCCAGCCCTGCGCGGCCCTGTACCCTGATCTCCTTGCCGACAGGCAAGAGAAATATGAAATGGAGATGCAGCACATGAAAAAGATCCTGTCCCTTCTCCTGGCAGCTGTCTTGCTGCTGACCATCCCGGCGGCTCTGGCTGCCGAGGAGGTCAAAATCGGCGTGAGCATCATGGAACTGACCGCCTATACCTGGTACCTGGGCGTCATCGACGGATGCGAGCGCTGGGCCGCGGAACACCCGGAAGCTGGCTTCGCCTTCCAGTTCGAGGACTCCCGTTCCGACGTGGCAACGATGCTGAACAACGTCGACAACCTGGTCACCTGGGGCGCGAAGGGCATCATCCTCTTCCCCGCGGATGCCTCCTCCGCCATCCCGACCATGAAACAGTACATCGCCCAGGGTATCCCGTTCGTGATCGGCGACTATCAGCAGCAACCCGCCAGCGAGACGGACATTGTGTGGGAGACCTTCGTCGGCCACAACTTCAAGGCGCTGGGGATCAAATCCGGCGAGGTGGCCGTGGAGTACCTGAAGACCCTTGGCAAGGAAGACCCGGTCTGCCTGTTCGTTTCCCGACCGACCTCCGGCCAGGTGTCGGCGGACAGGTATAACGGCTTCTCTGAGACCGTCCTCGCGGCATTCCCCAAGGCACACATCATCGAGGAGGGAGACGTGGGCGCCGGCTCCAGGGACTCGTCCCAAAGCCTGATGGAAAACGTCCTGCAGCGTGAAAGCGTCATCGACGTCGTCAGCGGGCACAACGACGCAGAGGTCGTTGGCGCCTACAATGCAGCCGTCGCGGCCAACAGGATGGATATCAAGTTTATCGGCATCGCCGGCGACAAGGACGTGCTGACCTATGTGACCGACGGCAACCCCATGTGGCTGGGCGAAGTGCTTCAGAATCCCGTGGACCTGGGCTATCAGACAACAGAAGCCATGTACCAGGCGCTCGTGGAAGGCAAGGAACTCCCGCTGATCTGGGACCTGCCCATGCCCGAGGCCATCACGCCCGCCAACGTGAAGGAGTACGACTGGCAGAGCTGGGGCTGGCTGTAGGAATACGGCCGGCATTCAGAAAGGATGGAAGACGCCGGGCGGGAGCGGGAGCCCCCGCCCGGCAAACAGGATTACAGGAGGCCCAAGGTGATCAACCTGCTGCCCGAACCAAAGAAGCTCATCGAACTGGGAGGAACCACAGCCTCCTTCCGCCGCATCATCCTGTCAGGGGCGGGTGAGGAAGCGGCGGAACTTGCCCGGATCAGGTTCCGGGACCGGCCGGACCTCGCCTTCGCCGGGGAGGGCGGCGGTGAGGGCTGCCTGACGCTTGAGCTGGTTCCTTCGCTTGACGGGGCGGGCCAGGAGGGGAACGGGCTGTTTCTCTCCCAGGGGTACCGGCTTTGCGTTGACAGCGGCGGCGCAAGGCTTCGCTATGCGCGCAGGGCCGGGCTGATCAACGGCCTGACCAGCCTGAAACTGCTGCTGCGGGAGGCAGACGCCGGGTATACGCTCCCCTGCTGCGAGATCACGGACTGGCCGTCGCTGCCGGTACGCGCCGTCGCGCCGACATTTTCCTGGTACGCAGGCTACGGTCGCATTGGCTTTGACAGCCAGCTGTGGGGATTTGACGAGTGGGAGGAGTTCCTGGACGCCTGCCTGGACAACAAGATCAACCAGCTCAATATGGTCATGTACGGCTACTGGCCTTTTGAATTTGAGGAATACCCCGAGACCGTCCTGCGCGGCGTGCCCATGAAGATCTGGAATGCGGAAAACAGGCGCTGGCTGACCGTGCGCTACGCTCACCCAAATGTGGAGGCACCCTTTCTTGAGCGTTTCATCCGCCTTGCGCACAGCATGGAGGTGAAGGTCTTCGCGTACGTCGGCCTCAATTCCTACAACGGCGCCTACAGCATCAAACACCCCGAAGCCAGGACGAAACCCCCCGCTTCAGGCAAGTTTCTGAATGATTTTGATTCTCTTTGCCTTTCCCACGCCGGAACGGTGGGCTATATCCTCAAATCCATGGAGAAGATCGCTTCGCTGGGCTTCGACGGCTTCACGCTGGAAGAAAGCGAGGAAGGCTTCTGGTACTGCGAGTGCGCCGGGTGCAGGGAGCGCTGGCATAAGCATGCGGCTTCGCCCGTCGAAGCGAAGCACGCCGCGAACCTGTGGCTGCTCAGGGAAATCTACTCCGCCGTCCGCAGGGTCAACCCCGAGGCCGTCATCGGCATCCGTGCGTTCCGCCAGCCCCCGCTTGAGAAGGATCCCGAGTTCCTGAAGGCCTGCGTGGACTCCCTGCCGCCCGACATCATGCTTTTCTGGGCGCCGGGCCTGTACGTGCCGGAAACCGAGTTTGACAAATGGTGCGCCGCCTTCGGCCGGGAGAGGATCTGGGGCAGGGACACCGAGGCCAACGCGATCACCTCCACGATGGGGCGGCTGTACCGCACCTTCAAGTCAAACGTGATCCGCTTTGAGGACGAGGCGAACGAGCAGATCATCGAAAACGACATCCGCCAGCACCTGGGGAGCGTCGGCCGGGGCGTGCACGGCATCAACGGGTTCATGTTCGAATGGTACGGCCTGTTCATGCACCTGTTTGCCCACGGCAACTACGGCTGGGGTTCCCGGATGGACCCCGAAACCTTCTTCAGACGCGCCTGCGAGCTCAACTTCGGCGCCCTGGGCGAAAAAGTGCTTCGCGTGATCAGGGACATCGTGACGATCCACGAAAGCCAGGTCCCTTTGTATACGACGCCCTTTCCTTTCCAGAAAAACAGGATGACAGACGCGGACATCCCCGCCATCGAGGCGGCGAAGGCGAAGCATCCCCTTCTGATGGAGCAGATCGGGGAAATCCGGGAAGCGTGCCTCAACAGGCCCGGGCTCAAGCGCTGGCTCCCGCATTTTGACAGGATCCTCAACGCCGAGCGGCGCAATGCCGTGATCTATGACCTGGCCCTTTCAGCGCTGGCTTATGGGCGCGAACAGGATCCGGCGCGCAGGGAGGAATGGCTCAACGAGATCCTCAGGCTCAACGAAGCCGATTTCGATCTTGTCAAGGAACTGTTCTTCGACGTCAACCCCGTCACTGAAACGGGCGTGAAGAGCTGCATGTACCCGTACCATGAAATCAAACGCCTGATCCACAATATCCGGCACCCGGAGACCCCCGACGGCGGCGTCATCTGCTCGGGGATCGAGGCGCTCGGCTGGCTGTGGCTGTAGGGGAGGGGACATGACGGACATCGCGGGCGCCGCCGGACCGCAGGTGCGGGACACGCAGCCCCTGGCGGAGCTGAAGCACTGCACGATGGAATTCCCCGGCGTCCGGGCGCTCGACGATGTCAGCTTCACGCTGCTGCCGGGCGAGTGCCATGGGCTTGTGGGCGAAAACGGCGCGGGGAAGTCAACGCTTTCGAAATGCATCGTCGGCGAGAACCGTATGACCCGCGGCGAGCTCTTCATCGCCGGCGAGAAGATCCGCCTGCCCTCCTACTCCGTAAGGGAAGCGCAGGATCGCGGGATCGCCGTCGTCCACCAGGAATTCCAGCTGATGAACGAAATGACCGGCATCGAGAACATCTTTGTCGGGCACTACCGGACGAGAGCCGGCTTCGTGGACTGGAAAAGCCTCCAGCGCCGCGCGCGCCAGCTGATGGACTTCCTGCAGTGCGATGTCCGGCTGAACGTCCCGGTCAAGCACCTGCGGACAGCCGAACGCCAGATCGTCCAGCTGGCGAAGGCCGTTCTCAATGAACCGAAGATCCTGATCCTCGACGAGCTTACTGCCGTGCTGCAGGGCAAGGACATCCAGAACATCTTCAGGATCATCAGCATCCTGAAGGCCAGGGGGATCGGCATCATTTACATCTCCCATCGCCTCAACGAAATCTTCGAGTGCTGCGACAGCTACACGGTCCTTTGCGACGGCCGTCACGTAGGCAGCGGCCTGGTCAGCGACATCGACAGGCCCAGCCTGATCAGGATGATCATCGGCCGGGAACTGGCAAACGATTACCCGCCGATCAACACGGACATTGGAGACACGGTGCTGGAACTCAGGAACCTGAGCGCGCACAGAGCTTTCCGCGACATCAGCCTTCAGGTGCGGGCCGGGGAGGTCGTGGGGATCGCGGGCCTGCTTGGAGCCGGGAAGACGGAACTGCTCCAGGCGATCTACGGCAACCACCGCGTAGTGTCAGGCGACATCCTGATCAGGGGCCGGAAAACCGTTGTCAGAAGCCCCAGGCAGGCGATCCGAAAGGGTCTGGGCTTCGTGCCGGACGAGCGGCGGGCGCTGGGGCTCAACATGCTTTTTGACATCAAGGACAACACGACGCTGCCCAGCATGGGAAGGTTCAGGAAATGGAGGCTTTTCCAGAACCACAGGGCGGAAGCGCGCGCCGCCTACGACGTCAATGAGAAGCTGAACCTCAGGTACTACTCCCTGTGGCAGAACGTGAAAAAGCTGTCGGGCGGAAACCAGCAGAAGATCGTCATCGCCAAATGGATGCTGTACAACTGCGACATCTTCCTGCTGGATGAGCCCACACGGGGAATCGATATCGGGGCGAAGTATGAGATCTACTCGCTCATCAGCGGGCTTGCGAAGGCGGGCAAGGCGGTCGTGGTGGTGTCGCCGGAGCTTGAAGAGCTCATCGGCCTGTGCAACAGGGTGTATATCATGTTCGAGGGCCGGATGATGGACATGGCGGAGGGCAGCCGGAAGACGCAGGACGTGATCATCCACAGCCTGCTGGGGGTGCAATAATAAGATGAGCGATTACGCAGCCAAGAGCAAGCGCTACAGCGGCGGGGCAAAGGCCTTCTTCTTCGAGTGGATGATCCTGTTCCTGTTCATCTTCCTGGTCGCCGTGTGCTTCATCGTCAGCGAGAAGTTCAGGACGACAAGCAATATCATGAACATTCTGCGCCAGGCATCCTTCCTGTCCATCATCGCGCTGGGGGAGTTCTTCGTGATCCTGACAGGGAACATGGATATGTCGATCACGTCGACGATCGGCATGACGTCCATCTTCTTCGCCGGTTTTGTCGTCAAAGGGGGCGTCCCGCTGGGCCTGGGGGTGCTGGCGGTTTTCGCGATGTCCGTCGTGGTCGGCCTCATCAACGGAAGCCTTGTCGTGTACGGCAGGATGCCGGCCTTCATCGCGACGCTGGTGGTGATGAACATCCTCAAGGGCGTCTACTACATCTATTCCCGGGGGCTGCCGATTTCCGGCCTGCCGTCCGGCTTCAACTACATGGGGGCGGGATATGTGGGCATCGTGCCCTTCCCTGTCATCCTGATGCTGATCGTTTCCCTGGCATTGTACGTCCTCACCAACCATACGCCTCTGGGGAGGAGCTTCTACGCGGTGGGCGGGAACCTGGAGGCCAGCAAGCTTTCGGGCATCAACACGAAAACGGTCAGCATCCTGGCCTTCGTGCTGTGCGCGGTCCTGTCCTGCCTGGGCGCGCTGGGCCTCACCGCGAAGACCCTCAGCGGCAACGTGTCTATCGGCGAGGGCTTGCTGTTTGACGTAATGACCATCTGCGTGCTGGGCGGCACCTCCCTCTCCGGCGGCCGCGGCAAGGTGTTCGGCGTAGTGATCGGCGCGCTGTTTTTGCAGGTGATCAGCAACATCATGGTGCTCATGAGCATCGACACCTACTGGCAGTGGGTGGTCAAGGGGTTCATCCTTGTGGTTGTCGTTCTGGTCGACTCAAACACCAGGGACAAGCGCTGAATGCCGCAGAGGCTGCGAAATAAAAAGCTCGGAGGAGAACAAAATGAATCACGGACCCGTCTTCATCCCAAGGGAGGAATACCTGGAACGAGTGAAAAAGGCCGCCGCGATCCTCAGGCGCGAAGGGCTGGACGCCCTGATCGTCAATTCCTACGAATCCGATTATGCCAACGCCCGTTACTTTTCCGGCTTCTGGCCGCTGTTTGAGCGCGCGGGGGTGGCGATCTCCGCGGGCGGCGACGCCGCGCTGATGTGCGGACCGGAAAGCCGCCACTTCGCCGGCGACATCAACCGCCTGGACAAGCTGTTCGTACTCAGGGAATACCGCGAAAGCGCGGACCCGGCCTATCCGGAACTTCAGCCGGACAGTTACCACGACGTCTTCAGGGCACTCGGCGTCAAGGGGAAAAAGCTCAGGATCGGCGTCGCTTCCTGGCTGGACACATCGGTGGTCATCATGGAGGCGATCAGGGGAGCCTTTCCGGAGGCCGAGATTGTGCGGGCCGACCCCATCATGGTCGAGCTGCGATCCATCAAGTCAGCCAATGAGATCGCCTGCCTGCGGGAGGGCTACCGCATCGCCGAGCTGGCGACGAGGCAGGTGATCGACGAGATCCGCCCCGGCATGACCGAGCTTCAGGCGGTGGGCATCGCCCAGCGCGTGATCTACGAACAAGGAGCGGAATACGAGGGCCTGCCGATGTACGTATTCTCGGAGGCCTCCACGCGTCACGCGATCTCCCGCTCTTCCTACCGCAAATTCGAAAAGGGGGACATCGTGCAGCTGAACCTGTCGGCGAAGATCGACGGCTATTCCGCCTCCATCGGATACCCCATCGTGCTGGGGAAGCTGGAGGGGAGACGGCGCGAGGTGGTCCTGTTCGGCCTCGACGCGCACAACTGGACAGAAAAGCAGGTCAGGGCGGGCGCCGCGGCCAGCAGCATCGCCGCGGGGTTCTATCAGTACTACGTTGACAACGGATTCAAGGACAACTTCGTTTACGGGCCGATGCACGGCACCGGGATCATCGAGGTGGAAGCGCCCTGGGTGGAAACCAGTTCCGATTACCTGTTCGAGCCAAACATGACCTTTCAGATCGACACATTCATCTCCACCGACACGTTCGGCGTGCGCTGGGAAAAGGGCATCGCGGTGACCCCGAACGGCTGCGACGTGCTCAGCGCGCCGATCGGCAGGCTGTACGAGCTGGCATTCTAGGGGAAAGGACGGCATCCATGGACAAAACCTACGCGCTCATCGGCATCGACATGGAGACGGACGTTGGCAGCTTCACGCCTTATTACGAGGGCGTCAAGCACGGCACGCCCCTGCTGGTCGAGCTACTCAAGGAGAAGGGCGTCCGGGCGACCTTCTTCTTCACCGGCGACAGCGCCAGGGAGAATCCCGGCGTCGCCCGCATGGTCGCATCCAGCGGAAATGAAATAGGCTGTCATTCGCTGTACCACGAGACGATCGGCGATGAACTCTTTCCCATTCCCGGCGTCAAGCCGCTTCTTCCGCACGAGGTGAAACCGCGGCTTGAACTGGCCACTCAATGGGTGCAGGAAGCCTCCGGCGTCCGGCCCGTCTCTTTCAGGTGCCCGCGGCTATGGGGCTCCACCGCGGTGATCAACGCGCTGGAGGAACTGGGTTACGTGGCGGACGCCTCCTACCCGATGTATTTCTACCGCGAGCGTATCAGCCCCTATTATCCGAGCCGGGAGGACTGGACCCGGGAAGGGGAGTCCACGGTGCTCGAGATCCCCAATTTCGCGGACATGGCGATGGAGAGCCGCGACCCCGGCCTGGAACGCGACCGGGACCAGTGGCCTTTGCTGCGGACGGAAGGCGCGGAGGCGCTCCTTCACAAAATCGACGCCTTCCTCGCCTTCTGCAGGCGAAAGGATATCCCGGAATGCGTCTGCCTCTACCTGCATCCCTGGGAATTCTGGCCAATGGAAAAAAGCTTCCATTTCGGCGAAGCCACGGTGATCCCGGACGATTTCATCACCCGCAACTGCGGCGAGGCCGCCCTGGGCGAACTCTCGAGGCTGATCGACGGCATGAGACAGCGGGATATCGTGTTTCTAACGGCGGGGGAAATGCCTGGCGCCTTCCCCAGGAGCGGAGAGGCGCCAGGCGGACCGGGCTAAAATCCGTGGAAGCAGTTCCGGCCGGCATTGCGCCTGGCTGCGCGCGAAGGGGGTGAATACGTTTCCAGGGGCGCGGCGCCGGCCGTCAGCGAGAAGTATCAAGAGGAGGGTTCAACCATGCGAAAAATCTGCGCGATCCTGCTGACGCTTGCGATGGTTTTCGGCCTGACCGCAGCAAGCCTGGCGGCGGAAGAAGTCACGATCACCTACTGGTTCTGGGCGGACAATGAAGGGTACGCCGCCACGATGATGGGGATGATCGAGGACTTCAATGCCACCAACGGCAAGGGCATCAAGGTGGTCGGACAGCAATACCCCTGGGATGGGGGCGGCTACACCAACAACCTGTTCACCGCGGCCATGGGCGGCGGCGGGCCCGACGTATCCAGCTGGAAACTGACGGCTACCCCGCAGTTCACCGCCAACGGCCTGCTGGAGCCCCTGGATCCCTTCCTTGCAGGCTGGGAGGACTACGGACAGATCGAAGCCAGCCTGTGGGACGTGATGAAATCGGCCGGCGGGGACGGAAACACCTACGTGATGCCGTGGAACACCCAGGTGCTTTACGTCTACTACCGTCCGTCCATGCTCAAGGCGGCCGGCATCGAAGTGCCCAAGACCTATCAGGAATTCCTGGATGCCTGCGCAGCCCTGACCCGGGATGGCGTCTACGGCTTCGGCATGCGCGGCGGAAACAATGGCCACGAACCCTGGGGGAGCTTCGTGCACGCCCGCGGCGGCTCGTTCGCGGACATGACGACGCCCGAATCGGTCCAGGGGATGCAGGACTTCATCGACCTGTTCAAAAACGGCTACGTCCCCCCGACTGCCCCGACCGACGGCTTCAATGAGATCATCGCCAACTTCAAAAGCGGCCTGACCGCGATGGTTGTGCATCATATCGGTTCTTCCAAAGGAATGGTCGAAACCTTCGGCGAGGACGTCGGCGCTTTCGTGTTCCCCGGCGACAAGGGCCAGTGGACCTCCATGGGCGACACGGACAACGTGATGTTCTCAGCATGCGCGCATAAGGAAGCGGCGTTCGAGTGGCTGGCGTACCTGGCCACCGGCAAGGGCCAGCAGACCTGGTGCGAAGTGACCCGCAACGTCCCCGTCGCGGCACGCGTCAAGGAGCAGGAGCAGTTCCAGAACGACCCCTTCATGAAGGTGTCCATCCAGGGCGCGCCCTTCGCGGGCATTCTGCCCATCCTGCCGACGACGACGGAGTGGATCGTCCCGACCTGGTCCGCGACCACGCAGCAGGCGCTGCTTGGCCAGATCACGGCCGCGGAAGCGATGCAGATCCTGCAGAACAAGCTGCACGAATAGACCCGGCGCGCGGCCGGAGGGCTTAAGGGCCTTCCGGCCCGCATCCTGAACAGGCGGGGAAGAGATGGCCGGTCGGGGGAAAAGAAAGCGAAAACTGAATCTCTGGCCGTATCTGCTGGTCGCGCCCGCCCTGCTGCTGGTCGCGGCGGTGGTGTTCGTGCCCATTGGCAACGCGGTCTCCATGAGCCTGCAGAGCTATGATCTGAAACGCCCCAAACAGATCGCTTTCACGGGCTTTGCGAACTATGCGGAGCTCCTTTCTGACAGACAGTTCCTGGGGGCGCTGGTCAACACCGTCCGCTGGGTCCTGTTTGGCGTAGGCAGCCAGTTCGTACTGGGGTTCGCCCTTGCGGTGCTGCTCAACAGGAGTTTCAGGGGGCGCGGCGTGGTCCGCTCCCTCAGCCTGATCCCCTGGGTGACGCCCGGCGTCCTCATCGCGCTGATGTGGCGCTGGCTGCTGGACGGGAATTACGGCGTGGTCAACGACCTGCTGATCAAGGGCGGGCTGATCTCCACAAAGATCCCCTTTCTGGCGAGCCTTGGCTATTCGATGCCTTCCGTGATCGTGACCATCATCTGGCAGGGCATCCCTTTCTTCGCGCTGATGCTCCTGGCCGGTATGCAGGGGATCCCGGGCGATTTATACGAGGCAGCGGAGATCGACGGAGCCAACGGACCAAAAAGGCTGATCTACATCACGATCCCCTCGCTGCGCAGCACGATCTTCGTCACCACGATGCTGCGCGTCATCTGGGTGGCGAATTCCGTGGACGTCATCTACAACATGACGGAAGGCGGGCCGGCTTTCGCCACGCAGACCTTGAGCATCTATATCTTCATCAAGGGCTTCAACATGAACCTTGGCATCGCTTCCGCGGCGGCGATCCTGCTTGCCGTGCTGCTGATGGGCGTGTCGGTCCCGTACCTGCGCAGCATGCTGCGGGAACGGGGGGTGTGAGGGTGCCGGGGCGCTTCGGGAGGCCGCGCGGAGAAACGATGGCGAAAAGACTTCTGCTGCTGTACCTGCCGCTGTCCGCCATCCTGCTGTTTTTGCTTTTCCCGTTCTACTGGACCTTTGTCACCAGCATCAAGACGGAGGCCGAGCTCTACGCCGCCTCGGTCATCTATTTCCCCGGGAAGCCCGTTTTCGGCGCCTATGTGAAACTGTTCAGGGAATTCAACTTTCTGCTGCCCATGCGCAACAGCCTGCTCGTGGCCGTATCCACGACCGCCGTGTCCCTTGCCGTATCCCTCCTTGCGGCGTACGCGTTTTCCCGCTTTCGCTTTGCCGGCCGCAAAGGCCTGATGCTCCTCTTCCTCACCAACAACATGTTCCCGACGGTGCTCCTCCTGATCCCTTTGTTTGCCATCATGCGGAAGCTGGGCATCCTCTACACACCGTCGGCGCTGATCCTGTCCTACACCACGTTCACGATCCCCTTCACGGTGTGGCTGCTGACCGGGTATCTCAACGACCTGCCGATGGCCCTGGAGGAAGCCGCGATGGTGGATGGCGCCAACCGGGCGACGGCTTTCATCAAAATCATCCTGCCGGTCCTCGTTCCCTGCCTGCTCGCGACGGGCGTGTACATCTTCATGCAGTCCTGGAACGAATTCACCTTCGCCGTGCTTTTCACCAACGAAAGAAACCGGACCATTCCCGTCGCGCTCAGGAACCTCATCGGGCAGCTGGGCGTGCAGTGGTCGCTGCTGACCGCGGGCGGGATCATCACGGTGATCCCCGTCTGCTGCCTGTTTTTTGTGGCGCAGAAACGCCTGGTGGCGGGCCTGACGGCGGGAGCCGTCAAGGGCTGAGGCCCCCTGGGAGACCTGCGAAAGAGAGGCTCAGGAGGGGAAGATGACGATCGAACAGAAAGCGCGGCGCGTCAGGAGCGACATCCTCAGGATGCTCTACGGCTGTCAGTCCGGGCATCCGGGCGGGTCCCTGTCCTGCGTGGAAATGCTTCTCGCCCTCTATGAATCCGTCATGCGCGTCGATCCCGCCCGTCCCCGCATGGAGGAGCGGGACCGCTTTGTGTTCAGCAAAGGACACGGATGCCCCGCCCTGTACGCCGTCCTTGCTGACCGGGGGTTTTTCCCGCGGGAGGAACTGTGGACGCTGCGACAGCTCGGCAGCAGGCTGCAGGGGCACCCGGACATGCTGAAAACGCCGGGAGTGGACGCCAGTACGGGATCCCTCGGGCAGGGCATTTCCATCGCCGTGGGCATGGCGCTGGCGGGGAAGCGGCCCGGCCGCGGCTTCCGCGTGTACTGTATCATCGGCGACGGGGAAGCGCAGGAAGGATTGGTCTGGGAGGCAGCCATGGCGGCTGCGCACTACAGGCTGGACAACCTGACGGTCCTGATGGACTTCAACGGCCTGCAGATCGACGGATCAAACGACGAGGTGATGTCGCTGGGGGACATCGCCGGGAAATTCCGCGCGTTCGGCTGGGAAACGGCGGAAGCCGGCGGCCACGATGTCGACGCCCTGACCCGCGCGCTGAAGCGGCCCTCCGAGGGCAGGCCCCGATTCCTCAAGTGCCGCACGGTGAAAGGGAAGGGCGTGTCGTTTATGGAAAACGCCGCGGGCTGGCATGGAAGGCCGATGAGCGAAGAGGAGTATCGCGCGGCGATGCGCGAGACGGGGGACTGCGATGGCTGAAAAACAGTCCACAAGGATCGCCTACGGCAAAGCCCTCGCGAAGCTGGGAGCCTGCGACGAAAAGGTGCTGGTGGTCGACGCCGACCTCGCGCACGCGACGATGACGTCAGAATTCATGAAAGCCTTTCCGGACCGCTTCTACAATTTCGGCATTGCGGAATCCAACATGATGGCTGCCGCGTCCGGACTGGCCCACTGCGGCTATACCGTATTCGCAAGCACGTTCGCCCTCTTTGGCGCGGGGCGCGCGTACGAGCAGGTGCGCAACGCCATTTGCTACACAAACGCGAACGTGAAGCTTGGATTGTCCCACGCCGGCCCCAGCGCCGGGGAGGACGGCGGCAGCCATCAGGCTGTGGAAGACATCGCGCTCATGCGCGTGCTCCCCGGCATGACCGTCCTGGTGCCCTGCGACGCGGTCGAAATGGAAAAGGCGGTCTTCGCGGCGGCCAGGGCCTCCGGACCGGTCTTCATCCGTACGGGCAGGCTCCCGACGGATATCTGCACCAACGACGCCACTCCCTTTGAGATCGGAAAGGCCGTGACGCTTGGCGAGGGAGAGGATGTTGCGGTATTCGCCTGCGGGGTCATGGTCGCCCAGGCGCTGCTGGCGAGGGAAACGCTCGCCGCCGAAGGGATCAGGGCAGCCGTCGTGAACCTGCATACCATCAAGCCGCTGGATACCGCGCTTGTCCTTTCCATGGCGGGAAAATGCGCCGCCGTCGTCACCGCCGAGGAACATTCGGTCATCGGCGGGCTGGGTTCCGCGGTCGCCGAGACGCTGGCGGGACGGCTCCGCTGCGGCTTTGAGCGCGTCGGCATCCGGGACCGCTTCGGACAATCCGGCAAGCCGGCGGCGCTTTTTGAGGAATACGGGCTGACCGCGCGCCATATCGCCGAGGCCTGCAGGAGAACGCTGGCGGAGAAGGAGCGCTGAGGCGCAGGCCCTTCCGATCTCAATTGCACAAGACGGCGGGTATTGACATCTTTTGATCCGAAAACTATAATCAGGCGCAAATCGACGGAGCCGAAGCCCGCCGGACCGGAACAGGTTTTTGTTCGACCCCCGGACATGAGGATTCCCCGGCCAGGCTATTTTCGCAAATCACCCGGGCGCGCGCTGAGGGGACCCGGCAGGGCAGGAAACAACGGCTCAGGAAAAGAGGGAAAGAAATGCCGATCAAAAACGATCCGACCGTGGCGGACAATGAAAAAGTCAACATCAACCGAAAAGCGATCGAACACCGCGCCACATGGATGGGCCTGATGTTCGACGAGGCCAGGAAGGCGGGCCTCGATGCGGAGGCGCTCTGCCGCAGGGCGGTCAAGCGCTGCGGGCTGATGCACGGGGAAGGCTTCCTGGCTGTCTGCGACGGGGATTCCGACCTGCAGAAGTTCGCGGACCGCGTCTTCCTGTCCGACCCGGGGAAGACCACCTTCGAGATGGAGCCGCTGGAAGTCACCGCGGACGACGTGAAGGTGGACTTCCACTACTGCGCCCTGGTGAGCGCCTGGAAGAAGCTCGGCTTCGATGACGAGACCATCGCCCTGCTGTGCGACATCGCGATGGACGGTGACCGCGGGATCGCCGAGGGCATGGGCTTTGGCTTTACGCTGGGCGGGACCATCGCGCAGGGCTGCGAAACCTGTGAGGTCCATTTTCACAAAAAGGGGTGACCCGGCGGCGGCAGCCGCACAGAATAAAAGGAGGGGAACTGGATGAAACGGATACTGGCTGCGCTCCTGTGCGTTGCCCTCGCGGCAGGCCTGACGGCCGTCGCGGCGGCTGAAACGAAGGGAACCATCAAGCTTGGGGGCCTGGCGCCCCTGACCGGGACCTACACCGAGTACGGCACGGGCTTCAAAGTAGGCTTCCAGATGGCCATCGACGAGGTCAACGCGGCCGGGGGCGCCAACGGCTGGATGCTTTCGATCGATTTGAAGGATTCCGAAGGCGACCCCGTCACCTCGTCGACCCTCGCGACCCAGTTTGCCGAGGACGAATCGTACCTGGCGATCCTGGGCGACTTCACCTCCGGCTGCTGCAAGGCCAACGCCCCCATCGTCGACCGCTACGGCCTCGTGCAGCTCTCCCCGACGGCGTCCGCGCCCGACTACGCCGCGATGAGCAAGTACTGCTTCAGCATCATGGGCCGGCAGGACGTGGAAGCGCCCTTCATGGCCCGTACCGTCATCAAAAAGTACCTGGGCGCGCAGAAGGTGGCCGTCGTCCGCGTGGACAGCGACTGGGGCCTGGCCAGCTACAGCAACTTCGAAAAACAGGCGCTGGCCGAAGGCCTGGAGATCGCCGCGCATGAGACCTACGCGACCGGCGAGACGGACTTCAGCTCCATCATCACCAAGGTGCGCGCTGCCAATCCCGACGTGCTGCTGGTGCTGGACCAGGGCAATTCCGTGGCCGCGATCTTCAACCAGGCGGACGCGAGCAACTGGGAGATCCAGCACGTCTCGCTGGGCCCCGGCACCTCCGCGCAGCTGGTCAGCCAGCTGATCGACCCCGACAACCTGATCGTGACCTCCCCCTTCTTCTTTGACAAGGGCAACGCGGAGCAGATGGCCTGGTATGAGTCGTTCAAGACCATCGCCGGCTTTGCGCCAACGATCCATCCCGCCTGCGCCTACGACTGCGCGAAGATCATCGCCCAGGCGATCACGGAGATCGGCGACGCCCCGATCACCCGCGACGCCATCCGCGACGCGGTACAGAACATCGACTTCAACGGCTTGACCGGCCGCATCCGGTTCACGCCCGACGGAGACATCCAGCGCGAATACATGATCTGCGGCGTGAAAGACAAGGAGTGGGTCGTCCTGGAAGGCTTTGAATACGGCAGGGAGTAAGCTGCGGCGCCTGTCCGGAAACATCCCGCCACACAGCACGGAAGGGCGCTGAACGAACGGGTGAAGAGCGGTATGCGGGACTGCCGCTCTTCAACTGTTTGTCTCCGCCCCCGCCAGCCGGAGGACGCGCGATGGAATACCTGCTCAACCAGCTGATGAACGGATTGTGCCAGGGCGCGATCTACGCGCTGATGGCCATCGGCTATTCCGTGATCGTCGGCATCGTCGGGATGGTCACCTTTGCCTACGGCGAGATCATGATGCTGGGCGCTTTCGCCGCGTATTACACCTTCACCCTGTCCGGAACCAGCCTGGCGCTCGGGATCCCCGCGGCCTTCGCGGGCTCCTTTCTGATTGGCATCGTGGTGTACAAGGTGTGCTACGAGCGGTTTTTCAACGCGCCGCGTCACATTTCCCTCCTGTGCACGATCGGCTTCAGCACCCTGATCAAGAACCTGGCGCAGATCGTGTTTGGCCCCGAAACCAAACCGATGCTCAACGTGATCGACAACCGGGTGTTCGCCTTTGAGGTGTTCGGCGCGACCGTGAACATCAAGCTTCTGCAGATCGTGATCATCGCGCTGGTGTTCGCGCTGGCGCTGCTGCTGACGCTTTTTTTCAACCGCACCAAATGGGGCGTGATGATGCGCGCCGTGTGCCAGAACAAGGAGGCCTCCTACCTGGTCGGGATCAACGTGCGGCGCGTCGCCATGCTGGGCAACTGCATCGGCTGCGGTTTCGGAGGCGTCGCCGGGATCCTGCTGGCCATCTACTATTACGCGGCCTACCCCACGATGGGCGCGGCCTATTCCATCAAGGCCTTCGCGTCCTCAGTGCTGGGAGGCCTGGTGGACATCCGCTATTCGGCGCTGGGCGGCTTGTCCATCGGCATTACGGAAAACCTGGGGATCACCTTCAGCTCGGCCTCTTTCCGGGACATCATGGCGTTCGGTTTCCTGATCCTTGTGCTCGTCGTCCGGCCGCAGGGCTTCGCGGCCAGAAGGGTGGCGCGGAAATGACGGGCGCGCAGCAGTCCGCAAATCCCAGAAAGGCATTGACGGCCGCCGGGCTGGCCGCCGCAGCAGCGCTGCTCCTGCTTGTGCCGGTGATGGTCACCAAGGCCGTCTACGTACGC
>CAZLYF010000020.1:0-28301 GCA_964563725.1 uncultured Oscillospiraceae bacterium
CCCTTACTCGAACATGTCCTCTTCAACCAGCCTCATTTTTCATGAACATGCCCTGAGCCGGGCCCGGCCCCGCGGGACGCTGCGCGGCTAATCGCCTGCGGCCCCCTCGACGCCCCGGAGGACCTCCGGTTCCCTGATGTCCCTGGCGTCCGTAAACATCCTGCGCGTGATGACGGCGCCGTTTCTGTAGTACAGGCAGATAAAGGGGCAGTCTTCCGCAAACTGCGCCTGGATCTGCCAGAGTTTTCTCCTGTAAGCGTCTTGCGAGAGGCTGGACCTCAACTCATCGAACAGCTTGTCCATCGCCTCGGAGCGGTATCTTCCGTAATTGCCCGTATTGCCTCCCATGAGGAGAAAGCCCGGATCGGGGGAGGCGTCCATGTGAAATGCGGCCAGGCACAGGTCAAAGCTGCCGGCTTCGAGTTTCGTCTTCGCCTCATTGAACGACATCGCCGTCACATTGGCCCTGATGCCGACAGCGGCAAGCATGTCCGCGATCTGGAAGGCCGTGCTGACGCGCACGCTGTTCTCCTGCTCCTCGTAGACGAAAAAGCGGAGGACCAGGTTGGCCTTCTTCCCGTCGATGACCGTGTCGCGGATCCCGTCCCCGTCCGTATCCGTCCAGCCCGCCTCCTCAAGCAGCGCGACGGCCTTCCCGGAGTCGTGGGTTCCCGCCCCGGTAGCGTCATTGTGCATCCATGTCCCGGCGGGAAGGGGCGTGTCGGTTTTCGCCACCATGTCCATATAGGTCGTGGAAACGATGGCATCCAGATTGAGCGCGTACCGTATCGCCTTGCGCACGCGGATATCCTTCAGCTCCGGGACGCGGTTGTTCATCATCAGCGTCTCCAGCTGCCTCGTCCTGAAGCTCAGGTTCAGGCTGCTGATCCCCGAGCGGTACTGCGCCGCGGTGAGCGAGCGGGTCAGGACCGCGTCGACCCGGTTGTATTCATAGCTGGTGATCAGTTCCCTGTTGGCCGCGTGGAAGATCGTCATGATCTCGCTGATCTTCGGGCGCGGACTCCACCAGGAGGAATTGGCTGACAGGAGCATATAGTCCTTCGGCACAAAGATCTCGACGCGGAAAGGGCCCGTCCCCGGGGGGTTTTCAGACGCGAGCTGGGCGGCGGGAAGCACCGGAAAGTTCATCGCGTACAGGAAGGCGAAGTTGTTCCGTTTCGTTTTGACGACGACCGTCCTTCCGTCGCTGGCTGAAATGCCGCTGATGAAATATCTCAGCGACGCGTAGGCGCCCCCGCCTTCCGCGCCCGTTTCCGCGGCGAGGCGCAGGATTTCGTTGGCGGTCGCCACCACGTCGCCCGCGTTCAGCGGGGTCCCGTCATGGAAGAAAAGGTTGTCCCGAAGCGTGAAATACCAGGTATCCCCGCTGGGTGAGGCTTCCCATTTTTCGGCGAGGCAGGGCTTGGGGAGATAATCGTCGTCGATACGGACGAGGCCCTCGTATACAAGGCTTGTCAGGGACATGAACTCCCTCTCCGAAGGCCTGAGAGGATTCGTCCGCTGCGTCGTCACCGAGATGATGCCCAGGGTGAGCGAGTCGCCCGCAGGCGCCGCCGCCGCTCCGGCCGAGAGGCACAGCAGCGCCGCCGCAAGAAAGAGAGAAAAGCGCCGCCTAGCGCGCGCTGTCATATTCGTAATACAGGGCATAGGCATCCATCACCTTTCCAACGTAGTCCCTTGTGTCTTCCATGGGGATCTGCCCGGCCGCGAGCGTCTGCCGGTCGTCCGCATACCTGAGCGCCCACAGCGCCGCATTGCCGGGCCCTGCGTGATACGCGGAGAGGATCATGACCGGAGAACCGGAAAACAGGCTGCTCAGGTACGACAGGTACCATGTCCCGAAGCGGATATTGAGGTCGGGGTCAAAGAGCCGCCCGTATTCATACCCCGCGGCACCAAGCCTTGAGGCGATCCACTCCCCGGTATCCTCCATGACCTGCATCAGTCCCCGCGCGCCGGCCGCGCTCTGGGCGGCAGGGTCGAAATGACTTTCGCGGGCGATGATCGCGGATATGAAGGAGGGATCCACACCGTATTCGGCGGCATACCTGTCGATGATGTCCCGCACCCCGGAGGCGCGCCGGAGCCCCGCGTAGTACCCGACGAGGTCTTCGTGCTCCTGCCGGGCCCGCAGCTTTTCGGCCCTGAGGCCCTCCAGCTTCGACGTTTCGCTCGCCAGCAGCAGTGAAAAGGCCAGGATGGCCGCAGCCAGCAGAGAAAAGACGGCAGCCCACGCTCCCGTTTTGCGCGGGCTGCGCTTCGCTGCGCCCTGCGCGCGGCCCGCGCGGGGCTGCCGCGGCCGGCGCGGCGAAAGCGCGGGTCTGCCCGGGAAGCGCGCGGGGAATGGAGAGGGAGGGGCGGCCGCCGGAGGAGCGGCGCGGCGCCCGGAGTCAGCCAAGACGGGCCCGCCTGAGCGCGCCGCGCCACAGGCAAAGGGCGCGACCCGCGCTTTCGCGCTTCCGCCCGCCGGTGTCGATTACGTGATCGGACAGCCTCGCTTTTCTGCGCGCCGGCATTTGGCTCCCGATGCGTCTGAGGGCCTGGCGGGTGGAAAGGCCGTCCCGCCTGCGCAGACGCGCCACCTGCTTTCTTTTGCCGACGCAAGCGCACCAGATCTCGTCGCACAGGCTGTCCAGGCCGGTTTCGAACAGCAGGGGGACATCGATCACAACAGCGGGGAGCCGGCGCAGGAGGGTGAGCCGTCTCCCGATCTCCCTTATGATCATGGGGTGCATGATCGCGTTGAGGGAACGGAGGGAGGCGATGTTTGAGAAGACGAGGTCGCCCAGTTTTTTCCTGTCGAGCTCACCCTCACGGAAAACCTCTTCGCCGAAGCGGTCCCTGATCGCCCCAAGCGCCGGACCTCCGCGGGCGGTGAGCGCGCGCGATATCCGGTCGGCGTCGATCACACAGGCTCCGCGGTTCGCCAGCGCGCGCGCAAGGCTGGACTTGCCGCTGGCGATGCTGCCCGTCAATCCCACCACGTAGGGCTTATTTTGTCTCATACCAGCTGCGCCCCGTTTTGACGTCGCAGACAAGGGGCACCCGGAGGGGAAGCACCTGCTCCATGCATTCCTTCAGCATGGCCGACACCCTGAGGGCTTCCTCCCGAGGGGCTTCGATGAGCAGTTCGTCGTGGACCTGCAGGATGAGCCTTGACGCGTATCCTTCCGTCAGGAGCCGTTCGTGCACGCGCACCATGGCAGCCTTGATGATATCGGCCGCGGTGCCCTGGATGGGCGTGTTCATCGCGGCCCTCTCCCCGAAGCTGCGCGTGTTGAAATTTGAGGACCTGAGTTCCGGAAGGGGACGCCTGCGTCCGTACAGGGTGGCGGCGTACTCGTTGGCGAAGCCGTCCCTGACAGCCTGCTGCATGAAGGCGTGCACGCCGGGGTAACGGTCAAAATAGCGGGAGATGAAATCCGCCGCCCGCCTCTGCGTGATGCCGATGTTGCGCGCGAGCCCGAAGTCGCTGATCCCGTACACGATGCCGAAATTGACCGCCTTGGCAGCGGAACGCATCTGCGCCGTAACCTCCTCCATCGCGACGCCGTTGATTTCCGCGGCGGTCCGGGTATGGATGTCCTGGCCGCGGACAAAGGCGTCGCACATGGCTTCGTCCCCGCTCATGTGCGCGAGGATCCTCAATTCGATCTGCGAATAGTCGGCGTCGACCAACGTGAAGCCTTCTTTGGCGACAAAGGCTTTTCTGATGTCGCGGCCCAGCGGGGTGCGGACAGGGATGTTCTGCAGGTTCGGCTCGTTGGAGGAGATGCGCCCCGTGGCAGTGCTGGTCTGGTCGAAGGTGGTGTGGATGCGGCCGGCGGGACTTACCTTGCGCAGGAGGGAATCGATGTAGGTGCCGTTGAGCTTGACGACCTGCCTGTATTCCAGGATCATCGGGATACTGGGGTGAAGACCGCTGAGGCCCTCCAGGGTGTCCGCGTCCGTGCTGCCGCCCAGCTGGGTCTTCTTTCGGGAAGGGAGGCCCAGGGTGTCAAACAGGACTTTGCCCAGCTGCTGCGGGCTGTTGAGGTTGAACCCGGAAACCCCCGTGCTTGAGTAGATCATGTCCTGCAGCTCCGCGCTGCGCTTCGTGAATTGGCTGCCCAGGTCCTCAAGCACCTTTCGGTCCACCTGGAAACCTTCGGCTTCCATATCGAAAAGAACCCTGACAAGCGGGAGCTCAATGGTCTCGTACAGGACGGACATCCCTTCGTCCCGGAGCTGCTTTTCCTGCGCGCCGGCCAGGTCCGCGACGCCGCCGGCGCTGTACTCTCCCAACTGCTGCAGGGAGTAGCTCTTTTCCAGCGGGTTGTGCAGGTAGGCGGCGATCATGGTGTCCCATTTGAGGGGCGGAACGGGCAGCTGAACGGCATGCAGCCGATGAAAAAGGGTTTTCGCGTCGTGGGTGACGAGACTCCTGGCGGCCATGGCGCCCGACAGGGCCCCGAGGACCTTTTCGGGAAGCAGACCGCGCCTGCGCGAGAACAGGTCCTGCTGGCCGGTCGCGAGCGGGACGCGCGCCCGGCGCCCGTCGCCGCGGACGACCGTCAAGGCGTCATCAGCCAAATGCAGCGTGAGCGGGCCGGAAGCGCCGCCCCTCAGGAAGGCGGAGACAGCGTCTGCCTCCGCGAGATCCTCCCAGGCGGCGTCCCCGGAGGGCGCCGGGGGCGAAACATGTCCTGCGGGCTGACGGGCCGCGAGCAGCCTTTTCATCTTTTCGCCGGCGCTGTTGAGACGGTATTTCTGAAGCGACGGCAGACCTTCCTCAAGGCGGTTGAGCATCCACGAGGAGAGATCGACGCCTACAGGCGCCCTGCTGTCGATGGTCGCGAGCTGTTTTGCGAAACGCGCCTCTTGCGCGTGCGCGCGCAGGTTCTCACCGAGCTTGCCCTTGATTTCTCCCGCGTGCTCAAGGACGCCCTCCAGCGAACCGTAGTCATTGAGCAGCCTGACGGCCGTTTTGTCGCCTACGCCGGGCACGCCCGGGATGTTGTCGCTAGCGTCCCCGGTGAGCCCTTTCCAGTCGGGCACCTGCGCGGGCGTGATGCCGTACTGCTCCTTGACGGCGGAAGGCGTGAAGAGCTGCGTTTCGGAAATGCCCTTCCTCGTGTACAGCAGCAAGATCCCATCGTCCACCAGCTGCAGCGCGTCCCTGTCCCCCGTGACAAGCAGGCTGTCGAGACCTTTGTCCCTGCACTGCCGCGACACCGCGCCCAGCAGGTCGTCCGCTTCATAACCCTTCAGGCTCAGGACCCCGACGCCCATCGACTGAAGAAGTTCCCGGACGATGGGAAACTGCTCGCGCAGTTCTTCGGGCATCGGCTGGCGCCCCGCCTTGTATTCCGCGTAAGCCTCGTGCCTGAAGGTGGGCCCGTGCTCGTCAAAGGCGACGACGCAGTATTGGGGCGCGCGTTCCTCGAACACGCGGAAAAGCATCGAAAGGAAGCCGTGCAGCGCATTGGTGTGCACGCCGTCCGAATCCATCGGCGGCAGGGCGTGGAAGGCCCGGTACATCAGGCTGTGGCCGTCGACGATCACGCAGGTCTCGCGCATGAAAAACACCTCGCGCGCATTCTACCATAGGAAGCGGGGCCTGACAAAAAAGCCCGCCCCCTTGGGCGGGAGGCCTGGGTGCGGCCGGGTCAGGCGTAGAGCGGGAAGGCGGCGGTGAGCGCCTTTGCGGCGGCGCCGACCTGCGGGACGGCAGCCTCTCCCTCGCGCAGGACCTGCGCGATCCAGCCGGCGATGAGCGCCATTTCCCTTTCCTTCATGCCACGCGTGGTGACGGCCGGCGTCCCGACGCGTATGCCGCTGGTGACGGACGACTTGCGCTTGTCCCGGGGGACCATGTTCTTGTTCACCGTGATGCTTGCCTGCCCCAGAAGGGTCTCCATCTCCTGGCCTGTGATCTCGAGATCCGCGAAATCAAGCAGCAGCATGTGGTTGTCCGTCCCGTCCGAGACCATCCGGACGCTTTGGGCGCGCAGCGCGTCCTCCATCGCCTTGGCGTTTCTGATGATCTGCCCCTGGTAATCGCGGAAGCCGGGCTGCAAGGCCTCCTGAAAGCAGACTGCCTTGGCCGCGATCATGTGCATCAGCGGACCGCCCTGGGTCCCGGGGAAGATCGCCTTGTCGATCGCTTTTGCGTGCCCGGCCCGGCAGAGGATCAGGCCTCCCCTGGGGCCGCGCAGCGTCTTGTGCGTGGTGGAGGTGATCACGTCCGCAAAGGGGACGGGAGAGGGGTGGAAGCCCGCGGCGACCAGGCCCGCGATGTGCGCCATATCCACCATCAGAAGGGCGCCCACGTCGTCGGCGACCTCCCTGAAGCGTTCAAAATCGATCTTCCTGGGGTAGGCGGAAGCGCCTGCGACGATCAGTTTTGGCCTGCAGCCCCTCGCCTTTGCGAGGAGCCCGTCGTAGTCGATCCTTTCGGTTTCCGGTTCGACGCCATAGGATTCGAAACGGAAATACCTGCCGCTGATGTTGAAAGGGCTCCCGTGCGTGAGATGGCCCCCGTTGTTGAGGCTCATGCCGAGCACGGTGTCCCCGGGCTCAAGCAGGGCGAAATACGCCGCCATGTTGGCCTGTGAACCCGAGTGGGGCTGCACGTTGGCGTGCTCCGCGCCGAACAGCTGCCTGGCCCGCTCCCGCGCCAGTTCCTCGGCGACATCGACGTAACGGCAGCCCCCGTAATAGCGCTTGCCTGGATAGCCTTCCGCGTACTTGTTGGTCAGCGGGCTGCCCATCGCGGCCATCACGGCGGGGCTGACGAAATTCTCGCTCGCGATGAGTTCGATATGCTCCTCCTGGCGCGCGCACTCCTCCCCGATCGCCTGCCAGATCTCCCTGTCCTGGCGAAGAACTTCGGGCACTTTCCACATTTTTCTTTCCTCCGGGCGAAATCAAAAACCGTACGGGCGCCAGGCACTCCCGCAGCACATCCCAACTTGAGCTTACTGCTGCTTCCTTCCGGACCTGACAGGGTTCACACCATGAAATCGCACAGGACCCGGCACCACGTACGGCAGTCACATCATACAGCAGAACGCTTCCCTTGGCAACAGCATGTCAGTGGGGCGTCTCCTGCCTCAGGCTGGCCGCGTCAATTCAGGGCGCAAGGAGTCTGAGGGCTTCCGCGTAGGCTGCCTCAAGCTGCGGATCGCTCAGGTCGCCAAAGCTGAAATACGCGGAGAGGAGTTCCTCCGGCAGGAGGACTTCGATGTCCGGAGACACCCCTTCCTTGTGCACTTTGTTCCCTTCGGGGGAAAAGAACTGCGCAAAGGTGTACTGAAAACCGGACTTGTTGTCGCTGAGCGGCCGCACGTCCTGCACGATGCCCTTGCCGAAGGTCTTCGTCCCGACCAGGGTCGCGCGCCCGTGATCTTTCATCGCCGCGGCGAATATTTCCGAGGTGGAGGCAGAATTCCCGTTGACGAGAAGCACCAGCGGAAGGGCGCTCCCCCCTGCTTCCGTATAGGTTTTTTCCTGGTTTCCCGCCCTGTCCTGCGTGTAGAAGAGGAGCTCCCTTCCCAGGAACAGGTCGGCGATGGCCACGCCCGCGTCCACCCAGCCTCCGGGGTTGTCCCTGAGGTCGAGGATCAGGGAGCGGGCGCCTTTTTGCTGCAGTTCCCTGAATTCGACGGCGAAGGCGTCGGCGCAGTCCCCCGCGAACTCATACAGGGCAATGTAAGCCACGTGCCCGTCGAGCATCTTTGACTCCAGGCGGTTGACGACGATCTCCGCCTTGACGATGTCAAAGGACAGGATCTCCCCGCCCCGGAGCATCTCCACGTGCACCGTTTCCCCGGGGATCCCGCGCATCAGGCTGACCGCTTCCTGCATGGTCGCGGTGGTGACCTCCAGGTCCCCGACCCTGTAGAAGACGTCGCCTTTGCGGATGCCGGCTCCTTCCGCGGGCGTGCCGCGGAACACGCGCGTGACCGTGACGCTCGAGTCCTCATAATCGCCAAGCATCTGCACCCCGATGCCCGCGTACTTGCCCTCGTCGTCCTCCCACAGGTTTTCCCAGGCCTCCTGAGGATAATAGAAGGTATAGGCGTCCCCAAGGCCGGACAGGAAACCGTCGATGGCGCCGTCCATCATCGCCTGGGCGTCGGGCTCCTCGTAATAGTAGGCGTCGATGTACTGTCGGACTTCGTCAAGCAGCTCGTAGCGCTTGAGCCTTTCGTACTCCTCGCGCGTGATGGTGACCGTGTCCGGGTTTTTCGGGACGGCGACGGGGCTTCGGGCGAGCGCCGGCGCCGCGGCGGCAAGGCAGACGCACAGCGCGGCGGCCGGCAGCAGAACTCTTTTCCCCATGGCGAAGCCTGTCCTCATACAGCTTTTCTCCCTTTGTTTTTCTGGCATTTCTTCATGTCGTGGAGCATCCTGAAGGTGACCGCGTCGTCAAAGCGCCTCAGGTCCAGCCCGGCGAGGCGCTGGATCTTGTCCAGGCGGTAGACCAGCGTATTGCGGTGGATATAGAGCTGGCGCGCGGTATCGGACAGGTTCAGGTCCTTCT
This sequence comes from uncultured Oscillospiraceae bacterium, assembly GCA_964563725.1. Taxonomy (GTDB): domain Bacteria; phylum Bacillota; class Clostridia; order Christensenellales; family Aristaeellaceae; genus CAZLYF01. The sequence goes on from CAZLYF010000020.1 coordinate 8,549, forward strand.
TCAGGAACATGTTGACCGTTTCAAGGATCTCCTCGTTGAACAGATGGGCCGTTTTTCGATTGAAAAGCAGGCCATGGTACAGCGCAGCCGTCTCGGCGGGGATCTCGGCCATGAACCTTTCCAGAAGCAGGGTCCGCCACAGGTGGATGTTTTCCGATTCCCGGAAGACACGCCCGATCTCGATGGCCTTTTTTGCCTGACGGTAACTGGCGGACAACTCATGGAGCGTGGGCGCGGGTTCCCCGATGCCCATGGTCATGGCTGTTCCCTCTTCCTCCAGCAGCGTCGACTCGACAGCTGAGGCGAATTCCCTGAGTTCATCGGTGTTTGCGATGTCCGTCATGTCCTTGACCAGCGCGGCGCTGTGGTTGTCCATCGCCACGAGCGCGTCTCCCGCTGCCATGGGGAGGGTTTCGCGGAGCATCGGGCTGATGCCGCCGTCCCTGACGCGCACCATATGCGCCAGGACCACACAGCGGCTCCGGTTGACCTCCAGCTTGAACTCACTGGCGACCGCATCGACCTCGGCGGGCTGGAGTTCATCCGACAGGAGCCTCTGGTACGCGCCGTTGAGGGTATCCGTACGGTCCTGCCCCTTGAGAAGCTCCTCCACCAGGGAGGCGGCAAGCAGCAGGAGATCGCGCGCCGCCGCGCCGCCGCGCGCGGCGAGGATGAGAGGGGGCTCTCCAGGCAGGCGCAAAAAAAAGCTGTCGCCGGACGCGGCAGGGATGCGGGCCGTCAGGCCGGACGGGGGAAAGCAGGACGGCCCTTCGTGCGCGAGGAGGCTCCGGCCGCTCTCGTCAAGCAGGAGAAGGGGCGAATTCAGGAGAGAAAACACCTGACGGATCCTTTCCAACAAACGCTCGTCCATCCTCTGCTCCTCCCGGCCGGGCCGACGCCGTCCGGCGACCCGCTTTGGGGGAGTATAGCACAGGCCCGGTGAGCTTGAAAAGCAAACGGGGCCCAGAGGGCGGGGCCCCTTAGCGTGTAAACAGGCGCGTCCGCGCTTGCAAGTCCTCATCTTGAGTGATAACATGCATGTGGCGTGTTTCCCGCCTGCGGGGAGCGCGATCGCTTGTTTGTGGGAGGACCCGATGACGTATTCGGTCGAGAAGATTTCCGGCAACAAAATGAAGATATCCTTTGACGTCCCCGCAGAGGATTTTGACTCTGCCCTGCAAAAGGCATACATCAAGACGCGCTCGCGCATCAATGTGCCCGGATTCAGGAAGGGGAAGGCGCCCCGCAGGCTCATCGAAAGCATGTATGGAGAAGGCGTTTTTTATGACGAGGCGTTCGACCTCGTTTTTCCCGGCCTTTATCAGGAAGCGGTCGAGAAGGAAGCGCTGAACCCCGTCGACCGCCCGGAAATCAGCCTGGACCAGGTCGGCGCCGGCAAGGAACTGAAGTTCACGGTCGAAGTGTACGTGCGGCCGGAGGTGACCCTGGGGGAATACAGGGGCCTCAAGGCGGTCAGGTACCTGCCGCCCGTCACGGAGGAAAGCATCAACGCGCGTATCGAGCGCGACGTGAAGCGCGCCACGACCCAGGTGGACGTGACGGACGGCCCCGCGCAGGCGGGCGACAGCGTCAGCATCGACTACGCGGGCACGCTGGAGGGGGAAGCCTTTGAAGGCGGTTCAGACGCGGGGCACAGGCTCACGCTGGGAGCGGGAGCCTTTATCCCCGGCTTTGAGGAGCAGCTGATCGGCATGCGCCCGGGGGAGGAAAAGGACATCACGGTGACTTTCCCGGCCGGCTACCACAATGAAAGCCTCGCCGGCAGGGAAGCGGCCTTCCATGTCAAGCTCAACGAGGCCGCGCGCGACCTGCGTCCCGAACTCGACGACGAATTTGCGGCTGACGTATCCGAACACAATACCTTCGCAGCCTACCGCGAGGCGATCGTGCGTGAGCTTGAGGAGCTCAGGGACCGGCAGGCGGAGGCGAAACTGGAAAACAGCCTGATCATGCAGGCAGTGGACGCCGCCGACTGCGACATCCCCGGCGTCATGATCGAGGACGAGATCGACGCGATGATCCGCAGCCTGCGGCTGAGACTTGCCTATCAGGGGCTGAAGTATGACGATTACCTCAAATACATGGGCATGACGGAAGAGCAGGTCCGCGACAGGTACAGGGCGGACGCATCGGTCCGCGTCAAGACGGAGCTCGTATTGGGCGAGATCGGGAAGAAGGAGGGCGTCGCGCCCTCAGAGGAAGAGATCGACAGTAAGATCGCCGAGGGCGCGGCGGAACGAGGCAAGGACGCGCAGGAGTACAAGGCGGGACTCAATGAAGCGCAACTCAAGTATTTCGCACAGACCGCCTCGATCGCCAAAGTCGTCGGCATCCTCAAGGAGGCGGCGGCGGTCACAGTGAAGGAAACCGAAGAACCTGCTGTCCCGGCGGGCGAACTGATCGAAGCGGTCGACGAAGCGCTCCTTAAAACCGGCGGCGGCATTGAGTGAAGGAGAGAGAGATGGGCGAGTATTTGATTCCCTATGTCGTAGAGCGCAGCGGGAACGGCGAGAGGTCCTTTGACATCTATTCCAGGCTGCTCAAGGACCGCATCGTGTTCCTGTCCGGTTCCATCGACGACGGGATGGCGAACACGGTGGTTGCCCAGCTCCTTTTCCTTGAAATGGACAACCCAAGCGCCGACATCTCCCTGTACATCAACAGCCCGGGAGGCTCGGTGACTGCGGGGATGGCGATCTATGACACCATGCAGCACATCAAGTCGCCGGTACGGACGGTCTGCGTCGGCATGGCGGCGTCCATGGGCGCGTTTCTCCTCATGGCGGGCGAGAAGGGCAAGCGGATGGCGCTGCCCAACAGCGAAGTGATGATCCACCAGCCGTCCGGAGGCGCGGAAGGTCCCGCGACGGACGTCAGCATCCGCGCGGAATGGCTGCTGAGGACCAAGAGAAAAATGACCGAACTGATCGCGCAGATGTCCGGGCAGCAGGTCGAGCGCGTCGCCAGGGACATCGAGAGGGATTATTTCATGTCCGCGCAGGAAGCGCTTGAATACGGCGTCATCGACGAGATCTACGCCCCCAGGTCCGGTGGTGCGAAGAATGCCTAAAGAACCCTACGAACCGAAGAAACTGCACCGCTGCAGCTTTTGCGGCAAGACGCAGGCCGAGGTCAAGCGCCTGATCGCCGGGCCCAGCGCGTACATCTGCAATGAGTGCGTGGAGCTTTGCGGCGAGATCCTGCAGGAGGGAACGCAGGGGCCCGCGAAGAAGGCCGCCGGCGCCAGGCTTCCGATCCCCGCCGAAATCAAGAAAACGCTTGACGAATACGTGATCGGGCAGGAAAAGACGAAGCGTGCGCTTTGCGTGGCCGTGTACAACCACTACAAGCGGATCCGCTCCAACAGCAAGCACGAAGACGTGGAGCTCCAGAAGTCGAACATCCTCATGGTCGGCGCGACCGGGACCGGGAAAACCTATCTGGCGCAGACGCTGGCGCGGATCCTGAACGTTCCCTTTGCCATCGCGGACGCGACATCCCTGACCGAAGCGGGCTATGTGGGAGAGGACGTTGAGAACATCCTCCTGAGGCTCATCCAGGCCGCGGATGGGAATGTGAGCGCCGCGGAGCAAGGGATCATCTATCTTGACGAGATCGACAAGATCGCCAGGAAGAGCGAAAACGTATCCATCACGCGGGATGTGAGCGGCGAGGGCGTGCAGCAGGCGCTGCTCAAGATCCTTGAGGGGACCGTCGCCAGCGTGCCACCGCAGGGGGGGCGCAAACACCCGCAGCAGGAATGCATCCGCATCGACACCTCCAACATCCTGTTCATCTGCGGCGGCGCGTTTGACGGGCTTGACGCGATCATCGGCGCCAGGATGGGCAACAGGATGCTGGGCTTCGGCGCCTTGCTTGAGGACACGGCCGAAAGGCGCACCGGGAAAGCCCTGCAGCACGTCCGCCCCGACGACCTTGTCAAATACGGCCTGATCCCGGAACTCGTCGGCCGTCTTCCCGTCGCGCTGTCGCTGGAACCCCTGGACGGCGACGCCCTCGTACGCATCCTGACCGAACCCAGGAATGCGATCGTCAAGCAGTACCAGCGCCTGTTTGAACTGGACGGCGTGGAGCTCTCCTTTCAGGAAGACGCCCTCCGCCTCGTCGCCCGGGAAGCGCTCGAAAGAAAGACCGGCGCCCGCGGCCTGCGCGCGATCATTGAGGCCGGGCTCAACGACACCATGTTCGAGCTGCCCTCGCATACGGATGTCCGCAAGTGCATCGTGACGGCGGACGAGTCCGGGACCGGCATTCGGCCGGAGCTGGTCAGGGAAGCCCCCGCGGCCCTGCCCGCCCGGACAAAAAGGCAGGCGCCCGTGCTTGAGCGGCCCCTGACCGAGGACGCGTCCTGAGCGCGCCCCAGGGCCCGTTTTCCGCCGTCAGGAAATGTTCGCCCAGACCTCTTCCGCCCAAGAGACGGAAGAGGTATTTTGACAGGAGGTCCTCATGACCAAAGACGGGAATCCCATCCTGCTTCCGATGCTGCCGCTTCGCGGCCTGGTGGTTTTTCCGCACACGGTGCTCCACTTTGACGTCGGGAGGGATCGGAGCGTCGCCACCATCGAGCGGGCGATGCTCGGCGGCCAGAAGATCTTCGTCATCACGCAGAAGGACATTGACGCGGAGGAACCGGGACTGGCAAATCTTTACGCGGCGGGGACCGTCGCCAGGGTGAGCCAGGTGCTCCATCTGCCCGGCAACAACCTGCGGGTGCTGGTGGAGGGCGAAAGCCGCGCGCTGATCAGGCGCCTGGTCCGCGACGACACGGCGTGGATCGCGGAGGTGGAAGCGATCCCTTCCTATGTCCCTGAAATGGATTCGCCCGAGCTTGAGGCGCTCATCCGCATCACCCAAGAATACTTTGAGAATTACGCCGAGGCCAGCGGGCGCGTTTCGGGCGAGCTGCTGCGCTCCGTCAAGACCATCAGGAACCCGGACGAACTGGCCGATGTGATCGCCGCCAATACCCTTTCGCAAATCGACGACAGGCAGGTGATCCTGGAAAAAGCGGAACCCAGGGAGCGGCTCGAAGCGCTCTGCGTGTGCCTTGCCAGGGAGGTCAAGTTCGCCGGGGTCGAAAAAGTCGTCCAGATGCGCATCAAAAGCCAGGTAGACAAGAACCAGAAGGACTACTATCTCAGGGAACAGATGAAAGCCATCCAGGAAGAGCTGGGCGAGGACGACGAGGAGGAGATCGACGAATTCCGCGAACAGCTCAAAAAAACGCCCATGAACAGCGAGGCGAAGGAAAAAGCCCAAAAGGAGATCGATCGCCTCGCGCGCATGGCCCCCGGCACGCCGGAGATCACCGTCAGCGAAAACTACCTCGAATGGCTGTTCGAACTGCCCTGGGGCAAGTACTCGAAAGACCAGATCTCCCTTGACCGCGCCAGGCGGGTGCTGGACAAGAACCACTACGGCATGAAGCAGGTCAAGGAACGCATCATCGAATACCTGGCTGTGCTGGGGATACGGCTTCAGAAGGATGCGGCTGCCGGCATGAAGGGGCCGATCCTCTGTTTCGTCGGGCCGCCCGGCGTGGGAAAGACCTCCATCGTCAAGGCGATCGCCCAGGCAATGGGCAGGGAATTCGTGCAGATGTCCCTGGGGGGCGTGCGCGACGAAGCCGAGATCTTTGGGCATCGTCGCACCTATATCGGGGCGATCCCGGGAAGGGTGATCGCCGGCATGAAGCGGGCCGGAACGATGAACCCGGTGTTCCTGTTTGACGAGATCGACAAGATGGGACACGATTTCCGCGGAGATCCCGCCAGCGCGATGCTGGAGGTCCTTGACGGTGACCAGAACGGCAGCTTTCGTGACCATTATCTGGAAGTGCCTTTTGACCTGTCCCGCGTCCTGTTTGTCACAACGGCCAATACCGAGGAAGAGATCCCGCCCCCGCTGAGGGACAGGATGGAGCTCATCGAGGTGCCCAGCTACACGGAAGAGGAGAAGCTTCAGATCGCCAAGCGGCATCTGCTCAAGAAGCAGCTCAAGGAGAACGGCCTGGCCGCGGGCGCGGTGAAGGTCAGCGACGATACCCTGAAATTCGTGATCGAAGGATATACGCGGGAAGCGGGTGTGCGCACCCTGTCAAGGACCCTTGCCAAGGTCGCCCGGAAAGCGGCCGTGGACATGCTGGACCAGAACCGAAAGCAGGTCACCGTCCACCGGGAGACCGTCAGGAAGTACCTTGGGGCGGAGCGGTACCTGCGCGACAAACCCCTGAAGGAACCATTGGCGGGGGTCGTCAACGGGATGGCCTACACCCAGGTCGGGGGCGAGATGCTGGCCGTGGAATGCGTGGTCATGCCGGGGAGCGGGAAACTGAACCTCACGGGCCACCTGGGCGACGTGATGAAGGAAAGCGGCCAGGCAGCCCTGTCCTGGGTCCGCGCCCACGGCGCGGAATACAGCCTGCCCGAGGACTTTCAGCAGAAGTCCGACATCCACATCCATGTGCCCGAAGGCGCCGTGCCAAAGGACGGGCCCTCGGCCGGCGTGACGATGGCGACCGCCATGGTGTCCGCCCTGACCGGTCGGCCGGCGAGGCCCGACCTTGCCATGACGGGGGAGATCACACTTGGCGGAAGGGTGCTGCCCATCGGAGGGGTCAAGGAGAAACTGCTCGCCGCGTATCGCGCGGGGATTTCGCTGGTCGTCCTGCCCCGGGAGAACCGCAAGGACGTCGAGGAGATCCCCCAGCACATCCTTGACAAGTTCACCATCGAGTACGTCGACAGCATCGGCGAGGTCATCGGGACGGCGCTGTCGGCGCGGACATAGCGCATGGGAGCGCTGAAGTCCCGCTTTGTCACAAGCCTGCCTGCCTATGGGGATTTCGAGGGGAGGGGGCTTCCCCAGATCGCCCTGGCCGGCAGGAGCAACGTGGGCAAGAGCAGCCTCATCAACACCCTGAGCGGGGAGAAGCGCCTTGCGCGGATCAGCGCCACGCCGGGGAAGACCAGCCTGATCAACATCTATCTTGCCGACGAGCGCTTCCATCTGGTGGACCTGCCCGGATACGGGTACGCCAGGGTCAGCAAGGCGGAGAAGGAACGATGGGGCAGGATGGTCCAGGGATACTTCGCGCAGACGGCCTCGCTCAAGGCGGTGGTCCACCTTGTGGACATCAGGCTCGCCCCCTCGGCGGACGATGTCGCGATGAACCTCTTTTTGAGGAGCTCCGGGTTTCCCTTTGTCACGGTGGCAACCAAGGCGGACAAGCTGTCCCGCGCCGCCAGAGGCAGCCGCCTGCTTGCGATCAGCCGCGCTCTGGCCGTCCAGCCCTGGGAACTCCTCGCCTTTTCCGCCCTGTCCGGGGACGGGACGGAAGCGCTGATGCGTTCGCTCTCCGGCTTCCTGCGCGGATGAGTCCACGGCCCTGGTCCGGGCGAATCCGCGCGCAGGGGCGCTTGTCAAGGCCGCGGCGCTGTGCTACAATGCGCCTCGCGGAAAGAAGGGGGTATTCGAATGACTCCGACCCAACTGGTCATGACGATCCTGCTGATGGTCTCCTCAGTGGTGATGATCGTATCCGTCCTGCTTCAGAAGGGCGACGCCGATGCCCTGTCGGCGCTTGGCGGCGGAGGGAGCAGCGACAGTTTTTTCGGCAAGAACAAAGGCAAGACCCTGCAGGGAAAACTCGCGCTGCTGACAAAGGTCTCCGCGGCCGTGTTCGTCGCCCTTGCCCTGCTGATGATCTTTATCGGCTGAGACAGCCGGGAGGCAACGGAAAAGCCGACGCGAAGCGCCGGCTTTTCCGTTGCCCGCAAGCCGGTCCGGCCGGAGGTGAGCGGATTTGATCCTCCTGACAGCCAGGAACCTGTCCAAATCCTTTGGCGTCCAGGAAGTGCTCCGGGACGTCAGCGTCACGCTGGCGCAGGGGGACAGGCTGGGTCTTGTGGGCGTCAACGGCTGCGGCAAGACGACGCTGCTGCGCGCGCTGGCGGGGGAACTGCCCCTGGACGGCGGACAGGTTTCGGTATTGAAGGGGACGCGCATCGGGTATCTCGCGCAGTCCTGCCAGCCGTTCGGCGGAAGGACCGTGCTTAGGGAAATGGAGGAGGCGTTTTCCCGCCTCCGGGCCATCGAAGCGCGGATGCGGGGCATCGAGGCGGAGATGGCGAGCCCCTTGTCCGCCGGGAAGGCCGACGAGCTCGGGACGGAATACGCCAGGCTCAGCGAACGCTTTGAGACGGAGGGAGGCTACACGGCGCCTTCGAGGATCCAGGGCGTGCTGTCCGGGCTTGGCTTCACCGTCCGGCAGCAGAGCCAGACGGTCGAAAGCCTCAGCGGGGGAGAACTGACCCGCCTGAGCCTTGCCAGGCTCCTGCTTCAGGACCCGGACCTGATGCTCCTGGATGAGCCGACCAACCATCTCGACCTGGAAGCGCTGGCGTGGCTGGAGGAATATCTCAAGGGCTACAGGGGTTCCGTGATCGCCGTGTCCCACGACCGGTATTTCCTCGACCGTGTGTGCACCGGCGTGGCCGAGATCCTCTTTGGCGTATCGGAACAGTACAGCGGCAACTACACAAGCTACCTGCGCCAGCGGGCGGAACGCTTTGACAGCAGGGCCCGCGCCTACAGGCTGCAGCAGAAGGAGATCTCAAGACAGCAAGTCATCATCGAACGGTTCCGAAGCTTCAACCGCGAGAAGTCCATCCGCGCGGCGGAGAGCCGGGAAAAGGCGCTTGCCCGGATGCAGGTGCTGGACAAACCCGAGGAAAACCGCCAGGTCACGTTCAGCTTCAAGGCCGGCAGGCGCATGGGTTTCGACGCCCTGAAGGTCACGGCGCTGGGCAAGGCCTTCGAAGGCAGGCCTGTGTTCACAAATCTGAGCCTGGAACTCAAGTCAGGCGACAGGGCGGCCCTGATCGGGGCCAACGGGATCGGAAAGACAAGCTTCCTCCAGTGCCTCGCCGGCCGTCTTGAGCCCGACGAGGGAAGCTTCCGCCTCGGAGCGGGCGCGGAGATCGGGTATTACGACCAGAAACTTCAGCAGCTTGACGACGGGAAGACCCTGCTTGAGGAAGTCTGGGGGGAATTTCCGGACCTCAGGCAGCAGGAGGTCAGGGGCGCCCTCGGGCTGTTTCTTTTCTCCGGCGACGACGTCCTCGCGAAGGTCGGCACCCTTTCCGGCGGAGAAAGGGCGCGCATCGCCTTTGTCAAGCTGATGCTCGCGCATGGCAATTTCCTCCTGCTGGACGAGCCGACCAACCATCTGGACGCGGACAGCCGGGAGGTGCTGGAGCAAGCCCTCAGCGAGTTTGACGGCACGATCCTCGCCGTATCCCACGACCGCTACTTCATCAACCGATTTGCGACAAAGACCATCGTCATGTCCGGGGACGGCCTTCAGGTCCATGAAGGCAATTACGACGATTACCTGAAGGCGGCAGCGCAGGCCGCCCTGCCCGCGCCGGAGGACGACGGCGGGAAAACGAGGACAGAGCTCGCCAGGGAAAGGAGGCGGGCAAAGGCCGCGGCGGAAAAGATGGACGCGCTCAGGGAAGCGCTCGGCGCGGCGGAGGCAGCCGTCGCGGCGTCCGAGGACGCGCTGGCCGCGCTGGAAGCACGGCTGGCCGATCCGGCCGTTTTCTCAAACCCCGCGGCGGCAGCCGAGACCGCCCGCGCCTGCCGCGCCCTGCGCGACCGGCTGGCGGACGACTACCGGGCCTGGGAGGAGGCCGAAGAGAGGCTCAGGAAGGGAGAGGAATCTTGACGGGCCGCTTGACAAGGCAGCGGCCGAAGGATAGAATAGACGTAAAGTCGACCGCGAAAGGAGGCCCCGGCGTGATGATCAGCGCTCGTATACGTATGCTGATGATGATGCGCAGGGCTTCCTGTCCGCGTCTGCTGCGCCGCGCCGCCTGATCCGCCCGCCGGGTCAGCGCCCGCCCCGCACAGTGCGGAGCGGTTTTTTTGATTGCCGGAGAAAGGAAACTCATCCCCTTGACGCTTGCTGAAAGGCCCCTGATCGAAATCAGGGGGCTCAAGAAAATCTACAGGACGCCCGACGGCGACGTGACCGCCCTTGACGGCATCGACCTGGAAATCGAAAAGGGCGACATCTACGGCGTGATCGGGATGAGCGGCGCGGGAAAATCGACGCTGATCCGCTGCATCAACCGGCTGGACAGCCCCAGCGGCGGGGAGATCCTTTACCGGGGCAGGAATGTCCTTCAAATGAGCGGCAGCGAACTGATCGCGCTGAGGCGCAAAGTGGGCATGATCTTCCAGCAATTCAACCTCCTGATGCAGCGCAGCGTCGGGAAAAACGTCCGCTATCCGCTCGAGATCGGGGGCGTGCGCAGGGCGGAAGCGAACGGCAAGGTCGGAAAACTTCTGGACATCGTGGGACTTCAGGAGAAGATCAACGCGTATCCCGCCCAGCTGTCGGGGGGCCAGCGCCAGAGGGTCGCCATCGCGCGCGCCCTGGCGACCGATCCGGAAGTGCTTCTGTGCGACGAGGCGACGAGCGCGCTTGACCCTATGAACACCCAGTCCATCCTGTCGCTGCTCAAGGACATCAACCGGAGGCTGGGGATCACCATCATCCTCATCACCCACGAGATGACCGTGATCCGCCAGATCTGCAACCGGGTGGCGATCCTGGATCAGGGCAGGATCGCCGAGGAGGGGACGGTCGACGACGTCTTCATCCACACGAAGTCGAAGGCGGGGCGGAGGCTGTTCGATACCCTGCCCCAGCAGCCGGACGAGGATCCGGACGTGCCGGCGCTGAGGATCGTGTTTGACGGCGCTGCGGCGGAGAAGCCCATCATCTCATCGCTCGTGCGGGAACAGGACGTGTCCATCAACATCCTGTCCGCCAACATGAAGCGCATCGGCGGCAGGGTCTTCGGCCAGATGCTCATCGAGATGCCAGGGGACGCCGCAGTGAAACAGGCCGTCACGGACTACCTCGAGCGGCAGGGGCTGACAGTAAAGGAGGTGAATAACCAATGAGCGCGGGTCAGATCGGGCAGCTGCTCCTGACGGGGCTGCTGGAAACGCTGTACATGACGGTTCCCTCGACGATGATTTCCTATCTCGTCGGCATGCCCCTGGGGATCCTGCTGGTGATCACCAGGCGGGGCAATGTCCTGCCAATGCCCAGGATGAACGCGGTACTGGGGACCGCCGTGAATTTTCTGCGCTCGATCCCCTTCATCATCCTGCTTGCCATGCTGTTTCCGCTCACCCGACTGGTCATGGGCAAGGCGATCGGCACCCGCTCGGTCATCTTCCCCCTGATCATCAGCGCCTTCCCCTATGTGGCCCGGATGGTGGAGAATTCGCTCAACGAAGTGGACGCAGGCGTAATCGAGGCCGCCCAGTCCATGGGCTCGACTGTTTGGCAGCTGATCCTGAAGGTCATGCTTCCCGAGGCGAAACCCTCCCTTGTCAACGGAGCCGCGATCTGCACCGTCACCATCCTTGGATATACCGCCATGGCGAGCGCCGCAGGGGGAGGCGGTCTGGGCGCCCTGTCCGTCACCAAAGGCCTCAATCAGAGGAACTTTGAACTGATGTACGCTTCCGGCCTCGCCCTGGTGGCTCTCGTGCAGCTGTTGACCGTCGCGGGGACCCGCGTCACGAAAAAGATCGACCATAGAAAAAGATGACCCAAATTGAAAGGAGAACCACCATGAAAAAGATCCTGTCCCTCCTTGCGGCCATCCTGCTGGCCCTGAGTGCTGCCGCGTCCGGCCTCGCCGGCGAGAAGATCGTCATCGGCGCGACCGCGACCCCCCATGCGGAAGTCCTCGAATTTGTCAAGGAAGACCTCGCCGCGCTGGGGTACGAGCTCGAGATCCAGATATTCACGGAGTATCCGCTGCCCAATCCCGCCACGACCGCCGGCGACCTTGACGCAAATTACTTCCAGCACCTGCCATACCTGAAGCTCTACAACGAAGCGGTGCCGGAATCCGAACAGCTCCTGGCCGAGATCCCCGTGCATTACGAGCCCTACGGCATCTATGGCGGAACGAAAAAGACGCTGGAGGAGGTCGCGGACGGGGACGCGATCATCATCACCAACGATCCCAGCAACGAGACCCGCGCGCTCTTCCTCCTCGCCTCCGCAGGCCTGGTCACGCTGCCGGAAGGCGCCACGGTCTACGACTCCCTGACGGCCCTTGACGTGGGAAACCCCCGCGGCTTTGAGATCCTTGAGCTCAACGCGGAACTGATCCCCTCGGCGCTGGAAGACGCCGCCTATGCCGTTATCAACGGCAACTACGCCATCGGCGCGGGACTGAAGCCCGCAAAGGACGCGCTTTTTCTTGAACCCGCCGAAGGAGAAGCGGGGGTGACCTACACCAACTATGTGGTGATCCGCCCTGTGGACAAGGACGCCCCCTGGGTCGCAGCGCTCAAAAGCGTTCTGCACACCGACAAGATGCGCGCCTTCATCGAGGAAAATGAAACCTACGCAGGGGGCGTGATCCCGGTTTTCTAAGCTGCAGCCACCTTCCGGCAGGGACGAAACAAAACAGACCCATTCGCAACGGCGGATGGGTCTGTTTGCTCCCGACCCCGCTTTGACCGGACGGCTACGGTTCCTGCGGGCCCGGACGGGAGAGGAGGAACTGCGCGCCATAGAGCCTGACGGATCCGCCCGCGGCAGGCAGCAGCACGGTCTGGCCCGCCCGCAGGGGGAGGCTTTTGCCCCCGCCATATTCGATCCGCGCGGGGGACAGGGCGGTTAGGATACCCAAGAGGCCCCTGTCCTGGGGCAGCAGGGTCCCCTCACAGCCCGTGTACCTTTCGGTGGAGAAATAAACGCAGCTGACCAGGCCTTCCCTGGATCCTCCGCCATCGGCGGGCAGCTGCCTGGGTGCCTCGGGGGACTTCTCGCCGTCGAGCACAGCGACGTCCAGCGCCTGCTTGAGGTGCAGCGTCCGCCGGTTCCCATCCCTGTCCCGCCGTTCCCAGTCATAGAAGCGGTAGGTGAGGTCGCTGGGCTGCTGGATCTCATACAGCACGATCCCTGCGCCCGTGGCATGGACGGTCCCCGCCGGGATGATGAAGGCGTCGCCTGCCGCAACGGGGAAAAAACGCAGAAGGTCTTCCACAGCAGCGCCCTTTTCGGAGGCCTCCTTCAGATCCTGTTTGGTGACGCCGTTTTTGACGCCATACACGATCCGCGCGCCCGGGTCGGCATGGAGGATGACCCAGGCCTCGGTTTTCCCGCATCTGGATTCTTTTTGCCTGGCGTACAGATCGTCGGGGTGCACCTGCACGCTGAGCTGTTCCTTCGCGTCGATCAGTTTGAGAAGCAGGGGGAAGTCTCCCCTGACACCGCGCCCGGTCAGGGCTTTGCCGTATCGCCGCACGAGTTCCGTCAGCGGGGTCCCGTCAGGATCTGTGCTGCACATTCCGGGCAAGGCGCTGACCTCGAGGCTTTCGCCCGTGCGCGGGTCTGGGATGTCCTTGCCGTAAAGCGCGGCCAGGCGGCTGCCGCCCCAGGGGGTCGAGGCGCCGAAACGGTAGGCGGGGTGCATCAGGATGGGCGCGAGGGGCATCGTCTCCTCCTTGTGCTCCTTCTGAAGGACAGGCGGACGCGTTCAGGCTTCCCAGGGGAAGCGGTACTGTCTCAGGCCCAGCTCGTCGCGTACGGCGACAAGCTCCTTCTGCACGCCCGCGTTGATCGCTACGCCGCTGTCCTTGCGCTCCTGCCAGACAAGCCATTCCTTTTCGCCCGCCGTATAGATGCGCTCCTCGCCGGGCGCCTTGGCGGAACCGCGCAGGTCGCGCAATATGTCGCCGCAGGTTTTTTTGAAGGAATCGAGCCCCATGAAGGCTTCGGTATCGATCGCCATGAAGAAATGCCCCAGGTGGAACGGCGTCTTCTCGCCGTGCTCGCCGATCCCCGTCAGGGCGCGCATGAAATTCCCCTGCTGCAGCGCGGCGGACAGGATCTCGACCACGGTGGCGTAACCGTAGCCCTTGTAGCCCGCCAGCTCTTCGCCGATGCCACCCAGCGGCGTCAGGGCGGCGTGCCCGGTATTGAGGTCCTTAAGGATCTGAGCGGAGTCCGTCAGCGCTTCCCCTTCCCGGCTGATGACCGTGCCCAAGGGGGTCGTCTTGCCCAGGCGGGCATAGTATTCGATGCGGCCACGCTGGATGATGGAAGTGGCGCAGTCGAGGACGAACGGGAACTCTTCGTCGCTTGGGAAACCGAAGGTCAGGGGATTGGTGCCAAGCATGTTCTCCACGCCGAACGTGGGCGCGATGGAGGGGCGCGCATTGGTGCCCGTGATGCCGATGCAGCCTGCCTGCGTCGCCATCGTCACGTAGTAGCCGGCGATCCCGTAATGGCAGGAATTGCGCACGGCAACCATGCCCATGCCATACTTCTTCGCCTTTTGGATCGCGAGGTCCATGGACTTGACCCCGATCACCTGGCCCATGCCGTCATGGCCGTCGACCACGGCGGTGGTGGGCGTTTCCCTGACGACCTCAAACTGGGTCACGGGATTCTGGATCCCCGCCTTGATGCGGTCCAGATAGATGGGCTTGAAGCGGTTCACCCCATGGGATTCGATGCCGCGCTTGTCCGACTCGAGCAGCACGTCCGCGCAGACCCTGGCGTCTTCGTCAGGGATGCCGTACCCTTTGAAGGCGTCGACCACGAAGCTTGTGATCGTTTTCCAGTCAACGACATTGTTTCCGGCAGCCATAAGCGTCCCTCCGTCTTTTATTTACAGGATATAGGATATCGCGCGATCAAGGCGAAATCAACTGCCCTGAGGGGACGGGCGCCGGGTCCCGGGCGCGCCCGGCGCTGCGGTCTCATTGGCCGGCAGCCAGCCTGACGATGGCGAGCGCGATGATCTTCATGGTTTTGAACAGGCTCTCGACGCTGATGTACTCGTCGGCCTGGTGGGCGACTTCGTCTTCGTCCGGGAAGGTCGCGCCGAAGGCGACGCCCTCATCCAGCGCCCTTGCGTAGGTCCCGCCCCCGATGGCGAGCGCTCTTTTTTCCAGTCCCGTGACCTCGTGGTATGCATCCAGGAGCGATTTCACCAGCTCGCTGCTTTCCGGGACATAGTGGGGTCCCTTCATGTCCGTGACCGATACGCTGAAACCGTTCAGGCGATTTTTGATCATGCCGATCAGCCTCTCCGCGTCAGCCAAGAGGGGGTAGCGGATGTCCAGCGTCGCGTAGAGGCCGTCCCGGCCGGCGCGGATGATGCCCATGTTGCAGGTGAGCTTGCCGGACAGGCCGTCCTCAACGGAAATGCCGAGCCCTTCCCCCGAATACTCCGTGCCGACGGCGTCCGCCAGCTGGCGGACAGGCCCACGGGCGCCCAGGTCCCTGAGCGTGATGAGCAGCTGGCCGATCGCGTTCCTCGTTTTTTCCGGAAGGGCGGCATGGCCGGGGATCCCTTGCGCTGTCAGACGGACCTGCGCGCCTTCCGCCTGCGCCGTCACGGGCCAGCCGTATTTCCCGCAGATCCGGGCCACTTTTTGAACCGTGTCCGCGTCGCCTTCGACAAGCGCCGTCGCGGTCCCGGGGACGACGTTGGGGCGTTCGCCGGCATCCATGGACAGGATCCGCAGCCCGTCCGCGGAGGGAACAGCGTCAAGGCGGAGATGGCACAGCCCCTTTTCGATGTTGATGACCGGGAAGCTGGCGTCCGGGCTGAATCCCGACCGGGGCATGACGGCAGCCTTCCTGTAATGTTCGATGTCTGCCCATCCGCTCTCCTCGTCGCAGCCCAGGATCAGGCGGACCTTTCTGCCCAGCGGAAAGCCCGCCTTTTTCACCGCGTACATCGCGTACAGCGCCGCAGCCGCGGGCCCTTTGTTGTCGCTTGTCCCCCTGCCGTACAGGCGGCCGCCTTCCAGCACCGCGCCGAAGGGGTCCCGGGTCCATCCGTCGCCTGCGGGGACGACGTCCAGATGGACCAGGATGCCCAGTGCTTCCCGGTCGCTGCCCTCGCCCATGTCGGCATGACCGGCGTATCCGTCGAAATCTGCGGCGGCAAAACCCAGCTGCCGGCAGCTGTCCAGCGCCTGGTCGAGCATCCGGCGGAGCTCCGCCCCAAAGGGCGCGCATTTCTCCGCGCCGGCCTTGACGCTGGGCACGCGTACCCACGCGCGCAGCGTGTCGACCAGAGGGCCTCGCAGGGAATCGAGGATCCTGTCCAGTTCGTCCATCCTTTTTTTCTCCATGACGTCAACCTTCCTCATTCATTTTTTACGGCGCTCGAAAACCTTTAAGCCCTTCGGCAAGCCGCTCCGCGGGGCAGGCGAAGTTCAGCCTCATGAAGCCTTCTCCCGCCGCCTTCCCAAGGAGGTCCCGTCCGAGGGGGATGACGCCGCGCTCAAGGCAGCGGCGATACACCTCGCTGCCGGGGCTTCCGCAGCGGCTGATGTCGACCCAGGCGAGACAGGTCGCTTCGATCGGGGAAAGCACAGCTTCGGGAAGGAGGCGGCCCACAGGGGGAGCGCGCCGGGCGGACGTCCGTCAGGTCCGTCCCATTTGACGCTGTTGGTGCCGCTCCGGCCGATGCCCGCATCGAAAAGGAGGGGTCATAGGGCATGAGGTCTTCCTCCGGAACACCTGATCACCCAGTATCCTCCGCTTCGTTGAATGACTTCCGCCGACAAAAAGACCCCTTTGAGGAATCTGAGCGCGGATTCCGCCCCCTGGCGCTTGCGGATGACGGCGAAAAGCGTTCCTGACGCGCGCAGGCGCCCGGAGGCTTCTCCAAAGAGCCGGTAGACCGTTTCCTTGCCCGAGCGGATGGGCGGGTTGGTCAGGATCCAGTCGAAATCACCCTCGATGGAGCTGAACCCGTCGCTTGGGAAGACCCTGGCGGCGACGCCGTTGGCAGCGGCGTTTTGTTCGGCCAGGGCCAGCGCGCGCTCGTTGACATCCGTCATCAGGACCTCCGCCTCCGGGTGGCATGCGCCTGTCAGGATGCCGACGGCCCCCCATCCGCAGCCGAGGTCGAGCAAACGCCCGGGCATGAGCGGAGGAAGCGCTTCAAGCATCACGCGGGTACCGGCGTCGAGGCCGTCCCGGGAGAAGACCCCGGCGTCCGTGACAAACGGGAACAGGCGGCCCTTCCACGCAAGCTTCAGGACGGAAGGACGGTTCGGGCTGTCAGGCCTGGGAACGAAATACTGCTGTCCGGAGGGCATCTCAGACAACCGCCTTCCTGAGCAGGTCCCACTCCCAGGCGGAAAGTTCCCTGTACATGCCGGGGCTCAGATGCTCGTCCAGCCGCAGCGGCCCGAAGCGGACGCGCTTGAGGAAGGTCACCGGATGGCCCAGGGAGTCGAACATCCTGCGCACCTGTCTGTACTTGCCCTCGCAAAGGGTGACCAGCGCCAGGCTCTCGTCGTCCTTTGCCCGGAGAAGCTCAAGCTTTGCGGGAAGGCAGACGGTACCCGCGAGGGAGAGCCCTTCGCGAAACTGCCGGACGGAGGATTCGGCCAGCCTTCCCGTCACGCGGGCGAGGTATTCCTTTTCGACATGCAGCTTCGGCGAAAGCAGCCTGTGGGCCGTGACGCCGTCGCTGGTGAACAGCAGCAAGCCTTCCGTGTCCTTGTCAAGCCGGCCCACGGGCATGCAGCCGAGCGAAAGGTACAGGGGCGGAAGGAGTTCAAAGACCGTTTCCTGGCTTCTGTCCCTCGCCGCGCTCAGCAGGCCCTGCGGCTTGTACATCATCAGGTGGCGGTCTCTTTTTGTGTCAAGCGGAGTCCCGTCCAGGACCAGCCGCTGCCCTTCCCTCACGTGCGTGCCCGGATCGGTTACCGCCCGCCCGTCAACCAGGACCCGGCCGGACCGGACGGTCTGCCCGATCTGCGACCTGGTGCCCAGGCCCAGTTCTCTCAGGAGCCTGTCCAGGCGGACCGTATTCACCTTTTCGCTTCCGCCGCCCGGCCGGCCCGTTCGACAGCGCAGGCGAGGGCGGCCTTCCTGAAGACAACGAAGGGGAGATACAGCAGGGCGAGGGCGGCGCCTGCGCCCAGGAGCACGGCCGGAGGAAAGCTGAAGGACGTCAGCAGGGTCAGCAGCAGGGTGACGTCTGTCTGGATGTCCCCGGTCATCGCGCCAAGGACATACGCCGCAAACACCGCCGCGACCGCGGCAACCGCGGGCAGGACGATCAGGGCGTTGAGCAGGGATACGCGGGCGGTCATCCTGCGCCGGTACCCGCGGGCTGCCTTCGCTCTCGCCCGCGCGTACCTGAGACCCTTCTCGCTCACGGGCTGGAAATCCAGCGGCATGACGCGCCGCCAGCCGAAGGCCGCAAGACAGGCCGCAAGCGCGAACAGCAGGAGGGCGGCGGCGACGCCTTCGGGATAGCCCCCGCCCGCGAGCGCGCCCATGTCCCCGATCAGCAGGCCAAACTCATTGAAACCGGCCATGTTCCAGTAATAGTAGAAGGCCCCGATGAAAGCGGCCAGGGGAAGGAGGAAGGGCAGCGCGGCGGCAGCCTTGAAGAGCCCGGCTGCGAACCACTTCAAATATCTGCGGGGCGTAACGCGCGTATTCCTGTCAACCGCGCAAGCGGCCCTGACCAGCTCCGCGCCGGCCTGAAAACGAAACGGCAGCACGAGCGCGATGTACAGCGGCAGACAGGCAAGGGCCGAGAGCCCAAGCAGATGCTGCGCCGGGAAGCGAAGCGGGTTCCAACCCGAAACCGCCGGCAGCAGGGGAAGCAGCGCCGCCGCCCGCAGCAGGAGCTGAACGAACGCAAGGGCGAGCATCCGCTTGAAAGAACCGCGGCAGGCGCGGGCCGCCGCTGCGTGCGGGGACGGCGCGATCCGCCTCCTGGGTGCCTGCATGTCATCCTCCTGCCGGCTCAAATCATCCGGCGGCATTATATCCGATAGGGCGGACGGGAATCAAGCCGCGCTAACGCGGGTCCTGCCTTCAGGCGGGCCCGGGTCACGTGAGCGGCCGGGGAGCGCGCACGCCTGCCTTCCTCAGGAATTCTCCCGTGTAGCTGTCCCGGGCCGCGCTGACCTCCTCCGGGGTCCCGCTTGCCAGGATCAGGCCTCCCCTGTCGCCGCCCTCGGGGCCCAGATCGATCAGGTAATCGGCGGTCTTGAGGACGTCCAGGTTGTGCTCGATGACCAGCACGCTGTTGCCGGCGTCAGTCAGGCGCTGCAGCACGCTGATGAGCCTCGAGACGTCGTCCGCGTGAAGGCCTGTCGTCGGCTCGTCGAGCAGGATGAGGGTCCTGCCCGTCGCGCGTCGGCTCAGTTCAGCCGCGAGCTTCACGCGCTGCGCTTCCCCGCCAGAGAGCGTCGTGCTCGGCTGGCCCAGCCGGATGTATCCCAGCCCCACTTCGGCAAGGGTGCTGAGGATGGACATGATCTTCCTGTGGTTGGCAAAGTGACTGGCCGCGTCGCTGACGGTCATGTCGAGCACGTCGCTGATGTTCTTCCCCCTGTAGCGCACCTCGAGGGTCTCGCGGTTGTAGCGTTTGCCCCTGCAGGCTTCGCAGGGGACGTACAGGTCCGCCATGAAATGCATTTCGATCCTGATGAGCCCGTCGCCGCTGCAGGCTTCGCAGCGCCCCCCGCGGACGTTGAAGGAGAAGCGCCCCTCCCTGTAGCCGCGGGCCTTCGCCTCGTTCGTCTGGGCGAAAACTCCCCGGATGAGATCAAAAAGCCCCGTGTATGTCGCGGGGTTGCTCCTGGGCGAGCGCCCGATCGGCGACTGGTC
>CAZLYF010000021.1:0-27366 GCA_964563725.1 uncultured Oscillospiraceae bacterium
GTAAGGGTGGAAAGGTGCGGTAAGAGCGCACCGGCGGCTTGGCGACTTGTCCGTCATGTAAACCCCACCTGGTGCAAGATAGCAGAAAGCGCATGAGGCTGCCCGTCTCGCTTTCGTTCATCGCTCGAGCATTCCGGCGACGGTCTGCCTAGATAGATGGCCATTCACGACAGAACTCGGCTTACAGGCTACGCTCATATGCATAGATGCCGGCACCTCGGTGCCGGTATCGCATTTTGACGGGCCCCTCCGCTCAGGAGCGGATCGACCGCCTGTATGCCCGCCGGCGGCGCCACTGGTTGAGGGTCACGCGGGCCGTGCTGAGCAGGTCTCCGCCGAAGAACAGGAAGAGGTTGACAAAACTCAGCAGGATGGCGGCCCGGTCCACCCACCCCTGCCTGACGAACGAAAAGAGGAAAAACAGCGCGCTGGCGGCCGCCAGCCATTTCATCTTCACGGGGAGCACAAAGAAAAGCAGCACCTGAAAGTCCTTGTTGAGGAGCGCAAAAGCAAAGAACATCGACAGGTTCAGGTAGACATTCGTCCCAAGGCCCGTCAGGAGGGCCGCGGCCAGGGCCCCGACGGCGCCGATGGCGTAATAGATCAGGAAACGCCTGGCACCCCACCGGCTTTCCAGCGCTGTGCCGATAAAATAATAGAAATACAGCGACAGGGCGGCCCGGAGGGGATCGTCAAGGGGAGGAACGGCAAGGAAGGTCAGCAGGCGCCAGACCTCCCCCTGAAAGACCCGCGCGGTGACCAGGCGCATCCTGTCGACGAGGAGAAAAGAGGGGAACAGCCACTGCAGCACGTACACGCCGCCCATGGCGAAAACGATGTAGCGAAAAAACGGCTCAACGCGGATACGGAGCAGCCTGCGCTCAAAACGGTTCACCAGGTTCATCGCGTCCGCCTTTCCTTTCCCGTGATTCCCCAATATCATACTATCGGGCTTTTCAGGCGTCAAGGAAGCGGCCGGGGCATGGCTTGCCGGGAGCCTGACAAAGGGAGTAAGATATCCGCTGTCGGCGCACGTCCTTGCGGGCACGTCGGCGAGACCTTCCGGCTCAGGGGCAAAGGGGAAAGGGGAGGGCCTATGGAAAACCAGGGGTCCCTGTACGGGGATTTGTCGCGCGTTCTGATCACGGCGGACGAGATCGCAAAGGCGGTTTCCAGCCTTGGGAAACGGATCACCGAGGACTACAGGGGGAAGGATCCGGTTTTCATCTGCATCCTCAAGGGCGCCGTCGTATTTTTCACAGACCTGATGCGCTGCGTGGACCTGCCCCTGACCACCGATTTCATGGCGATCTCCAGCTACGGCAGCAGCACCAAGACGTCGGGTGTCGTCCGCATCCTCAAGGACCTCGACCATGACGTCCTTGGAAGGGACGTCATCGTGGTCGAGGACATCGTCGACAGCGGGCTGACGCTGTCGTACATCAAGCGCATCATGGCCGACAGGCGCGCGGGCACCGTGAGCGTGGCCACGCTGCTTGACAAGCCGGAACGCAGGAAGACGGACCTTGTCGTCGATTATTCCTGCTTTCAGATCCCCAACGAGTTCGTCGTCGGGTATGGGTTGGATTACGCTGAAAAATACCGAAACCTGCCGGACGTAGGGGTCCTCTCCCCCCGGGTATACGAAAACAGGGCCTGAACGGGAAACCGGGCCCCCAAGGGTTCGCCCGTCCGGGCGCGTTGCCTGAAATTCCGCGACTGTGGTATAATTATACGGTACCTGGCCAAGGAGGACGTCATCTTGCGAAAATCTCGCGGAATGCTGGGATATGTCATCATGATCGCCGCGTTCGTCATGCTCGCGCTGATCATATCCGACAGCGTTTCCGTCCCCGTCAACCGTATCACGTATCCGGAGCTCCTGGAGAAGATCAGCCGCGGCGAAGTGGACCGCGTTTCGATCAGGAACAACGAGCTGGTCGGCCGCAACAAGGTCAGCCTGACGGCGCTCAGCGATTACCCGGCCCGTTTCGATTTTCAGGCGACCATCGGGGAAGACTTCATCGAAACGGTCCGCACGATGCACGCGACTGCCAGCCGCGTTCCCGTCGAGAACGTCAGCGTAAGGGATCTCGATTTTGGCATTGAGTACCTGCCCGCGCTGACCACACCGTGGTACCTGGAGATCCTGCCCTTCCTGGTGCCGGTCGCGCTTGTGATGGTTTTTTGGTATGTCATGATGCGCCAGCAGACCGGGGGCAACGGAAAAGTCCTCAATTTCGGCAAGAGCCGCGCCAATGTGGCGGATCCCGCGAAAAACAAGATCAATTTCAGCGATGTGGCGGGCGCTGACGAAGAAAAGGAAGAGCTCCGGGAAGTCGTCGATTTTCTGAAGAATCCGAAGGGCTATCTGGAACTGGGCGCGCGCATCCCCAAGGGCGTGCTGCTTGTCGGCCCCCCGGGCACAGGGAAGACCCTCCTGGCGAAGGCGGTGGCGGGTGAGGCGAAAGTGCCCTTCTTTTCCATCAGCGGTTCCGATTTCGTCGAGATGTTCGTCGGCGTGGGCGCAAGCCGCGTCCGGGATCTGTTCGACCAGGCGAAAAGGACCGCTCCGAGCATTGTTTTCATCGACGAGATCGACGCCGTGGGACGGCATCGCGGAGCCGGCCTGGGCGGAGGCCATGACGAAAGGGAGCAGACCCTCAACCAGCTGCTTGTCGAAATGGACGGGTTTTCCACCAACGAGGGCGTGATCGTCATGGCCGCCACGAACCGGCGCGACATCCTGGACCCGGCCCTTCTCAGGCCCGGCCGTTTCGACCGCCAGGTCACGGTCAATTTCCCCGACATCGCCGGCCGCGTCGCCATCCTGAAGGTCCATTCGAAGGGAAAGCCGCTCGCGGAGGACGCCGATCTTGACAATATCGCGAAGAGGACCCCGTTTTCCACCGGCGCGGACCTTGAGAACATCATGAACGAAGCCGCCATCCTTGCCGCAAGGAGGCACCAGGCGACCATCACGCAGGCCAACCTCATCGAGGCCGTGGAAAGGGTCCAGATGGGCCCGGAGAAGAAAAGCCACAAGGTGCTGGAGGAAGACAAGCGGATCATCGCCTACCACGAAGCGGGCCATGCGATCGTCGGTCACTTCCTGCCGCTGTGCAATGAGGTCCACACGGTCACGATCGTCCCACGGGGAGGCGCAGGCGGTTTCACCCTTTCCCTGCCCGAGAAGGAGTTTGACATGCAGAGCAGGGCGCAGCTTCTGCAGAACGTCGCCTACATGCTCGGCGGCCACGCCGCCATCAGGCTGATCGAAAGCGACGTGTACACGGGGTCCCAGTCCGATCTGAAGCGCGCCACGGAGCTGTGCCGCCAAATGGTCACCCACTTTGGCATGAGCGACAGGATCGGCACAGTCTACCTTGGAAACGATCAGGAGATCTTCGTGGGCATGGAATTCGGGCAGGCGCGCGAATTCAGCGAACAGGTGGCGGCGCAGATCGACGCGGAAGTCTCGTCGACCCTCGGCGCCTGCTATGATCTGGCGACAGACACCATCAGGGAACATATCGGCAAGCTGCACGCCCTTGCGGCATCGCTCATCGAAAAGGAGACGATCACCCGGGAGGAGTTCCTCTCCTTCATGGATGCTGACCTGGGCGCTGTCGCGGCCGGGGGCCTTGCCTGACAGGCCTGCCCCTTCAGGGAAGCGCCAAACGGCTGCCGGAGGGCAATATGCCGACGCCTGACCTTCATGCGCATACCCTGGCTTCGGACGGCGTCCTCGCCCCTTCCCGGCTTGTGGAGCATGCCGCGCTCAAGGGGATCGATGTCCTTTCCGTCACGGACCATGATACGCTCTCGGGCCTTGCGGAAGCGGAATCCTGCTCGGGAAGCGCCGGGGTCTTTTTTATCCCCGGGATCGAGATCAGTACCTGCGGCGAGCGCGAGGTGCATATCCTGGGATATTTTGTCAGGCGGGGCATGAAACGGCTGGAAGCGCTGGCGGAGCGCCTCAGGGAGGACCGCGCGCGGCGGGCGGACGCGTTTCTCGCAAGGCTCAGGGACCTGGGGATCGGGCTGGAGCCCTGGCAGCTGGAAATCCCGAAAGGCGTATCCTTCAGCCGTCCCCTGCTTGCAAGGGCCCTGGTAAATACCGGCCACGCCGTTTCGGTCGCCCAGGCTTTTGATGAGCTCATCGGCGTCGGCAGACCGGCCTATGTCCCGAGGCTGAACATTCCCGCGCAGGAAGCGATCACCCTGCTCGCCTCAGAAGGGGCCGTTCCCGTCCTCGCGCACCCCGGACTGCTGAAGAAGCCCCTGCGCGTTCCTGAAGAACTGCGCGCCTGGATGGAAGCGGGGCTCATGGGGGTCGAAGCCTTCCATCCTTCCCATTCTCCAGAGGTCTGCGCGTATTGGGAAGGGGTGGCCAGGAGAAATGGCCTGCTTGTGACCGGCGGGAGCGATTTTCACAACGGCTTTGCGCCCCACGGGGAAATCGGCCAGATGAACGCCGCATGGCGGGACCATGCTGCAGATACCTTCAGGCTGATCGGCCGCGGGCACAAAAGCGGGAAGAGGAATTGAAGCATGCAGCAGGGGTACCGGCCGCTGAAGCCTGGTAACGGTACTGCCCAGACCGGTTTGAGAAATCGCCGGGGGCTTATGCCGCGGGTCCTGGCAGGACTTGCCGTCATCCTGGTAGCCGCGGCCGCCCTGGCGGGCGTCACGGAACTCAGGAAGCGGCAGCTGCTCGCGGAAATCGCCCCCTATGAAGAGGTGTATGCGCCCAATATCGCCATCGACGGCATCTCCATCTCAGGCCTCCGGCCGCAGGAAGCTTTTGACCTGGTCTATCAAAGGGCGGTCGGAAGGCTGGAAAGCTGGACCCTCGATCTGAGTTACCGGGGACACAGCTACATCACCCTGAGCTATCCCCTGCTGGGGATGGACGTCTCGGTGGAACAGCTCTACGGCCTGCTCAATGAAGCCTGGGCGCTCACGCACACGGGTGGTGCGCGGCAGCGCAAGGCAGCCCTGGAGCGGCGTGCCCTGGAGCCCTACGAGGCCTTCACCGTCAGCGGCGAGATCAGCGGCCAGCGTCTGGACCCGATCCTCCAATCGGTCGCCCAGAACCTCGACGCTCAGGCGCTTGACGCAGCCATCATCCAGTTCATTCCCGACGCGCAGGAACCCTTCGTTTTCCAGAACGAGCGCTACGGGCTCAAGCTGGACGTCGAAAAGACCAAAAGCGAGATCCTGTCGATGGCGGCCTCGGGATCCGGGGGGGTGTACGAGCTGGCGCCTAACCTTGTCTCCCCCAAAGTGACCAGGGCCCAGCTTGAAAAGTCCGTTGCCCTCCTTTCGCAGGCCGTGACGCCGATTGACAAAAACTCGACGGAAAACCGCAACAACAACATCCGGATATCTCTTTCCAGGATCAACGGGGTGGTCCTCAAGCCCGGCGACACCTTCAGTTTCAACGGGACCGTCGGGCCCAGGACCTACAAGAACGGTTTCTTTGACGCGCTGGAATATGCCTACGGAGACCTGGTCACGGGGATCGGCGGCGGTGTCTGTCAGGCAAGCACGACGCTCTATCAGGCAGTTCTGTGCGCAAATCTGAAAGTGACAGACCGGACGTCCCATTCAGATCCGGTCACCTATACGAACAAAGGACAGGATGCGACGGTCTATTACAGCAGCGGAAGAAAGATCGACCTCAGGTTCAGGAACACTTCCCCAGGGAATATCTACCTGACCGCCCGTGTC
Organism: uncultured Oscillospiraceae bacterium; assembly: GCA_964563725.1. Classification (GTDB taxonomy): domain Bacteria; phylum Bacillota; class Clostridia; order Christensenellales; family Aristaeellaceae; genus CAZLYF01. The sequence continues at coordinate 5,737 of CAZLYF010000021.1, forward strand.
GTCGCCGACAGCAGCAATTCAAAGCGGCTTGCCTGCTCGGTCAGGATCTATGGTCAGTCGCTCGGGGAGGGCGTCGCTTACCGGCTCAGTTCGCAGGTCGTTGAAACCATCGCGCCGCCGGCTGAGATCATCTACAAGGTCGACACGAGCGCCCAGTATGCGTTCTATGAGGATGAAACCGAAGTCTACTCCAAAGCAAGGGAAGGATATGTCGTGCAAACCTTCCTTCAGCGTCTGGAGAACGGATCGCTGGCGGGCGAGACCCTCGTGACCGTCGACACCTATCAGCCAAGGCAGGCGGTGTACTGGAAGGGAAAGGCGGCCAGGGAGAAAGACACGCCGTAGCCGCGGCGCGCTTCCCGTCCTCCCTTTTCCATCCCCTTCGCAAGGCCCGCGCGGGCGCCTGTTGCCGCCGCGCATGCCAGTTGCTATAATGCCGACTAAAACGGAGGGGCGTTTATGGGGGAAGGCGGCTACTACATCTTTTCCAATCCCCGCAAGCCCAGCGCCGTGGCAGCCGCGGGGCGCCTGGCGGAACTGTTTGCAGCAAGGCGTGAACGGGTCCTTGTGGACGCCTGGATGCATGACCTCCTTCATACAGGGATCCGCTGCGGGATCAGGGAGATCCCCCTGGACATATCGGCGATCATATCGCTGGGCGGCGACGGGACGCTGCTGAGGATCCTGCCGGCGGCCGCGTCCATCGGCATCCCCGTGCTGGGCGTCAATATGGGACGGGTCGGTTTCCTGCTGGAAGCGGACGAGGATGAGCTGGAGACCGCTGTGCAGAGGCTTGTCGACAGGGATTACCGCATCGAGGAAAGGATGATGCTTCGCTGCCGTCCCAACGGTCGGGAGGGCATGCTCGTCATGAACGATGTCGCCCTGACAAGGGGAAAGAACCCCGGGAGCATCGAGGTCAGGGCAACGGCAGATCATGAACTGATCTTCACCAGCCATGGAGACGGCGTACTGGTCTCCACCCCGACCGGAACGACCGGCTATGCCCTCTCCGCTGGCGGGCCTGTCGTCTACCCTACGCTTGAGAGCATGCTTGTGGTGCCCATCTGTTCACATGTCGTCAGCCAGCGTCCGATCGTGCTGCCTGCCGAGCATACGATCCGCCTTGAAGCGGCGCCCTCCGCGATCGAATGCCAGGTCATCATGGACGGACAGGTCACGCTGCCGGTCACAGGCGCCGTTTCGGTGGAAATCGCCAGAGCGCCTGAAAAGGCGCGCTTCATCAGGTTCAAGGAGCAAAGGTTCTTCACGCGACTGAGGCACAAGCAGGCGGAATGGAGCAGCGAGCGGGAGGCGGAAAAATGAAAAGCGCAAGACAGACTGCCATACTGGACATGATCGAGAGACTGGACATCAAGACCCAGGAGGAACTCGCGGACAGGCTCAGGGACAGGGGGATCGCTGTCACACAGGCAACGGTTTCCCGTGACATCAAGGAGCTTCGCCTGCTGAAGGTCCTCTCCGCGAGCGGGGGATACAAATACGCCACCGCCGATCAGGCGGAGCACGGGGTGTCGGAACGCTTTGTCAGGATGTTCGTCGACTCGGTCATTTCGATCAATCATTCCGGCAATCTCGTGATCATCAAGACGCTTTCGGGCAGCGCAAACGTGGCAGGGGAAGCGATAGACGGCATGCACTGGCCGGAGATCCTCGGGACCCTCTCGGGAGACAACACGATCCTCGTGGTGGCCAAAAGCGCGGACGACGCGCCAGCCGTCGCGCAGAAGCTCCACGACCTCATCAAATGAGCCAGGGGCAACGGTGACCAGCGATGCTCAAGCAGCTGTTGATCCGCAGTTTCGCCCTGGTCGACGAACTGTCGCTTGGCCTGGACGCAGGGCTGACCGTGCTGACTGGCGAAACCGGCGCGGGCAAGTCGATCGTGGTGGATGCCGTCAACTTCCTCCTTGGCTCCCGCGCGGACAGGGAGCTGATCCGCTACGGCTGTGAGCGGGCGTATGTGGAGGGCATTTTTTGCGTCGAAGAGCATCAGGCCGTCTGGTCTTTTTTGGTGAGTCAGGGTTTCATCCCTGACGGGGACGAACTGACGATTTCCAGGGAATTGACTGTCGCCGGCAGGGGAAGCTGCCGGATCTCGGGAACCGCCGTCCCTCTCTCGCTCCTGAAGCAGTTTGGCTCGATGCTGATGGACATACACGGTCAGCATGAGCATCAGTCCCTGCTGGACGAATCAAGGCACGTGGAATTTTTGGACGCTTTTGCAGGGGAGGAACACCAAAGGCTTTTGGAGAGCGTAAAGACCGCCTGCGAAAAGTATCTGGAGACCGCTGCCAAGCTCGACGGCCTCAGGGAAAGGAACGCTGCGGGAGCCGCGCGTGCGGAAGCCCTCCTTCGCGAGGAAAAGGAGCTTGCCCTCGCGAATGTCCGCGTGGGGGAGGAGGAAGAGCTCAAGCGGGATCTTGATCGCCTGCGGAGCGCGGGCAGGATCGCGGAGGCAGCCGGGTCCGCCTATTCCCTGCTGTACAGCGCTCCGGACGAGAACGACACCGCCTATACCCTTGCCGGGAAGGCAGCGGCCGTCCTGTCGGACGTCGTGCGTTTCGACCGGGAATATGAAGGCGTCATCGGCCGCATCGAATCGGTCTATTACGAACTGGAAGACATCGGCATCGTACTGCGCGCGAAGAAGGATGAGATCGGCAGGGACGGCCAGCGCCTGGGCCAGCTGGAAGAAAGGCTGGACCTGCTCAGGCGGCTCAGCCGGAAATACCTGACCGCGGCGGACGAACTGCCCGCCCTGCTAACAAAGGTGCGCAGGGAGCTCGAGGACTTCGTTTCCCTTGAGGGGCAGCTTGAACAGTACGCGAGAACAAGCGAGGAGGCACGCAAGGCGTATGCGGGCCTCGCCCGCCTGCTGACCGAATCGAGGGAAAGGGCCGCGCGGATCCTGGAGACGCAGATGGAGGAACAGCTCGAGGCCCTGAATATGAAGGGGACCCGATTCATCGTCGCGATGCAGTCAAGCGGGAGGGGCCCTTCGCCGGCAGGCAATGACGCCGTCAGGTTCCTCCTCTCTGCGAATGCGGGCGAAGAACCCAGGGCGCTGTCAAAAATCGTGTCAGGCGGGGAACTCTCACGGATGATGCTCGCGCTGAAGTCCCTCTCCGCCCGGCGATACGGGATCCTTTCGATGGTTTTCGATGAAATCGACGCAGGGATCTCGGGACGGACGGCGCAGGTCGTCGCGGAAAAACTGTGGGACATCGCCAGGCACAGACAGGTGATCTGCGTCACGCACCTTCAGCAGATCGCCGCGATGGCCTCCTCCCATCATCTCGTGGAAAAGAAGCAGCAAAGCGGACGCACGGTCATTACCGTCCGCAGGCTAAACGATGAGGACAGGGTCGCGGAGATGTCCCGGCTGCTGGGCGGGAAGCAGGGCCTTGCCGGGAGCGGCGCAGCGCACGCCCGCGCGCTTCTGAGGGAAGCCGCGCTGTTTCGCGAAACCGGCTGCGGGCAGCGCTGAATCGGCGCCGCGCGGCTCCGGACCGCTTGCAGTGGTACAGCCGGGACGGCTTGCCCGACAGACACCGCATCTGTATAATAGCGCCCGTCGGCCCTGGGTGTCTGACAAGGCAGCCTGGAATCCCAGACAGGAAGAGAGACACAGGCATGGAAGGAAAGCTGCATATCCTTGACCATCCCCTGATCCAGCACAAGCTGAGCATCATGCGTGACAAAGACACCGGCACGAAGGAATTCCGTGAGCTTCTCGACGAAATCTCGATGCTGATGGTCTATGAGGTCACGCGCGACCTGCCCACGGAAGAAACGGAAATCGAGACCCCGATCGCCAGGACCAGGACCCGCGTCCTTTCCGGAAGACCGGTGGGCATCATTCCTATCCTGCGGGCAGGCCTTGGCATGGTCAACGGCATCATGCGCCTGATCCCCAACGCGAAAGTAGGCCATATCGGCCTTTACCGCGATCCCGTCACCTTGGAGCCGGTCGAGTATTACTGCAAGCTGCCCGCAGACGCCGAGCAGCGGCTGCTCATCGTTCTGGACCCCATGCTCGCCACCGGGGGGAGCGCTTCGGCAGCAATCAAGTTCCTGAAGACCCGCAATTGCGTCAATATCAAGCTGGTCAACCTGATTGCCGCGCCCGAAGGGATTTCCCGGATCGACAGGGACCATCCCGATGTGGATGTGTACGTCGCCGCGCTGGACAAACGCCTGAACGAGCACGGCTACATCATCCCGGGGCTGGGAGACGCGGGGGACCGTCTTTACGGAACGAAGTGACCCGGCGCCGGTCCCGGGCAGACGGAGCAGCCCTGCTGCCCGATAAAAATTGTTAAAAAATAATTAATAAAATACTGCAAATATTTCAAATCCGTGTTATAATGCGCTTGTTCTGTTACGCAATAATGTTGTAATGGAGTGAGCGACGATGCAGACAAGGATCCAGGCGAACAATGCCGCCCTCCTCGCGCTGGGCGCCAGGAGCTTGCCCTTGACGGCCGCGGAGCGGCTGAATTGCGGCTGGGCAAGGGTGGACGACCATCAGGCCATACTGGACATGGCCTGCGAAAACAGCGCCCTGCTCAAACACTATCTCGACCTGTACCGTATCCGTGCCTGCGGCTTGTCAAACGATCTTGCGCAGGCAGACAGGATCCGCGACGCTCTTCCGGAGGCGGAGGTCGTTTTTTCTGCCTATGACGACATCCCGTGGCAGGATGACACCTTTGACGTCGTGTTGATCTCGCGCCGGATCCAGGGCAATCATCAGGCCGGCCGGATGTTCGGTGAACTGTTCCGGGTGATGCGAAGCGGCGGCCAGCTGGTCATGACCTTCCGGACACCGCCCTTACTGCGTTCTGGCAGGCCCTTTTTCTCCTCCCTTGAGGTGAACCGGGAGGCGGATTGCCGGGGACTCCCGGACCGCTTGTCGTCGGCGGGCTTTTGCGATATCAGCTGGCGCCGCTCAAAATGGGCCCACACAACGCTGATCGCCTATAAAAACACTCCTGCGTGACGCCAAAGGGCGGGGCAGGGGTCTGGCTCTCCCTCCGGGCCCTTCAGTCGTCGGCGATCCCCTCATCGGTATGGACGATTTCAATGGGGGTCTCGATAAACTCCTCATCGAGGATCCCCGCAGCGTCATACGCGCCCGGGCTCGCGAAGTGGGCTTTTCCTGCGCCTGCCGGGGGGAAGGCTGTCTTGGCCCTGCCCTGTCTCCCAGGCTGGAGGGGGGTCTCGTCCTGAGGCGGCGTCAGCCGCTGCACATCCCTGGCCGCATACTCCCGGATATCAGCGCTTTCACCCTTGACGATCCTTACGCGAAGGCTCTCCTTGAGGATGTTGAGGTCCGTGACGACGCCCCTGCCGTCGGGCGTGAGCACTTCCTTTCCTATCCGCGGCAGGGCTTTGCGCGCCTTTTCGTATTGCTCCTCCTCGAACTTCAGACAGCACATCAGCCGTCCGCAGATGCCGGAAATTTTCGTCGGGTTCAGCGATAAATTCTGTTCCTTGGCCATTTTGATGGATACAGGCTGAAAATCACCCAGAAACTGGGCGCAGCAGATCGGCCTTCCGCAGGGCCCCAGGCCTCCGAGTATTTTCGCCTCATCCCGTACGCCGATCTGCTTGAGCTCTATCCTTGTCCTGAACGTGGAAGCGAGGTCCTTGACCAGCGCGCGAAAATCGACGCGGCCGTTGGCTGTAAAATAGGCGATCAGCTTGAAGAGATCAAAGGTATATTCCACGCTGACCAGCTTCATCTCAAGCCTGTGCTCGAGGATCTTGCGCTGGCAGATTTCGTACGCCGCTTGTTCCATTTCCCTGTTTGCATTTTCCTGCGCGGCGTCGTCGGGGGTGGCGATCCTGAGGACTTTCTTCAGCGGGGGCAGATCGCCGTTCTCGAGGATCTCATGCACCCCCACGACGACCTCTGCGTATTCCACCCCCCTGGCCGTTTCCACGATCACTGCGTTCCCGGCCGAAGGCCACAGCGTACCTGGGTTGAAGTAATACAGCTTGCCGGCGTTCCTGAAGCGAACGCCTATTGCCATTGGCATGAATGGATCTCCTTTGCGATCAAAAATAGCATCCTGTCCGCCAGCGCCTGCCATGATGTGTTGCTGGCGCGGTATCTTCGTGCGTCGAACACTGCCTGCATGAGCCGGCCCAGCGCCGGAAGGCCGGCAGACGCCCACTGCGCCCGGGAGGCGGGAAGGGCGGTGTCCGCGGCCGATCCTGCGCGGAGGCAGACGCGGAGCCTGGCTTCGATGATGTCAAGAAGCAGGTCCGCGTCCTCTTTCGTGTCCTTCAGGAGAGCGGCCGCGGCAGGGATCTGGTCGAAACGCTCCACCCGGAAAAAGGTGCCGTCCGCTGCGTCCCTGGCTTTCCAGTACCTCTGGTCGGCGTCAAGGGTCAGAGCCAGCCCCGGCCTGCCTTCGCTGACGTCTGCCAGTTCCCGCGCCCGGCCTTCGCCGATCCCTCTTGCAAGGAGAAAGCGGAGCAGCGCTTCTTCAGGCCAGGCACTCAGCCTGACCGTCCTGCACCGGGAATGCACCGTGGGAAGAAGGGCCTTGCCGTTTGAAGCCGTCAGGATGAAGTACGTGTCCTGTTGCGGTTCTTCCAGGGATTTGAGCAGGGCGCCCTGCGCCTGGGGCGTCAGCGTTTCGGCATTCAGGAGGAGCACGATGCGCCTCCCGGGCTCCTGCGCATGTTCTCCGAGCCTGCTGAGGAGGAGCCGGAGATGCTCGACCTTGACGCTTTTTTCTTGAGGAGGCGCTTGGGGCGCCAGGACATTCGGATGGTTTCCGGAATCAAAGCGCCTGCATGAGCCGCATTGGCAGCAGGGCCTGGCTCCGGCTGAGACGCACAGCAGCGTTTTGGCAAGGAAAAGCGCCAGCGCACGTTTGCCAACGCCGTCAGGCCCGCACAGCAGCATTGCATCAGGAGCGTTCCCGTTTCCGCAATCGCGGGCCAGGATCGCGGCGGAGGGGTCCGACGAGACAAGAAAGCCGGTCATCGCTGCCATGACTTCCCTGTCCGCGCACATCCCCGGAACCCCGCTCCCTGATTCAGATCTTGATGAAATGATCGACGGACAGCACGAAGACGGTGGCGCCTCCTACGGTCACCTCAATCGGGTAGGGCGCATACATCCCGGTGGCACCGCCCATGGTCACGGGGGAAGTGGCGATCTGCTTGCGGCTCTTGCAGACTTTTTCGATCACCTTCATGCAGGCGTCATACTTGTCGTCTTCCACGCCCACCAGAAGGGTCGTATTGCCGGCCCTGAGGAAACCTCCCGTCGTCGCGAGCTTTGTGACGCCGAAGCCATCCTCCATCAGGTCGCTGATCAGGTGAGAGGCATCCTCGTCCTGTACGATTGCGATGATCAGTTTCATACCTGCGCCTCCTGCTTTGGATCCTGACGCCAGAGGTGTTTCAGACCGCTTCCGCAACGATTATACATGAGAGGCGCAGGGAGTTCAACCCGGCGCGCCGGCTTGTCATCCCCGGCATGCTGTGGTAGAATCGGGAGCGCGGGACGGGGGAAACCATCGGCGTCCGCGCACTCCGAACGAAAGTGGGTCGGGCGCTTGATCAGCCTCTTTGTTGATGCGATGGGCGGGGACAATGCCCCCGCGGCCCCGGTCCTGGGCGCAGCGGAGTTTTTGCGGAGCGATCACGCGGCGAGGATCAGCCTGGCCGGGGATCTCCGCCAGATCGAGCCGCTCCTCAGCGGCGCCGGGGACATCGCAGGACGCGTGTCCTTCGTCGATGCTCCCGAGACGATCACCAATCACGAATCACCGGCGATGGCGGTCAGGCTTAAAAAGAGATCGCCCGTTGTTCTGGGCATGCTTTCCGTTCGTGCCGGGGAGACCGGAGGCTTTGTTTCGGCAGGTTCGACGGGCGCCGTGCTTCTGGGCGCCATGCTCCGCCTCGGGCGGATTCCCGGCATCGAGCGTCCGGCGCTCGCCGTGCTGATCCCCAACGGCAAAGGGCGCTTCCTCCTCATTGACAGCGGCGCGAACATGGACTGCAGGCCGGAGTGGCTCCTGCAGTTTGGCGTGATGGGCGATGCCTACATGAGGGTGGTCGCGGGCGTCAGCGAGCCAAGGGTCGGCCTTGTCAACGTCGGCGACGAGATGGAGAAGGGCAGCGCCCTCTACAAGCAGGCTCACCTTCTTATGCGGGGGGCCCGATACCGTTTCGCCGGCAACATCGAGGGCAGGTACATTACTGCAGACAGGGCGGACGTCATCGTCTGCGACGGGTTTGACGGCAACCTGATCCTCAAGTTTATGGAAGGCGTGGCGGACACGCTGCTCGGGATCATCAAAAATGAGCTGATGGCGGACACGCGCAGCAAACTCGGCGCCGCCATCGCCAGGCCTGCGTTCAGGCGGGCGAAACGGGTCATGGATTATTCCGAAGTGGGCGGAGCCCCCCTGCTGGGCGTCCAGGGAGCGGTCGTGAAAGCCCACGGGAGCAGCACGGCCCACGCTTTCGCGTGCGCCCTGAGGCAGACGGCGGAAATGGTGCGCGCAAATGTCGCGCAAACCATACAGGAACAACTGGCGTAACGGAAGGAGGATGGAGACATGGTATTTGATACGGTCGTACGCATGATCGCAGGGCAGCTGAAAGTGGATGAGGTCAAGGTGACCAGGGAATCCCGCCTTGTCGAGGACCTGGGCGCCGACAGCGCCAACGTGATGGTGCTGATCATGGACCTTGAGGACCATTTCAACATGCAGGTGGAAGACAGCGCGATCACATCCCTGAAAACAGTGGGGGATATCGTTGACTATATTGGATCGAGAATCGCCTGAGGCGTGCCTGCGGTTTGGCTGCTGCGTCACGGCGGCAGCCCTTTTTCTTTGGAGAAAACATGAAGGATTTTTCCGGACTTGAAAGATCGCTTGGCCATTCGTTCAGTGACCGCGCCCTGCTTCGCCGTGCCTTGACGCACCCTTCCTTTGGCCCCATGAACAACCAGCGGCTGGAGTTTCTGGGGGACGCTGTCCTCCAGCTGTGCGTCAGCGACCTGCTTTTTCACCGCGAACCAGCGCTTTCCGAAGGCGGGATGACGAGGCTGCGCGCCCTCCTGGTATGCAGAAAAGCCCTGTCGGCGATGGCCCTGAGCGTCTGCCTGGGACAGTACGTCCTCATGAGCGTTGAATGCGAAAAAAACGGGGGACGCAAAAAGCAGAGCATCCTGTCCGACGCGATGGAAGCCACGCTGGCGGCGATCTACCTTGACAGCGGGCTTTTGCCTGCCATGGCTGTCATCAAAGCCCTCCTTGAGCCCTATCTGCGTGAACGGATGGCGGACACGGACAGCAAGAGCGAGCTGCAGGAACTGCTGCAGGCGGACGGCAAAGAGGCGCCCTCGTACACGACCCTGTCACAGGACGGGCCCGCGCACCAGCGCAGCTTCACCGTGGCCGTCTACTCGCGCGACAAGGAGCTCGCGCGTGCGACCGGGCAGTCAAAAAAACATGCGCAGCAGGAGGCGGCCCGCATCGCCCTCCACCAAGTCAGAGGCACTGGAAATACGGATGAAACTTGAACGGGTGGAGATTTTCGGTTTCAAATCCTTTCCGCAAAGAACGGAAATCGCCTTTGACCGAGGGATCACAGGCATCGTTGGGCCAAACGGTTCCGGGAAAAGCAATATTGCCGACGCGATCCGATGGGTCCTGGGCGAGCAAAGCGCGAAGATGCTCCGAGGGGCAAGGATGGAGGACGTGATCTTCAGCGGCACGGACAAAAGAAAAGCCATGCCGTACTGCGAGGTCTCCCTTGTTTTTGACAATGAGGACCGCAACCTTCATTCCGACTATGCCCAGGTCATGGTGACGCGGCGCGCCTACAGGAACGGAGACGGCGAGTACCTGCTGAACAAGGCTCCGTGCCGCCTCAGGGACGTACTGGAGCTGTTCCGGGATACCGGCATCGGAAAAGAGGGCTATTCGATCATCAGCCAGGGAAGGATCGACGGGATCCTCTCGGCCAGGAGCGAGGAAAGGCGTCAGATTTTCGAAGAGGCGGCCGGGATCGTGACGTTCCGCGAAAGGAAAGAGGAAGCGGAACGAAAGCTTCAGAAAACAAGGGAGAACCTCTGCCGCGTCGGAGACATCGTCAGCGAGATAGAAGCGGGGATCGGGACGCTGCAGGAACACGCTGCCAAAGCGCAGCGCTTCCTGGCGCTGTCTGAGAGGCTTCGCGCTCTGGAGATCAACGTCTACCTGACGCGCCATGCCCAGATCGAGGAAAAGCTGGCGGGGATCAGAAAACTCGCCGCCGAGGCTCAGGAGAGGATCGCGGCGCACGAAAAAAGGCTAATGGACCTCCTTGAGGACAGCAAAGCCTCGGAAGAGTCCATGTCAGGCTTGAACGAGAAGATCCGCCAGGCCCAGGCTGCGCTTGCCGGGACCAAAGCGGAATTCAGCGAAGCGCGGCTGGAATCGGACCGCGTACGGATACGCATGGAAAACGGCGCCAGTGAACTCGGCGGGCTCCAGGGAAAGGCTGTGGAGATCCGCGAAAGCCTTGCGCTCATGAGGGATGGCGAAGCCGGAGCGGAGGACGCCTCGGCGGCCAGGCAGCGGGCGATTGACGATGTGCAGACAGAACTCAGCGCTGAGACAGGAAGGCTCAAGGAACTCCTGCTTGAAGAAGAGGCCATCCATCACAGCCTCGACAGCCTGAGAGACAGGCTGCTTTCGGCGATGAATCTCCTCAGCGACACAAAAAGCAGCCAGGCCCGCCAGCAGGCCATGAGGGCGCAGGTCGAGAGGCGGATGGAGGAGATGGAGGCTGCCGCCGGCGAACTCGGGAACGAAGAACAAAGACTCGCCGAAGCGCTCGAGGAAGCGCGCAGAAAGCATGCCCATGAGGTGAACCGCCTTCAGGAGGACGAAAAAGCCGTTTTGCTCAGCCGGACTGCCCTTCAGGCCGCCTCACAGGAACTTGCGGCGAAAAACGAAGAGCTTGGGCAGAAACGCGAAAAGCTTGCGTTTGTGGAAAACCGCCTTGCGCTCCTGGAAGAAATGTCTCGCGGATACGAGGGTTATTTCGACGCGGTAAAAAACGCGGTCGCGTTCGCCTCGGGCGATCCGGACGTCTACGGCGTCGTGGCGCGGCTCATCATGGTCCCGAAGGAGTTCGAAACGGCAATCGACATGATCCTCGGGAGCGCCCTGCAGCATATCGTCACCCGCAACGAGGAGGCCGCGAAGAGGATCATTGACCATCTGCGGACGAAGCGGCTGGGCAGGGCCACCTTCCTGCCCGTATCGGCTCTCAGGCCGCGCAAGCTGGACGCAGCCGAAAAAAGACTCCTGTCTGATGAAAGCTGTATCGGCGTCGCCAGCGACCTGGTCGAAAGCGCGGAGGGGTCGGGAAGCGTTGCGGATTATCTCCTGGGCAGGACGGTCATCGTCCGGGACCTCCCGGCCGCGATCCGCCTCTCACGCGCCGGCAGGCAAGCCTTCCACGTCGTGACGCTCGATGGCGACGTGCTGCGCGCCGGAGGAGCGATGACAGGAGGCGTGGCGAAACGCATGACCACCAGCCTTCTGAGCCGCGAACGGGAGATCGCCGACCTGAAGGCGGAGGTAGGCGCGGCACTGCAGGCTCTCATGAGCCTGCGCGAAGAACAGGAGATCCTTGAAGGCGCGTTCCGCGCGTGCGGGACCCGCAACAGCAGTGTGGAAAACCAGATGCAGGAGCAGCGGATCGCGGTGGCGAGGGACAAGGAGAGGTTCGACAGCGCGGAGGCTGAGCTGGCCGACGTGCGGGAACGGCTCAGGAAGACGTTCGAAGCCCTTGAACAGCTTGAACTGGCCGCGGAAGAAGTCAGAAAGGACCTCCTGAACAGGCAGGTGGAAACGCAGTCAGGAACCGAACAGGTTGCTTCGATGGAGGCTCAGGCCGCGGCGCTGCAGCTTGAGCTTGCTGAGTCGCGCAAGAAGCTGGACCTGCAGCGGGAAAAGGTGACCGGGCTGCAGCTGCTCTGCTCACGGATGAGGCACGACGCGGATACCTTTGCCCGTGACGCCGCAAAAAAAAGGGAAGACATCCTGGCGCTGGAGGCAGAGCTTGCCAAAAATGAAACGAGATGCGCGGAAATCAGGGCTGACGCCGACAGGGCGGTCCTCCGTCTCCGGGAGCAGGAACGTCGGGCTGAGCTTGCCAGCCAGGCCATCGCCTCAGGGGAGGAAGCGCTCCTCGCGCTGGAGGATCTCAGGCGGAAAGGTTATCAGCGGCAGCAGGATCACATCAGGGACTCAGAACAGATCCACGCGCTGAAAAACGGCGAAATGGAAAAATCGCACAGGAACGAGATAACCCAGACGCGCCTTGAATCGGAAATCCGGTCGATGGCAGACTACCTCTGGAACAGCTACGGGGTTACCCACGAAGGAGCGCTCGACTACAGGGCGGAGCCCCCCTTCGACCTTCCGGCCGCGCAGCGCGAAGCGGAGGCCATCAAAACGGAAATCCGCGGGATGGGAACGGTCAACGTGGGCGCGATCGAGGAATTTGCGAGGACAAAAGAGCGCTACGACAACCTTGTCGCGCAGCGCGAAGACGCCGTCAGGGCGGAAATGGATCTGCTCGGGCTCATCGGGCGCTTGCTGTCCACCATGAAAGAGCAGTTCCTGTCGGAATTTTCCAAGCTCAACGGGTATTTCGCCGAGACCTTCTCGCGCCTCTTTGGCGGAGGGCAGGGCCAACTGAGGCTGGCGGACGAGGATGCCCCGCTTTCCTGCGACATCGATGTCATCATTCAGCCGCAGGGGAAAAAGCTCCAGCTGCTCAGCCTTTTCTCCGGCGGAGAAAGGACCCTCACGGCGATCGCCATCCTGTTTGCCATGCTCAAGCTGAAACCCACCCCGTTTTGCGTCCTTGACGAAATCGAGGCGGCGCTAGACGAGGCGAATATCGGTCATTTCGCGGATACCCTGTCCGAGTACGCGCAAGGCACGCAGTTCATCGTCATCACGCACCGCAAAGGAACGATGCAGCGCTGCGATGCGCTCTACGGTGTTTCCATGGAGGAGAAGGGCGTGTCAGGCATGCTCTCGGTCGACTTGAGAAAATACGGGGCTTGACGCGCTTCCAACACGGGGAGGAGGCTCAGACGGATGCAGGGATTTTTCAAGAGGCTCAGAGAGGGCCTGACAAAAACAAGAAGCAGCTTCACGGCGCGCGTGGACGGCCTCGTTGAAAACACGAGGCGCATCGACGAGGGGTTTTATGAGGAATTGCTGGACATCCTGGTGCTGGCGGACACAGGTGTCCAGGCGGCCGAGGAAATCGTCCAAACCCTGAGGGAAAAGGTCGACAGCCAGCGCGTCCATGACGGCGCGGCAGCCCGCGACCTGTTCAAACAGATCCTCTTTGAGAAGATGAACGTCCAGAGGCCTCCCTTGAAGTGGCCTATGGTGATGCTTGTGGTCGGGGTCAACGGCGTGGGCAAGACCACGACTGTGGGAAAACTGGCGATGCGGTTCAAGGAAATCGGCAGGACCGTGATGCTCGCGGCCGCGGATACCTTCCGCGCCGCCGCGGACGAGCAGCTCTCCGTATGGGCACAGAGGGCGCGGGTCCCGATGGTCAGCCAGCACGAGGGCGGAGACCCGGCGGCCGTGGTCTTCGACGCCATCCAGTCCTGCAAGGCGAGAGGCATCGACCTGCTCATCGTCGATACCGCGGGGAGGCTGCACAACAAGAAGAACCTGATGGACGAGCTGGGGAAGATCCGTCGCGTGATCGACAGGGAATACCCGCAGGCGGAGATGAGATGCATGCTCATCATCGACGCGACGACCGGACAGAACGGACTGCTTCAGGCAAAGGCGTTCAGGGAAGCGGCGGCCATCAGCGGGATCATCCTGACCAAACTTGACGGAACGGCCAAGGGCGGGATCGCGGTGGCGATACAGCACGAACTGCAGGTACCCGTCTGGTACGTCGGAGTCGGCGAAGGGATCGACGACCTGCAGGCGTTTGACGCCAGGGAGTTTGTCGACGCCCTTTTTTAAAACCCCGGGGATCACCCGGGGCGCTTGGCTGCCTGGACTTTTTTGCCTAGGAGCCGGCGGGGTAATTCCCCTCGTACAGGATACGCTGCGTGGCGGGTCCCGCGACGCCGTCCTGCGACAGGCCCTTGCTGGCCTGGAAGCTCCTGACCGCCTCGATGGTGGCAAGGCCGTATTTCCCGTCGACGGCGCCTGAAAGGAATCCCTGGTCCTTGAGGGCCTGCTGGAGATTGCGCACCAGCGTGCCGCTGTTTCCCGCGCGAAGGGTTACATATCCCCCCGAAGGATCGGGCGTCACGTTGACAAAGACGGTGATGGGCGTCGCTTCGGGAACGGGCGTGATGCGACGCGTGGGGGTGGGCGTGGGCCTCGGGGCAGCCCCGGCCCGCTTTGCCTTTCCGCTGAACAGCAGGTTGCAGGTGCCGTCCCCGGCGATGCCGTCGGCCTTAAGGCCGTTCTGCGCCTGGAAGGACTTGACGGCCGTCTCCGTGGACGCGCCGAAGTCGCCGTCGATGGCGCCGGCATAATAGCCCAGTTCCTTGAGCCTTGCCTGAAGCGCCCTGACGGCCGGGGAATCATTAAGGCCCTTTTTAAGTGAAATGCCGATGATGCCCGACACCGTGGAGGTTTTCCGAGCGCTGGAGGAATAGAGCTTTTCCAGCGTCATTGGTCCCGCGACCCCGTCGAAATAGGATACGTTCCTTTTTTGGAACGCGATCACCGCGGCTTCCGTGGCGCCGTCGAAGTAACCCGTCGCGGAACCGGCAAGATATCCCAGGGCGATCAGCCTGTCCTGCATCTTCCTCACGTCAGAGCCTGAGCTCCCCGTTTTGAGGTAGGTGTTCTTGTTGACATAGGGCGTGCTGGTCGGCCTGCGCGTCGGGGTAGGAGCGGAGGTGGGACGGAGCGCCGCGGTCGAGTTGAGCCTCGCCAGCGTTGCGGGGCCGGCGATGCCGTCGGCCGTCAGATTGTTCCGGCGCTGGAAAGCGATCAGCGCGGCTTCGGTGACCTTTCCGAAATCCCCGTCCGAAGGTCCTTTCATGTAACCCAGCGAGATGAGCCTGGCCTGCAGGCTGCGCACCGCGTCACCCTGGCTGCCGAGCCTGAGGGCCGACGAGGTAGGGGCAGGCGTCGGGGTCCCGGTCACAAGCGGGAACATCGTCGCAGGCAGGATGACCGAGAAGGTCGGAGTGACGAAGGCACCGGGCACCGCGGTTGGCTGCATCCACGGGAAGGGCGTCGTGAAGCCCTGCGGCGCGGGGGACGGGGTGACGATGCTGATTGTGGAGATCGCGGTAGGCTGCGGCGTGGGCGTTGGCAGCAGGGGGAAGGGCAGCTGGTCCGTGTAACCCGCGCCGGCATTGCTGTTGTTGCCCGAACTGTCAGGATTCACCACGCAGCCTGACAGGAGGGCAGCGAGGAACAGGGCGAAAAGCAACGCTGCCGCCTTCGTTTTCCTACTCGGTTTCATACATATCCCGTCCTTACGTTTCTTGTCACGCCGGGTTCGCTAACATAACGGAATGGCAGACAGCTTTCATGCCATGCGCCCGGCCAGCCGCGCGCCAGGTTTCCGCTTTCCTTGTCTGCGCGCTCAGCATACCACAAACGGGCTGGAGCGACAAATGCTCCGCAAACCCCGCGGAAGGGGGGATCCGCGATTCCCGGCTGCGGGCTTGCTCTTGCATTTCCCCCTCCGCCGTGCTAGTATCGTTTTCGCAGCTTGTGACTCCCGAACCACGGCGTTCGTTTCCGGCGCACAGCAGGTGCCGGAGGGGATTTTTTATTTCGGGATGCGTCAGCGGGCGCTTTTTTGACGGGAAATCCTGGGGATGGGAACTGCCGCTCCCTTCCCCGGTGTGTTTTCAGCCAGACGGTGCACAATGAAAGGTGAACGGGGTAGTTGACATGAACGAGAAGCATGAACATAGCAACAAGAAGGTCGTGTCGGCGGAAGGCATGAAGAAGCTGGAGGAACAGCTTCAGTTTCTCTCCACAACCAGGCGGGCGGAAGTAGCCGAAATGATCGCCGTCGCCCGTGGCTTCGGCGATTTGACGGAAAACGCCGAGTACGACGAGGCCAAGAACGAGCAGTCCCGCCTGGAAGCCCAGATCATTGAGCTTGAGAACATCATCCGAACGGCGATCGTTGTCGACGACGAGAACGTCTCTACGGACCGCGTCAATATCGGCACGACGGTCCGCGTCCATGACGGGGAGCTTGATGAAGTGACCGAGTATGCCATCGTCGGCGCGCATGAGAGCGACCCGATGAACAACAGGATCTCCAACGAAAGCCCGATGGGAGCCGCGCTTCTTGGCAAAAGGCGCGGCCAGACCGTCAGGGTCGACGCGCCGGCGGGACCGATCGAAGTGACGATCATCGACATCTACAAATGAGACACGGGAGCTTTCGAAATGAGTGACGCATTGGACGGCAGGACAGAAGACCGCTCCGAGCAGGAGGGTATCCGGCGCCAGAAGCTTGATGAACTGCGGGGCAGGGGGAAGGATCCCTACAGTGTCACGGGTTACCAGGTGACCCATACAAGCAGCCAGGTCCGGGAGGGGTTTTCCCTTCTGGACGGGCAGGATGTCGCCATCGCAGGCCGGATGACCAGCAGGCGCATCATGGGGAAGGCCTCGTTTGCCCACCTGCTGGACGCAGCCGGGAGCATGCAGATCTACGTGCGGCGGGAAGACGTGGGGGAGGAAGCCTATTCCGATTTCAAAAACCTTGATATCGGGGACATCCTTGGTGTGAAGGGAAGGGTATTTGCCACCAGGACGGGCGAGATATCCATCCATGCCTCCCAGACCGTCCTGCTCAGCAAGTGCCTGCGCCCGCTGCCGGAAAAGTATCATGGCCTGACGGATACCGATCTGAGGTACCGCCAGCGTTACCTTGACGTGGTAGTCAATCCGGAAGTGCGCGGGACCTTCGTCAAGCGCGGCAGGATCATCAGCGCCATCAGGGCTTTCCTGGACAGCCGCGGTTTTCTTGAGGTGGACACGCCGATCCTCCATACGCTTGAGATCGGTGCGGCGGCGAGGCCGTTCAGGACACATCACAATACGCTGGACATCGACATGTTCCTTCGCGTCGAAACCGAACTGTATCTCAAGCGCCTGATCGTGGGCGGCTTTGACAAGGTGTACGAGATCGGAAGGATCTTTCGCAACGAGGGGATGGACACGCGGCACAATCCGGAGTTCACGATGGTGGAGCTCTACCAAGCCTATGCAGGCTATCGCGAGATGATGCAGATCGTGGAAAGCATGTTTCTGTACGTGGCGGAGGCCGTCTGCGCCTCCTCCGAGGTCAGCTACCAGGGCCAGCGGATCAGGCTTGAGGCACCGTGGCCGCGTCTGACGATGGCCGAGGCGGTCAAGCGCTTCAGCGGCGTCGATTTCTATGGCTGGGAAACGGATGAAGAGGCGAGGAAATGCCTGGACAGGCTCAAGGTCCGCCACGAGCCCCTCGCGACGCGCGGCGAATGCCTGCCCCTGCTTTTTGACGAGTATGTCGAAAAGAACCTCATTCAGCCGACGTTCATCCTGGATTATCCGGTTGAGGTGTCCCCGCTCGCGAAGCGCAAGCCCGAAGATCCGCGCCTGACCGAGCGCTTCGAATTCTTCATCTGCGGGAGCGAATTTGGCAATGCCTTCTCGGAACTGAACGATCCGGACGACCAGAGAGCGCGCTTTGAGCGTCAGGTGCGGGAGAAACACGCCCAGGGCGCCTTGAGTGCGAAGGTCGACGAGGATTTCATCTGCGCGCTTGAGTACGGCATGCCCCCGACGGGCGGGCTCGGAATCGGTGTCGACCGCCTGATCATGCTGCTCACGGACTCGGCTTCCATCCGGGACGTGCTCCTTTTCCCCACGATGAAGCCGCCTAGCCCGGCGTGACGGGGCGGCAGGTGGTTTCCTGATGAAGCTCAGCGCGTCTTTCTCCATGGCGCGGGTAAGGCACCATTTCACCTACCATTTCTGGAAGTATGCCGTATTGGCCGCCGTGTCGGTTTTCGCCTGGGACCTCATCTATACCCAGACGGAATACCGTCCGCCCCAGGACAAGCGCATCGATATCTACATCCAGAGCGCCGCCGCGGCCCAGGAAACTGTCGATTCCTTCATGGGCGAGGTATGGCGGAAGGCCGTTCCGGACATGGAGCGCGTCAACACCGTGCTCCTGACGACAAGTTCCCTGACGGACATGTACGCCGTGATGCAGCTGACTGCCTATCTCGCCGCGGGGGAAGGCGACATCTACATGCTCGGCAGGGAAGATTTCAAGCGTTTCGCGGCCCAGGGGGCCTTCCTGGCCCTCGACGAGCTGATCGGCAGCGGGCGCATTGATGCCCGCGGGATCGCTCTGGATCCGGGCCGCGTCACGCTGCAGACCGGCGATGAAGAGCCGGGAGAGACGGCTGCGCCCCTGGAAACAGGCTTGTACGGCATCCCGGCCGAAGCGCTTCGGGGCTTCACGGACCGGATGGGGATCGACAGCCGCGGGATGTTCCTGAGCATCGCTGCGCTCAACGGCAACGAGGACAATGTCGTCGCCTTCCTTGACGCGCTGATTGGGGAGACCCTCCCCGGCGGCGCGCAGGAATGATGGGCAGGTCGGGAATGGATGTGAAAGCGCGCAAAGGGTTCTTCGTCTCCTTTGAAGGCAACGACGGCTGCGGCAAGACGACGCAGATCCTCCTGCTTGAGAAAGGTCTGAAGCACTGTGGCCGCCCCGTTGTGCGGACGCGGGAACCCGGGGGCTGCCCCGTCTCAGAAAAAATCAGGGAGCTGCTCCTGGACAGGAACAGCGCCGGGATGCAGGACATGACGGAAGCGTTGCTGTACGCCGCGTCAAGGGCCCAGCATGTGCGCGAAGTGATCCGTCCGGCGCTGGAGGCGGGGGCGGTCGTGCTCTGCGACCGCTTCGTCGACTCCAGCATCGCCTATCAGGGCGCCGGGCGCGGGATCGGAATGGAAACGGTGGAAGCCATCAATGCCCCGGCTGTGGATGGCTGCATGCCGGACCTGAGCATTTTCCTGGACATCGACTACAGGCTGGCAATCAGGCGAAGGAACGACGCCTCAGCCGCCGACCGCATCGAGATGCTCGACGATGGCTTCCGCCGGCGCGTGCAGGAAGCCTATCACAGCCTCCTGAAGCGCGATCCCGGACGGTTCGTCCTCATCGACGCTTCGGCGGGACCCGAGGATATCGCGCGCTCTGTCTTCGCATGCGTTTCCGTGCGGCTTCGGGAGGCGGGGATCGCCTGATGCGCGTCGTCACAGGGATGTCCGGAGGCGTCGACTCGGCTGTGGCCGCCCTGCTTCTGAAGCGGCAGGGGCATGATGTGGTCGGCGTATTCATGAAGAACTGGGAGGAAAAGGACCCGGCCGGGGGCTGCACAGCGGCAGAAGACTGGCAGGACGTGCAGGACTGCTGCGCCCTGATCGGCATCCCGTATTACTCGGTGAATTTTTCCAGGGAATACCGGGAACGCGTTTTTTCGGTTTTCCTTGACGAGTACCGGTCAGGCAGAACGCCGAACCCGGACGTGCTCTGCAACAGGGAAATCAAATTCCGCGCCTTTCTTGATTTTGCCATGCAGGCCGGAGCGGAGAAGATCGCCACCGGGCACTTCGCGAGGACCGGCGCGGACGGGCGTCTCTTCCGCGGGTTTGATCCAAATAAGGACCAGAGTTATTTCCTCTACATGCTCAGGAGCCGCCAACTGTCGGCGACCCTGTTCCCCGTAGGCTGCATGACCAAGAATGCGGTCCGGGAAACCGCGGCCGCCGCGGGTCTGCCTGTCCACGACAAACCGGATTCGACCGGGATATGCTTTATCGGAGAGCGGGATTTCAAGCGATTCCTGAAGGGATTCCTGCCCGCGCAGCCAGGCCTCATCAGGACGGACCGGGGAGAAGCGATCGGGGCTCACGAAGGTCTGATGTACTATACCATCGGGCAGCGAAAGGGCATCGGCATTGGCGGAAAGGGGGACGGCAGTCCGTTTTACGTCGTCGGGAAAGACCTGGCGGCCAATGAACTGATCGTCTCCCAAGGGCGCGGCCATCCCCTCCTGTATTCGGACGGCGCGGTCATCGAGCAGCTCAGCTGGGTCCTCCATGCGCCCTGCGGTGCGGGGGAAAGGATTGGCCTCTCAGCCAAGTTCAGGTACCGGCAGCCGGATCAGCGGGTGAGCTTCAGCCTTGGGGAGGGCGGGACGGCGCTGCTTCAGTTTCAGGTTCCCCAGCGGGCCGTCACGCCCGGGCAAAGCGCCGTCCTCTATCAGGGGGACGAGTGCCTGGGCGGGGGCATCGTCAGGTCCGTGTTCAGGAACTGAAGCCGCCGGTCATTCCGGGATGAAGGGAAGGATCTCATCGAGCGAGACATAGTGCACGGCGTTTCCGTCCACAGACATCGACGCGTGGAGCGCGTCAAGCCTGCGGAAGGTGACGGTCCTTTCGGTGCCGGAAAATGCCAGGACAACGGTCAGGATCGGGTCCCCCTGAAAGGCGTCAGCCTCAGACAGGCGGCCGTCGGCGGATACGTGCCTGAGGGGTCCGTAAAACCGGAGAAACGCGTCTGTATCCACAGCAAGGCCGTTCTTTTCGACATACAGGTCGAAGACCGCGCTGCCATGCTCATCCATGGCGATCTGGTTGTTTCTGAGGACACGTTCGGCCAGAGAGAAAGCGTAGCTGTCCGTCCCTGAATCGGTACGGACGCTCAGGGACTGGAGGGCTTCGGCAGGAAGGTCAAGCGGGGCTTTGCTGAAGTACTCCCAGGGGTCGGCTTTCGCCATGAAACCCATGGACAAATAGCTCGCCATATAGACCGATCCGTCATACTGGCAGTAGAAGCCGATGCCGTCCACATCGTTTCCAACAAGAAAACGCAGTTCCTGCGCGGCGACCTGCCTCTGCTCCAGCAGTTCGTTCCCGCTTCCGTAGCGCAGGATGACGCTGGGCGCGATGCTGAACAGGACTTCCCTGCGCGGGGCGTCCAAGCCGAAAACGGACAGCCATTCGCCTTGGGCGTCGCTGATCCAGTAGGCGAAACGCATCCCGCGGATCAGCGTGAGCAGCCGGTCCACAGCTGCCTCGTCCGCGGGATAGCGGAATGGTTCTTCGATGCGCCAGAGGTCTTTTTCCCGTATGAGCCGGAAAGCCTGCCGGCCGCCGAAGAGGGCGCCGTCAAGGAGATCCGGGGAAAAGCTGACCTGCGGGAGCGCGTGGAGACGATGAAGCTCCACGTCCAGCGTTTCCCTGACATCCACCGAAACGGCATGGATCTTCCCGCTTCCCTCAAACAGGAAATAATCGCGCGGGATACCGGAGGGCAGGGGATCGCCAACTGAAAACCTGACGCTGGCGCCGTCTGCGAAACTTCCCTCAACGGTCACCCGCGGAGACGAGAATCCGAAGTCGTCCGGCTCGAGGCGATCTGCTGAAAGGTCCGCGACGGAATCCTCGACCAGGACGCGGGAGATGTATTCCGCTATCCTCCCGACCCTGGTCTTCGCGCTCATCGCCATTCTCCTCGGGGTCC
>CAZLYF010000022.1:0-26971 GCA_964563725.1 uncultured Oscillospiraceae bacterium
TCATTTGGCATTCGGCATCAGCAGTCTTGTGACAATTCGCGTTAGCAACGACACCGAACGCGCCCAGCGCGTTGATCCCGATGGTCAAAAGGAAAAAACACAGGTTGATCCAGGCTTTTGTTCTTGTTTTCATGCTTACCTCTTTTTTCATTGCGTTTTTTACTTGCTGCCGTTCATGATGTTTCCGATGATCCGCGCGTTCATTTCCTCGTACTGCCTGATCTGTTCCCGGCTGAGCCCGCCGTAGCAGAAGGCCTCCCATTCCGCCATCGCTCCATGCAGGTCCGGGAGCCTTGCGGCGCCTTCCCGTGTCAGGCGGATATCCCTGCGCCTGGAATCCTCCTTGCATACGGTACGGACAAGCAGGCCCTTGTTTTCCATGCTGCTGACCAGGCGGGTGACGTTCGCCTTGTCGGTCTGCAGAAGCTTTGAAAGAAGCGCCTGGTCCGCGTCGGGCTTCCTTTCAAGCGCCATCAGCACCACCATCTCCTGCCAGTTGAAGCCCAGCGGCTTAAGGTGACAGTCCAGCGCCTGTTTGCCGTATTTGTGAAGGACGCTCAGGTCGCAAATCAGCACTTGGTTGACCGCCCTCCCTTTCCAGTACAGGTTGTACTGCACAATAATATACACGCGCAGCAAGATTGTAAACGGACGCCGAAAGGATGAACAAGCCCCTCATAAGCGGCCGTGTCCCATACTGACCGGGTTCCGTGGACGAGGCAAAGCCCTACGGCACCTGCACCGTGGCGTGCATGCCAAAGAGCACTTCTTCCGGCGCTTCAAAATCGAAGGTCACTTCAAAGCGGGCGACGTCTTCGCCCACGCCAAGCGCGGAAGTGCCGGATACCCGGGCGGGGATGGGGCCCAGCCCCAGCTCCTCAAAGTAGAGGGTCGCCTCCGTGCCGGGGGAGAGGCTGAGGATGTCCTTTTCCTCGGCTTGCGCGGTGAGCTGCATGGAGGCGGGGCGGTACCCCTTTGCCAGAGGCTGCCCCTGCTGCACGCTTGCCCCGGGCGCCGCCAATACGCCGCTGATCACCAGCGTTTCCCCGGCTGCAGCCGCGCCCGCCTGCGCGCGCTGCCCGGGTGAAAGGGATTCCGGGACATAGGTGAACAGAAGGTCGCCCTGCCTGACTTTGTCGCCCCTTTTCGCCTTCATGGACAGGACGGTGCCCGAAACGGTCACCTGATGCGGCGCCACAAGCGAGGGCTTGGCGCGTCCAAGAAGCGCCTTGGCGTCGTAGTCTTCCGTGCGGTAGACGCGCACCTCCTCATCATAGAGGAGGCCGCCGCTCTCGATGGAGACCCTGAAGCTTCCCTCGCTGACGCTTGTGATGGCGCCCAGGCCAAAGCGTTTGCCGTTCACTGCGCGCAGATACACCGGCGTGCCCACCCACAGGTCCCGGTTTTCAGCGCTGCTGTAGCCCGTGCTCATTCTCAGTTGGAGTTCGTAGCGGTTTTCACGCTCGATCTGCAGCACCGCGCCAAAGCGGCCGACCGCGCCGGACGCGCTCTGACCGTCCCCCGCGTAGACGGCGGCCACCGTGCCGTCCACGTCCGCGTACATCTCCCGGGGCCTGATCACAAAGAGCGCGTCGCCCGCGTATACGGTGTCGCCAGGCTTCAAGGCAAAAGGGGCCAGCTCGCCGCTGTGCGGCGCGAGGATGGCGATTTCCTCCCTGGCCGTCACCGTGGCCATCAGCAGTTTCTCCCCGGCCAGCGCGGGGGAGGGGGCAAGGGCCATCGTCAGGGCAAGAAGCAGGACCGTCACATGGTTTTTTCTCATAAGGACCCTCCTACGGATATCGATCACATGCTGCGCAGGGCGTCGATGGGGTTCAGTCCGCTTGCCTTGCGCGCGGGAGCCCAGCCGAAGATGACGCCCACGGCGCCTGAAAACCCCACGCCCAGGACAATGGCGCCCAGGGACAGGGCGAAGGGGATGTCCAGCAGCAGGCACAGCCCCCAGGAGGCGGAAAGGCCCAGCGTCAGGCCGACGATGCCGCCAATACAGGACAGCATGATGCTTTCCAGCAGGAATTGCACCTGGATGCTCCCCGGGCGCGCCCCGAGCGCCTTGCGCAGGCCGATCTCGTTGGTGCGCTCGGTCACGGAAACCAGCATCATGTTCATGATGCCGATACCGCCCACCAGCAGGCTGATGGCCGCGATGCCCGCCAGCAGGCCCGTCATCAGGTTAAGCATCGTGTTCATGGCGTCGAGGAGGCTTTCCAGGTTGATCACGGTGTAGCTGTCGTCCTTGTAGTTGAAGGCCTTGTTGAGGACCGCTTCCAGCGCGTCCACCGCCTCCCTGGATCGCCCGGTATCGCCGATATATACGCTCACCTCTCCCACCAGGTCCTTTTTCAGCAGGCGCATGAGGGTGGTGTAGGGCATCAGCACCTTGCCGTTCGTGTTGGTTCCTGAAAACTGCGCCATCACGTTTTCCTGGGCGGGGTCGGCCAGGACGCCCACGATGCGGAAGCGTATGCCGTTGATGAGGATCTCTTTGAGCAGCGGGTCTGTGCCGCCCAGCAGCTTCTCCGCAAGCGTGCGGTCGATGACGCATACAAGCGAACGCTGCTGCTCGTCAAGCGGCAGAAGAGGCCTTCCTCGCAGGACGGTGGCGTTGTTCCTGGCGAAATAGCTGAAGCCGTGGCCCTCGATGCTGACGTCCTCCTGCAGCGTGCGTTCGAATACCACGCTCAGGCGGGTGGTGATCTCGGGGCTGACGCCGCTGACCTGCCCAAGGGCGGCGATCTCCTTCAGATCGCTTGCCGACAGCCCGCGCTTGAGCGGCGTGCCCTGCGCCCGCACGCTGACCGTGCCCGCGCCCAGGGCTTCGAACTGGCTGGTCACTTCCCTGGTGGCGCTTTGCATCACGGTCACAAGCGTGATCACCGCCATCACGCCGATGATGATGCCCAGCACCGTCAGGAAGGAGCGCATCTTGTTGCTCAGGATGTTTTCCCACGACATCCTGACGTTTTCCCTAAACATCGCCCGCCCCCTCCTCGGAAAGCACGCCGTCGAGCAGGCGCACGATGCGCGAGCCGTACCGGGCGATGTGCACGTCGTGGGTGATCATGATGATGGTGTGGCCTTCCCTGTTCAGGTCGGCGAACAGTTCCAGCACCTGGCGCCCGGTTGTCTGGTCCAGCGCACCCGTCGGGCGATGGCCACGCGCTGCTGCTGGCCGCCGGACAGCTGGTTGGGAAAGTGCCCCATCTTGTCCTTCAGCCCCACGCGGACAAGCATCTCCTCCGCCCGCTGAAGGCGCCTTGCGGGCGGCATGCCGGCGTAGATGAGGGGCAGCTCCACGTTGCGCAGGGCATTGTGCCGCTGCAGCAGCTGGAAAGACTGGAAAATAAAGCCGATCTCCCGGTTGCGGATAGCGGCGAGTTCGTTTTCCCCAAGGTCGGCGATCAGCTTGCCGCGCAGGTAATAGCTTCCCTGCGTGGGCGTATCCAGGCAGCCAATGATGTTCATCATGGTGGATTTGCCGCTGCCCGAGGGGCCGAGCACGCTGATGAACTCGCCCTCCGCGATGTCCAGATGGACGTCGCGCAGCACGGTATGCTGCTCGTTGCCCATCGGGTACACCTTGGTGATGCCCCTCATGCTGAAAAAGGGTGGGTCCTGCCGCATGCCAGCCCTCCCGCTATTCCCGCCCTGAGCGGATCGAACGGCCCGGCATGAAAAAGCGCGTCATGTCCGTATCGGCATAGTAGACCGCCTCATCGTCCTTCAGGCCGCTCAAGACCTGCACGAACACCCCGTCGCTGATGCCGGTGACCAGGGAACGGCGCGTCATCTCCTTTTCCCCCTCGCGCACCAGCACAAAGGGGTTGTTGTCCTCGTCGTAGCTGATGACGTCGATGTTCAGGCACAGGGCCCCCTTTGCCTCCTCCTTGAGGACCTTCGCCTCCGCGCTCATGCCGCTCAGGATGTTTTCCACGGCGTCGATGCGCAGTTTGACCGCGTAGAAGCTGACGCCGGCCGACGTGGTGGCATCCCGGGCGATCTCCTCAACAGTGCCGGGGACCGTCAGGTCCAGCGCGTTGATATACACGTCGCCCTTTTTGCCCACGGAAAGGGCGTTGATGTCGTATTCGTCCACATCCACGCTTACTTCCAGCCTGTCATATCCCACGATACGGGCGATCTGGCTGCCTGGCTGCAGGAGGTCGTCCGCTTCGGCAAACAGCGTCTCCACTGTGCCCGAGGCCCTGGCGGGCACGCGCGTTCCGTCCGTCGCGCGAAGGAGCGGTTCCCCTTCCTTGACGGTATCGCCCTCCTTGACATAGACTTCCTTGACTTTCATCTGCTGCTTGGAGGTCTGCAGTTCGTCCGTGATCGGCGTCAGCCGGCCGGAAAAGGTGTAATAGGTGGCGATGTCCCGCCGCGCGGCGGCCGCCTGCCTGTAGCCCGTCCGGGCGGTACTGCGCAACTGGAGAAACATGAAGACCGCGGCCGCGCCCAAAGCCAGGAGGATCCACGGCCATTTGCGCCTTCTTTTTCGCCGCCCCGCTTTTTGCGCCATACATTTCCTTTCAGCGCGGCATACGCCGCGAGCCGTTTCGTTTTTGCGTCCCTGGCGGGGAACATCGGCGGAACGCCGGTCCCCGGCGGTTTTCTCAGCCCGGGAAGCTTCCCGCCAAATCAGGGGTTCCGATCCAAACCCTATAGCACGCGCGCCAAACCGTCAAGGAAGCGGCAACCCCCCGTTGGCTTCTGCTCCGGACAGCCGCATCGTTGACCTCCGTTTTCGCGACACAGTAGAATGCCCTTGGGACGCCGGAAAGGAAAGCGCGGCACGAGCTTTCGGCAGTCCTGCGCCGGCGGCGTCGCGGTACAGGTGGCCCCGGGAGTTCGGATCGGAATTTCTTCCGAAAGGGACAGGGTGTGATGAAAATCGGGCTTTTCAGCGAAACCTTCCTGCCGGTGATGGATGGGGTGGGACGCACTGTCCAAGCCTACGCGTACGCGTTGTGCGCGATGGGCCACGAGGTCACCGTTTCGGCGCCAATGTACGAAGCCGGTTACCGGGGCGGTTGGCCTTTCCAGCTGGTGGATTGGAAATCCCGCCCGGTGCCGGGAGCGCGCCATTACAGGATGGGAATGGGCATCCTGGACGGGAACTATCAGAAGCGCATGAAGGAGATCAAGCTGGACATCGTCCATGCGCATACGCCTTTTTCCGCCGGCCTGGCGGCCTGGTATGCCGCGCGCCGCCGGGACGCGCCGCTTGTTTACACCTTCCACTCCAAATACTACGATGACTTTTACAAGGCGACCCGCAGCCGCACCCTGTCCCGTGCCGGCATCGCGTATTTGGTCCGCTTCATGCGCTGCTGCGACGAGGTCTGGGCCGTCAGCGAACCGGCGGCCAGAGTCGTCCGCGAGTACGGCTTCAGCGGGCCCGTGCGGGTGATGCCCAACGGTGTTGAAATTCGCTCCCCCAATGCGCAGGCATCCTCCGCCGCGGCGCTTCGGTTCGGTCTGGGGGACGCTCCTGCGCTGCTCTTTGCGGGGCAGATGGACTGGAAAAAGAACATCCTGCTGATCCTGATGGCCGCCGCGCTGCTCAGGCGCCGGGGGCTTATCTTTCGCCTTATCCTCGCCGGCCAGGGAAAGGACATGGAAGGAATCCGCCGAAAGACCCGCGAACTGGGCCTGGAGGAGATCACCGTGTTCACCGGGCACCTGACAGACACAGCAGAACTTGACGCGCTCTACCAGCGCGCGGACCTCTTTTTGTTCCCTTCGCTGTATGACACGGCAGGCCTGGTCGTGCGCGAAGCGGCCGCCATGGGCACGCCTTCCGTCCTCATCCGCGGCAGCGACGCGGCAGACGTGATCGTGGACGGCGGCAACGGTTTCCTGTGCGAAAACGATCCGGAAAGCCTCGCGCGCATCCTGGCGGAAACATTGTCGGACAAGGAGCGCCTCGCCCATGTCGGCCGCAACGCCCGGGAAACCCTCCCCAAAGGCTGGGATGAGATCGTCAAAGACGTTGTGCGGCAGTATGAAAGGATCATCGAAACGCACCGCGCCAGGCGGCGGATGCGTTAGTCAGCGTTGAATTGTTTGTTTCCTGGCCCCTTTCCCTTTTTCCCGGCGCCAAGTACGGACGCGCTGAAACCCTTGTAGTCCCGTGCCGCCTTCCCGCCTTTTTCAGACAAAAAGGAGAAACGGGCCAGCAAACGCTGCAGGACCCCGTAGGGGCAGACCAGGTCATGGAACAGGTCCGGGTGATAGAACAGGGTGATCACGGCGGCTGCGATGATCCAGAACAGCATGACCGGGAGGTCCCTGCCAAGCAGTCTCCTGCTGATGATGAAAAGCGCCAACGTAAGCACGAGGGAAACCCAGGCCAGCCAGCCGGATCCGAGCCACTTCGGGGTGGGCTTGTCCAGCCTGCCAAGCTTCCCTTTCAGCCAGACGACGCCCAGCATCAGGGTATTGATGGGACAAATTGCCATGCAATAGATTCTCCTGCCGAACAGGGCGGGAAACAGCAGGCTGACCGCGTACAGCAGCAGCCAGACCATCAAGGCCTGCTGTCTGACCAGCACAAAGAACAGCACCAGGAACAGGGGCCTGAGGATACGGATGGCTTGTTTCATGGCAGCGCCTCCTAGTATTCGACGATTTGTCTGGCGGTCATTCCGGCAGCGCCTGGATCGCGATGCCGATCAGGCCCGGGCCGGTGTGCACGCTCAGCGCCGGGCTGACATCGGTGCTGATGAACTGCGCGCAATGAGGCAGCTTCCCTTTGAGCTCCTCCAGCACCCTGGCGGCTTCCTTTTCCGCGCTCCCGTGCGCGACGGCGACGACAAAATTCTTGTGTTTTTCCGCTTCGGCGGCCACCATGGCGCTTGCCTTGGCCAGCGCCTGGGCGTTGCCGCGTGCCTTTGCCACCGTTTCGTAGACGCCTTCCGCGCTGCAGGTGATGACAGGCCGCAGATGGAGCACGGAGCCCAGGAGCGCGGACACCTTCCCGATGCGCCCGCCTTTCGCCAGATACTCCAGCGTGTCCAGACAGAAGAAAATTTTTGACGCCTTGATGCTTGTTTCCAGCTTCCTGAGGACCTCTTCGAGGCTTGCCCCCTCACGGAGCAGCCTGGCCGCCAGCATGGCCTGCAGTCCCGCGCCGATGCCGATGTTTTTCGTGTCGACCATGTGGTACTCGATCCCGCCGTATTCTTTGGCCTGCAGGCGCAGCAGGTTATGCGTGCCTGACAGCCCGGAAGAAATGGTGATGATCAGAACGGCCTTATAACCCTCCTCCGTCATTCGTTCAAACAGGCGGGTGACATAGCTCGGGTCGGGCAGCGAGGTGCGGGGCAGCTCCTTTTCCAGGCGGTCATAGATTTCCTGTGGGGTGATATCCACCCGGTCGCTGTATTCGCGGTCTTTGTAGATGATTTTCAGGGGCGCAACAAAGATGGAATGTTCCTGTACGAAATCCGGCGGGATATCCGTGCCGGAATCCACCAGGATCGCGACTTTTTTCTGTTCCATATCCTTCCTCCCGTTCAGGATTCGCGCTTGTTGTGAGGCTTTCGCGTCCGTTCGTCGGTTGCTGCGGTACCGTCCAGCGCCGTCAGGAGATCCGCAGTGATGCGGGTGTCGTTGCGTTTGGGACAGATGTCGCGTGTTCCGGCCAAATCGCCCGGGCTGGCTCCTGCCTAATCAGCGCCGACCGCACCTCCCTTCCCGATGGATTCTGTCATGGCGGTCCCGCGCCCGACGCCAGGGTTTTCTCCCTCTTGCGCGGAGCTCTCCAGCCACCTCGTGTCCGGATGCCGGCGAAGCAGGACGTCCATCAGAAGGCCCGTCAGCAGCAGCGCCGCAAGCGTGAGGACAAACCTCGCCAAAGCGAAGGACAAGCCGAGGAATTTGATCTCCGTGATCAGCTGGGGGATTTTCAGCGCGGCCCACGCCCCCAGGAAAAGCACCATGTTGACGACGCCGGCGCCCTTTCTGATCAACGCGGCCGCCATGGGGAAGGCGACGTATAGGGGGCCTGCGGGCAGCGTGCCCATCAGTACCGAGATCACGGCGCCCCTTGCGCCCGAGCCTTTTCCGAGCCATCGCCGGACCTTGTCTTTGGGGATCCAAACCTCCATCAACCCCATCAGGATGAAAACAGGCGGCACGATCAGGAGGATCTCCAGGGCGTAATCCAGCGTGACCTTCAGGGAACGTTCCGCGGTTTCCGGCAGCCGGATCGCCAGCGCGGCATACGCCAGGGCGATCACAGCCGGCAGGGCAAGCTTCTTTCGGTTTCCTTTCACAGCAACACCCCCATGACGCCGGCGATGGCCAGGGCGGACAGGAAGCCAAGCCCATTGCGGAGCAAGGTGAACTTCCTGCCCAGCGCCTTGATTTCCATGGGCGCTGTCACGACCCCGACCATCACCAGCGTGGTGATGAAGGCCGAGATGGTCATCACGGTTGCCCCGCTGCGAAGCAGGGATCCCGCCAGCGGAAACGCGATCAGGGAAGGGATCAGCGTCAACGCGCCGATCAGCGCGGCGGCAAGCGTCGCCATGGACCCCGCTTCTTCGCCCACCAGCCTTTGTATGGTTTCCGGCGGGAGCAGCCCGAGGGTCAGCCCCACGATCCCAAGCATCCCAAGCAGAGCGGGGGCCGTTTTCAGGAGCGCCTTCCCCGCGAAAACCAGGGCGCCTTTCGTTTTGCCGCGGCTTTTGAACAACGAAGCCGCAAGGCACACCGCCAGAAGCGCGTATACGGCGACGACGGCGCTCACTGAGGCGTCTCCTCTTTCTTTGCGCTGATCTGTACACCCATCAGCCGCGCGCCCTCCGCCGATCCCATCGACAGGACCGCCGGTTCAGTGATGAACACCTGGTTTTCCCCGAGTGAGACAGCCTCACCGTTCCTTTTGACCTCTACCCTGCCCTTGACCACATAAAACATGACGTAGGCTTTCATGTGGCAATCGGGGATCCTCTGGCCCGCTTTGAGTACGATCACCCTTGCGTTGAACAGGTCGCTCTGGTAGAAAGCGTTGCAGTTGCCGCCCGCGGCGGGGTCAAGTTCCAGTTTGGTCAGATCAAACACGTTCATGTTGTTCTCCTCGCTTTCTTTTTGTCAAAGATCAAAAGCCGCTGCCGGCCTTTGCCGGGACCTGGTGGGTCATTCGCTCCTGAGCGCTTCGACGGCGTCCTTTTCCGAAGCCATTTTCGCAGGGATGTGGCCGCCAAGCATCGCGAGCAGGGTGCTGACCGCGATCAGGATCACGACGTGGGTCATTTGCAGGCTTGCGATGTTTCTCAGTTCCGTCAGCCTGAATAGGATCCTGTTCATGGGGATGGTCAGCAGCCAGGCTCCCGCGACCCCCAGCAGGCCGGACAGGAGCCCCAGGATGCAGGTCTCCGCGTCAAAGACGCGGGTGATGTCCTTTTTCCTGGCGCCAAGGGAGCGAAGCACGCCGATCTCCTTTGTGCGCTCCAGCACCGAGGTATAGGTGATGATGGAAATCATGATCAGGCTGACCACCAGGGAAATCGCGGCGAAGGCAACCAGCACGATGGTGATGCCGTTGATGATCCCGCCCGTCATCTGGGACACCGTTTCCGCCAGGTCGGTATGGAGGATCTGGTCTTTTTCCGTTTTTCCGGCATTGTAGGCTTCCAGGTACGCGACGACCTGGTCCTTGTCCTCAAACGTTTCAGGATACAGCATGACCGAAGCCGGGACCGCGCTCCCGCCCAGATAGGAAAGGAAGGAGGCCTTTGCCGATTCCGTCATGGCGGACAGGTTCATGACGTTCCTGTCGCTGGCCTCCTGCGCCCGCACGATGCCCGAATCCCTGGCCGCCGAGATCACCAGGTCGGACAGTTCGTCGCCGTAGGCGATCCCTGCCGCCAGCAGAGCGATGTTGACGCCTTCCTTCTGCCTGACGATCCCGGCGATGCGCAGCGCGATGCTTTTGTCCGAGTCGTACATCGCCCGGTAGTCGTTCCCGGGCAGGTAGGTCCCCATTGCCGTCCGCAGATAGTAATCGTCATTGTGGACCAGCCTGAACTCCGCGCCCACGATATCGTCAAATGAAAGGGCCGTGGCTCCGGAGGTGTCAAAGCCGAGATTTTTCAGGATTTCCCCGTCCAGCTGGTTTTTGTCGTCCACAACAAGCACCAGGTCTGTCACGTCGCCCGGGTACGCTCCCGCCAGCAAGTCGTAATTCCTTTGCAGGTAGGGAGTTTCCCCTTCCCTGAGGTCCCTGGGGAAGGATGACAGGCCCAGGCTGGTCAAGCTGGCGATGCTGGCCGGGCCGGGCATGCTCCGTCCGGGAGCCGGTCCGCCACTGCTGCCCAACAGGGAGGCAACGCTTCCGCCAAGCGTGACGGGGATGACTTCCCCATCCATCTCGCGTACGAGATTCATCGCTGCAAGACGCGTAAACCCAAGGCTCCTGCAGATGTCCGGGTCGATGTTGTCCAGGTACGCCATAAAGTCTTCGGTGATGACGTTGGTGTGGGTCGTCTGGTCCGCGTCGGCGTCAACCAGGAAAACCTCGTCAGAAATGACGGGTGAAGGTTCCGGCCGCATCCTCCCCCTGAGGCTTCCCTGCATCGCGGTGAACCTGTTCCTGTCGACCGACATGGCCGACTGGGAGATGATGACGGGATATTCGGTCATGGCATCTGATTGAAAGGCGTCGATCTGCTTTTGAAAGCCTGAGGACAGGCTGAGGATGACGGCGATGCCGATGATGCCGATGCTGGAAGCGAAGGCCGTCAGAAACGCCCTGCCCTTCTTGCTGCGGATGTTGTTGTAGGAGAGTTTCAGGGCGATCAGAAAATTCATGTTGGTCTTCTTCAGACCGAAGCTGTCAGGAGTCGATTCCTCCTGATAGGGGTTGCTGTCGGAGACGATCTTTCCGTCCTGGAAGCGGATGATCCTGTCGGCGTACTTCTCGGCGACCGCCTCGTTGTGGGTCACCATCACGATCAGCCGGTCGCCCGCGACCTGCTTGATCAGGTCCATGATCTGGCCACTTGTATTTGTGTCCAGCGCTCCTGTGGGCTCGTCGCACAGCAGGATCTCCGGGTCGTTCGCCAGCGCCCGGGCAATGGCGACGCGCTGCATTTCGCCCCCTGAAAGCTGGTCGGGCTTTTTGTGCAGATGGTCCTTCAGGCCCACCTGCTCAAGCAGTTTCAGCGCGCGCCTTTTTCTTTCACTGGCCGGCACGCCGCCGAGCGTCATGCCCAGCTCGACGTTGTCAACAATGCCCAGATGCGTGATGAGATTGTAATTCTGGAAAACGAAGCCGATGGCGCTGTTGCGATAGGCGTCCCAATCGCTTTCCTTGAAATCCTTGGTTTTTCGGCCCTTGATGATGACCTCGCCCCTGTCCGCGCGGTCAAGCCCGCCGATGATGTTCAGGCAGGTCGTTTTGCCTGACCCGCTCGTGCCCAGGATCGCGACAAACTCATTCTTCCTGAAAGAAACGTTGATGCCGTCCAGAGCGACCGTCCCGACTCCGCCCACATGATAGGCCTTGTAAATGTTCCTGAGTTCCAGCACGTTTATGCCCCTTCTTTCCGGATCGTATCGCCAGGGTACCGCGCGGCCTGCTCCCGTGACCTGTCATAATCGCCGATCAGCTGATCGATGCGGTCTTTTCGCGCTTTCATCATCCTGATCCGCAGGTCCAGCTCTTTTTTCCCTTTCTCACTGATCATATACACCCTTCGTCTGGGGCCGGGGCCGCCATCTTCCCAGCCTGACCTGAGGCATCCTTCCTTCTCCATGTGCCTCAGCGTACGGTACAAGGTGCTCATGTTGAACTCTTCCGGGGAAAAGCCGAACTGCGCAAGCTGTTCCATCAGCGCGTAGCCATGCCCCGTCCCGCCGCTGAGGAGCATGAGCAGGCAGGCTTCCAGAAATTTGTCCGCCGTCCTCTTTCCGCCCGCGCATCGTGGTTCCAGCTTTTCTTCCATCAGGCGTCTCCCTCCCGCGCCTATATGCTTCTTGCATATATGCACAACGCACATAGTATAGCCTTCGCTGCCTCGCCTGTCAACAGGAATATCGCAAACGACATGCCGCTGTGGCCCCGGCAGGGTCCGGGCGGAGAAAAGGGACCTTTCGGCATGGTATACTCCTGCCGCAAACCGGATCATTCGACGGAGGTTGTTGTGGTATGAAACTTGGGATCATCATTGAGACGAAGGAATTTGAGAAATCGTGGAACGCCATGCGTTTCGCCGTCACGGCCAGGAACAGCGGCCATGAAGTGAAGGTATTCCTCATGGGGGAAGCGGTTGAGATCGAAAATCTCCATCACGACAGGTTTGACGTCGCTGCCCAGGTTGACATGTTTCACGCGGCAGGGGGCGAAATCCTCGCATGTGGCACTTGCCTGAAATCAAGGCACTTGGATGGAAGTGACGTATGTCCACTTTCAACGATGGCGGACTGCCTGAGCCTGGTGGAATGGGCAGACAAAACGCTGTCTTTTTAGGCGCGGGCCGTTAACCTGGGCCGCCCCTTTTCATTTTCCGCCACATTTTCCCTGAAGGCGAGCGAACGCGGGTTGGCTTCGAGTTCCCAAAGGCAAGCCGCCCGGAAGTTCCCAATGCGATCATCGTGATGGCTGAACGCCCTGCGCAGGGCATCCGGGAGAGAGGTCCCTGGCCCACTGACGCGGGTCGGCGCGTTCCCGGGTCGTCCCGCGGGGCCAGGGGTGGTCCGCCAGTACGCGCAAGCCGTCCTCCGCCTCCGGGGAATCATACACGCGCCCGACGCGCAGCATCTGCGGCGCCACAGCTTACGCCCCGCCGGACTCAGCCAGCGCCCGAGCAACCGCTTCCGCGCCGGCCAGCTCTTCCGCGCCGGGCTTCCAGTTGACCCGGACTTCAGGTTCAGTCACCACAAACCCGGCTTCGGCCAGCCGGGCGCGCAGCTCCCGGTTGCCTTCGCCGGACCAGCCGTAGGAACCGAATACCGCGCCGCTCTTGCCTTTGAACTTGAGCTCCTTGAGGAAGTGCAGCCACCCAGCGACGGAACTCAGGATACTTCCCGTGACGGTAGGCGAGCCGACCGCGATAGCCCTCGAGCGGAACACATCTGTCATCACGTCGTTTTTGTCGCTTTTGGAGATGTTGTGCACTTTGACCCTGGTATGGGGGGCGAATTCGCCCAGGCGTTTCGCGATCTCGCGCGCGATCATTCCCGTGCTTCCCCACATTGTGTCATATACGATGGTGACCAGATCCTCCCGGTAATCCTGCGACCACTGCGCGTACCTGTCGATGATCTGCATCGGGTCCTTCCGCCAGACAACGCCGTGGCTGGGCGCGATGACGTCAATGGGCAGCCCAAGGGCGTTGATCTCCTCGATCTTCTTGCTGACCAGCGTGGAGAAGGGCGCCAGGATGTTGGCGTAGTACCTCATCGCCTCCTCCCACAGCTCACAGGGGTCCGCCCTGTCGTTGAACAGCTCTTCCACGGCGTAATGCTGCCCGAAGGCGTCGTTTGAAAAGAGGATGTTGTCGCCGGTCATGTAGGCGGCCATGCTGTCCGGCCAATGCAGCATTTTCATCTCCACGAAAACCAGCTGCTTGCCGTTGCCCAGGTCCAGGGTGTCGCCGGTCCTGACCACCCGGAAATCCCATTCGGGGTGGTGGTACTGACCAACCAGGGACTTGACGGCGTTGGCGCTGCAGTAGATGGGCGTGCCCGGGATCTCCGCCATCAAGGCGGGCAGCGCGCCGCTGTGATCCACTTCGCCGTGGTTGATCACGACGCAGTCGATACGGTCCGGTTTGATCTCCTGTCTGAGCCCCGCGATGAACTCCTCCGCGTGCGGCGCCCACACCGTGTCGACCAGCACCGTTTTCCCCTCCCGGATCAGGTAGGCGTTTTGGCTGGACCCGCGGGGAACGGAAAAGTCCGAGCCGTGGAACTCGCGCAGCTCCCAGTCGATCCTGCCCACCCAGTCGATGTTGTTTTTAATGTTCTTCTTCATTTCCCTGTCCTCCCCGTCAAAGCCCGGTTCCGGGCAATCCCCTGCCAGCCAGGGATTTTTTCCCTGCGCGCGTATCATATCGCAGAATCCAGCCAAATTCTGTGATGTTTATCACATATTTACAGTTGACCCGAAGAAAAGTTGTGAGCGCGACAAGCCTGTCCGAAAGAAGGCGCGGACAGGTCGCGCGCGGAAATGCGCGTCGGGACCCTGTGTGAACAGCTGATGATGCCTTCCGGGCCAAACCGCTGTACAATGAGAATCCTACATATGTTGCCGGCAGGAAAGGAGCGTTGTCATGGACGGCATCAGGGGCAGCCCATTGCGCATCGTAGAAGGGTATGACAGGCTTTCAGAGGAGCAGAAGAGGCAGTTCAGGCGCGTGACCATGGAGGGATTGAAAGGGAAGTTCCTCAGCACGGTCTCCGACGAAACGATGATCCAGAAAGTGATCGATCTGTGGAGCAGATACGGGCAACTGCCCCTGAATGAGGCGTTTGCTGCCGTCGGGGAAAAGTCGGGGGAGGTGGTGGGGATCCTCCTGCTGAACAGCTTCCGCAGCCCCGGGTTTTTCCCGACCTTGAAATGCTCCCTTGCGTCCGTCCGCATCGGAGGGCTGGCCGCGACCCTGAAACTGGCACATCCTTTCATGCAGCTGGACGGGTACAACCGCAGGCTGATGCCCCGCGGTGTGGCGGCGGAGATCTATCTCGTCGCGGTCAAAGAGGAATCCAGGGGGCACGGCGCAGGCGGTCTGCTGCTGCGCCACGCGCTTGAGGCCGTCCGCTCAAGATGCCGCTGCGGGCAGCCCGGGGCAGGATGCGCCTGCAAGGTGATGCTGCTGGTGTTTGACCAAAATCCGGCGAAGCGCCTGTATGAGCGTCTGGGATTCAGGGAAGCGGCGCGGCTGGATACGCCCCGGCTCAGGAAGGCGTTCGGCAGCGGGTATGACGTGATCGTCCGGATGGAGAGGCCGCTGCTTTAGGATCAGACGTCCGCGGCGGATGGCTTGCGGCTTGAGGAAGCGGTGGACGAGGCGGTTTGCTTTGGCCGGATCGACGGGATACTGCTCAGCCTGGGCCCGTACAGCTGTCTTCTGCGCTTTTCGCCCCGAAAGCCCGGCAGTTTGGAAAAGACGAAACTGCCAGAAAACCTGCGGTCGGCTCTGTGGGCGGATCCCCTGGCAGACGAAAATTTTAGGGGCTGGCCCAACAGCCAGAAACTGCAGGCTGTGGTGTGGGTCACGCAGAGCAGAAAACCCGAAACAAGGGCGGCGCGGATCACGGGGATCGTCGGCTGCGCGCGCGACGGTGTGCATCTGTCCACCAAATGAACCGGGATCCTGCGGGACCAGGCGCAAGGCCCGTGCGAAGAGGCCTGCCGCCATCGGTGGCTATCCGGCCATCTTTCTCAACAAGGAAGGAAGCAACAAGGCAATGAATCACGGGGACCTCCTTCTCCTCAGCGACGAATGGCTGAAATATGCTGTGCGCCTCCATCTGTGCCGTGAGCCGAAGGAGGGGCTCGCGGAACAGAGGAAATCAGCCTTGGCAGACAGCCGAATCCAGGGCTTCCTCGGCGATGTCGCGCGCTTCCACGAAACGGCGGTCACAAACCATAAGAACCCGGACCTGCCGATCCACAAACTGCTGTTCCTGCTGGACCTTGGGTTCGGTCCGGACGTCCCGGAAATCGGGACGGCGATCGGGGAGATCCTCCGGCACAGGGATGACAAGGGGGTCTTTCTCTCCATGACAAACATCCCCAGGCACTTTGGCGGCACGGGCGGGGATATGTTCAGCTGGTGCCTGTGCGACGCGCCCCTGCTGCTGCTCGCGCTCCTGAAGGCAGGCGTGGGTTACGCGGAACACGTCAGGCCGGGCGTCGCTCATCTCGTTTCGCTCGGCCGGGACAACGGCTTCCCCTGCGCGGCCTCGAGGGAACTCGGCAGGTTCCGGGGCCCGGGGCGGAAGGAAGACTGCTGCCCTTACGCAACGCTGATCATGGCCGGCCTGCTGGCAGAACTCCCCGAGTACAGGGATTCCCCCATCGCGTCCGCATCCGCGGAGGCGCTCCTTTCCCTTTGGGAGAACAGCCGCGAACAGCATCCGTACCTCTTCCACATGGGGACGGATTTCCGCAAGCTGAAGGCGCCCTCCCTCTGGTATGACATCCTCGGCGTCGCCTCCGTCCTGAGCAAATACCGCCACGTCCATGCCGACCCGCGCTTCCTGGAAATAATGGACATCATCAAAGGCAAACGGGACAAAGACGGGTTCTTCACGCCTGAATCTGTGTACCTGAAGCTGAAAGCCTGGGACTTCGGTCAGAAGAAGGCGCCTTCCCCGTACCTGACCTATCTGTGCCGTCGGGTGTTTGACCGGCTGGAGGAGAATCCCATAGAATAGTCGATTGTCTGCTGAATGTGGGCGCAATAGTGGACATCTTCGTGGAAGGAGCAGCGCAAGCCTATGAAATCGTATCGGAAAGAGCTTCATATCAACACCAGGACACGCCGCGCCTACCTCAACATCACGCCGGATGTTGAGTCGGCGCTGCGCGAAAGCGGAATCCGTGAAGGCCTCTGCCTCGTCAATGCCATGCACATCACCGCCAGCGTGTTCATCAATGACGACGAGAGCGGTCTGCACCAGGATTTTGAACGCTGGCTGGAACAGCTCGCGCCCGAGAAGCCCTATGACCAGTACAGGCACAACGGCTACGAGGACAACGCCGACGCGCATCTCAAGCGGTCGGTCATGGGGCGTGAGGTCGTAGCCGCGGTGACAGGCGGCAAACTGGATTTCGGCCCCTGGGAACAGATCTTCTACGGCGAATTTGACGGCATGCGCGACAAGCGCGTGCTGGTGAAGATCATCGGGGAGTAGAAACACTCCTTGGGCACAGACAGGCGGCCTCAGACAGCCGGGAGATCAGACCCTCTCGCCGTAGATTCCCCTGCCGACCCTGACCAGGGTGGCTCCTTCCAGGATGGCGGCCTCGTAGCTGTCGGTCATGCCCATGGAAAGGGTGTCCAGCGGCATCTGGCCGCAGCGCCTGTCCCCCACGCCCTCCAGCATCGTCCGCAGCGAAGCGAAATGCCGCCGGCTGCCGGGCGAGTTGTCAAAGGCGGGCGGGATGGCCATCAGGCCCCTGACACGGATAAGGGGCATGGCGGCCGCGGCGTCCAGCAGCCTGCCAAGCTCTTCTTTGGCAAGGCCGGTCTTGCCCGGCTCGTCAGCAAGGTTGACCTCCACCAGGATATCCTGGACAAGGCCCTGCCGCGCGGCCTCCTCCCGGATGGCTTCCAGAAGGCGCAGGCTGTCCACGCTCTGGATCAGGGCTGTGCGTCCCACCAGCTTCCGCACCTTGTTGGTCTGCAGATGGCCGATGAAATGACAGGGCTTGTTCAGGTAGGCGGACGCCTGCGAATGGGTCAGGAACTCCTGCACCCTGTTTTCCCCGAAGAGGTCCACCTGAAGCGCGGCGCTGAGCCGGACAGTCCCGCTGGAGCGGTCTTTGCACACGGCGCATAGCAGGATCTCCTCCGGGCGCCGTCCGGCCGCGCGGGCTGCCTCTGCCATTTTCCGGCGGACCTCCGCCACATTGTCCGCCATCCGGCGGCTGTCAGGCTGCGTTTCCATCCGAATGTCTCCAGTGGACCCTCCCGGGCCTCCAAAGCACTTCGCGCGTATCAGCGCGCATCTTCCGACTGGCATTCCCCTGCCTTCCGATCCGGTCCCATTCTACCATAAACGTCAAAGGGCTTCCTGTTTCCCGCGTTCCCGGGCGGGTATCCTGTAAGCGCGTGGCTCCGGCAACAGCCGGCCCGCAAGCGGCGCCGAACGGCATACGGCGAAGAAAGGGGTGACAGGTTATGGCAAAAGCAAATGAAAACGGTGATCGCAGGACGCTGTCGGCGCAAGAGACCGCAGCGCTGCTGAAGACGCTGAAAACCCGTTTTGACGCGCATAGGGAGCGGCATGAAAAGCTTGATTGGGCGGAGGTGGAGGCAAGGCTCGTCCTGCGTCCTGAAAAGCTGTGGGCGCTCTCCGAAATGGAACGCACCGGGGGCGAACCGGACCTCGTCGGCCGCGACGAAGCCACCGGCGGGTACCTGTTTTTTGACTGTTCGGCGGAAAGCCCCGCCGGCCGCAGGAGCCTCTGTTACGACCGCGAAGCGCTGGAATCCAGGAAAGAAAGCAAACCGGCGCAAAGCGCCGCCGGGATGGCTGAGGCCATGGGCGTCGAACTGCTGACGGAAGGGCAGTACCGTGCGCTTCAGAAGCTTGGCGAGTTCGACATGAAAACGTCGAGCTGGGTGAAAACGCCGGAGCCGATCAGAACGCTTGGCGGCGCCCTGTTCTGCGACCGCCGTTACGGCGCCGTCTTCACGTACCACAATGGGACGGGATCCTATTACGCCGCGCGGGGGTTCCGCGGCTCGCTCAGCGTCTGAGCCGGGCGCCCGGGGGGCGGCGTATCCCGGGACATCAGGCGAAGGGCAGCAACGGGGCGCCCCGCGAAAGCGGAGCGCCCCTGTCCGTCAGCCGGTTGCCTTACTTGTACAGGGCTTTGACCTGCTCCTCGGTGTAGCCGTGGACGGTCAGCAGGATCTGATCCACAGCATCCGGCAGGATCAGCACGGAATTCAGGCGCTGGCTCTCCACCGCTTCGCCCTTGATCAGCTTGGCGGCGTAGTCGGCGGCGCCGTGCGCGTAGCCGAAGGTATCCTGCGCGACGGTCGCGCTGAGGGTGCCGTCGATGAGGGCCTGGCAGCCCAGCTCGTTGGCGTCAACCGAGAAGACCTTGATGTCCAGGCGGTTGGCGGACGTCAGGGCCTGGATGGCGCCCAGGGCCATGTCGTCGTTGGCGGCGAAGATGACTTCGATCTCGGGGTTGGAGATCAGCCAGGCTTCCACGATGGGCAGGGCCTGCCCCATGCCCAAAGCCGCATACACCCGCGACACCTGCCATTCGCCTGTTGCCAACTGCGGCTCTTTCCCGACAAGGCCCCACAAATACCGGGATGCGTGGGCCTGGTGGATCATGTTCAGGTCGTCTGTTTCATCCCGGTCTGCCTTGTCCAGCAACTCCCAGGTGCCGTTGAACAGCTCCGCAGCCCGTTTCCTGTATTCCTCCCCGTGGGTCTTCGGATCTACGCTCAATCTGCCCATCTCCCTTCCTGTACGGTGCAGCCGCGCAGGCGTCCGCCAGTTCCCGCGCCGCCCCGTCGTCCTTTCCAGTATATCTTTTCCGCAGTCAGAATACAGCATTCCGCCGTTCCGGCGATCTTGCCGCAAAAGTCTTTGCAAAGGCTGCTCACTCTGCCGCGGGGAGACGATCCTCCGCCCGGAGCCCTACTCGTGCCTCAGCGCTTCCACGGGCAGGAGCCTGGAAGCCTTGTTGGCCGGGTAGAGCCCGAAGACGACGCCGATGAACAGGGAAAAACCGACGGCAAGCAAGCCCACGAAGGGTGAAACGCTCAGCTGCATATCAAGCAGCGGCCCCATCAGTCTGGTCGCCGCCAGGCTGATGCCCAGCCCCAGCAGCCCGCCCAGGAGGCTCACCACCAGGGCTTCCACAAGGAACTGGCTGAGGATATTGCCGCGCGAAGCGCCGATCGCCTTGCGGATGCCGATCTCGCGCGTGCGCTCGGACACGGACACCAGCATGATGTTCATGATGCCGATGCCGCCCACCAGCAGAGAGATCGCCGCGATGCCGCCCAGCATCATCGTCAGCGCGGACGTGGCCGAACTGAGTGTGTCCAGCATCGCGGCCTGGTTGTAGATGCGGTAGGTCGTGGAAGAGGAGGCGCCGACCATCAGCCCGTCCATGAAGGCGGCGACGGCCTCCTCGGCCTCGTCCACCCGTTCGGCGGAGACGACGGAGATATAGACGCTGCTGATGCCCTTGCGCTGGAAGAGCCGCTCGCCCACCGTGAAGGGAATGATGACCAGGTTGTCGCCGGAGCCTGCCATGCTGCTGCCGATCTCTTCAAGGACGCCTACGACCGTAAAGGGAAAGCCCTGCCAGGTGAAGTTCAGCCCGACGGCGTGCGCGCTTCCAAACAGTTCCTCCGCAGCCTCCTGCCCGAGGACGGCTACGAAGCTCCTGTTGCTGACGTCGGGCCCCGTCAGAAAGCGGCCCTCCGCGACCGCATAGTTGCGGATGAGGTCATAGCCGGGCGTGGTCGCCAGGAGCGACCCGTCTTCGTACTGCTGGAGACCGGCTTTGAGGGTGCCGGAGGACTGGGACACGGGGCTCGCCTGGGCGATCTCCTCCAGTTGCCTCAGATCCTCGAGGCTGCTGAAGGTGACCGGATTGTTCCTCCGTGCAGTGACGCTGACGGTCAGCAGGTTGGTGCCCAGCTTCTGGATACTGCTGCTTACCGACTGGTTCGCGCCCT
The DNA here is from genome assembly GCA_964563725.1 of uncultured Oscillospiraceae bacterium. GTDB lineage: Bacteria > Bacillota > Clostridia > Christensenellales > Aristaeellaceae > CAZLYF01. The sequence continues at coordinate 20,418 of CAZLYF010000022.1, forward strand.
GGCCGATGGACACCAGGACCACGACCGCGATCACGCCGATGATGATCCCCAGCATCGTCAGGGCGCTGCGCATCTTGTTGCCAAGGATGGACTTGAAGGCCATTTGGATGGACTGCATCATTCCACCCCGCTTTTCCCATCCGGCTGGATCTGACCGTCCACGATGCGCAGCGAGCGCTGCGCGCGTCCGGCGATACCGGGATCGTGTGTGATGAGCACGACAGTGTTGCCCTGCCGGTGCAGCTGCCCGAACAGATCCATGATCTCATGGCCCGTCCTGCTGTCCAGGTTGCCCGTCGGTTCGTCGGCCAGGATCAGGCTGGGTTTCGCGGCCAGGGCGCGGGCGATGGCCACGCGCTGCTGCTGGCCGCCGGAGAGCTGCGGCGGGCGGTGCCTCATGCGGTCCCCGAGCCCGACAAGATCCAGCGCCTCTTCCGCCATGGCACGGCGCCGGCTCCTGGCAACGCGCTGGTAGATCAGGGGCAATTCCACGTTCTCCAGGGCGGTCAGTCGGTTGAGGAGGTTGAAACCCTGGAAGATGAAGCCGATATGCGTGCTGCGCAGCCTCGCCAGCTGGCGGCCCGAGTATGTCTTCGTATTTTTCCCCGCCAGCTCGTAGGTCCCGCTGTCGGGCAGGTCCAGGCAGCCGATGATGTTCATCAGGGTCGATTTGCCGCTGCCGCTGGGGCCGGTGATGGCGACGTACTCGCCGTCAAGGATGTCGAAGCTGACCTGTCTGAGCGCGCAGATGTCTTCGCCGCCCAGCCTGTAGCGCTTGTCGATCTCCCGCATCCGGATCATGGGCGCTGCCCTCCCCCGGGATTGAGCTGCCGGTCGGGGTTCATCATGGTGCCGAACCCGGGCTGCGTCTGTCTGGTCTGCTTCGTCCCGGTCAGCGCGCTGCTGCGCACCAGCACGACGTCGCCTTCACTCAGGCCTCCGGTGACCGCGGCGCAGCTGGCGTCCGACAGGCCGACCTCCACATAGGTTTTGGTCCCCTGCGCCCCTTCGCTGCCCGCTTCGCCTTCGCCCTTCAGGAGCACATAATTGCCGTTCCGGTCGCTCATCAGGGCCGCCAGCGGTACCAGCACACTGTCCCGCGTTTCGCCAACGGTCAGGGTCGCCGTGCCGTTCATCCCGGCGCGCAGGCGCCCGTCCTCCTTGACGGACAGCGTGACGGTGTAGCTGGTGATGCCGCTGCTGCTGGTTCCCAGCGGGGAGATCTTCTGCACTGTCACCGGCAGCCGGGTGTCCGTGATCGCGTCCAGGGAGGCCAGGCCCTCCTGCCCGGGCTGCACGGAGAGGATGTCCAGCTCGTCCACCGCAACGTCCAGCGCGAATGCTCTGCCGGTATACAGGCTGAGGAGCTCGGAGCCCTTTTCCAGTGCCGCCCCTTCCTGCGCGCTCACCGCGGCGACGATGCCGTCGCTCTCGCAGCGGAAGACAGGGTCAGCAAGCAGCGCCTCATAGCGCTGGACCGTCTGCCTCAGTTCCTCCCTGTCTTGAAGGGCGTCCAGGTACTGCTGCGCAGGCGCAGCGTTCTTGATCTGATAAATCGTGGAAGTGCGCGATACCGCGCTGTTCACCTTCACCGAAACGCTCGCAACGACGCCGTCAAGCTGCGTATACAGCAGATAGGGCAGGCTCACCTGCGCCTTGCCCTCTCCGATCGTGACGCCCTTGAGCGTCACCTGGACGGTTTCGTCGATCTTCGCCCTTGTGTCCGGAAACATGACCAGGGCGCTGCCGTCGGCATCCATGCGCGCGACGCTCCCGTTTTGGGTCTGCGCGCCAACCTTCACCCTGACTTCCTGGCCCAGGCCCAGCGGCTGGGAGGGCGTGATGCTCACCTGCATCAGGCCGTTGGTGGAAATGACCGCCGCCGCCGTCCCCTGCAGGGTCTGCCGCACCGGCTGCCCTGCCTTCAGGTTCAGTTGTTTCACGACGCCGGCGATGCCGGCCGTGACGCTCTGGTCGCTGTCCTGTTCGCCGAGCAGCTGCAGGACCGTCTCATCCTGCGCGGTGAGGGCATCCCGCGCCTCCTTCAGGCTCTGCCTGAGCGCTTCCGTGTCATAGCGGGCCAGCGCCTGCCCCCTGGTCACCGCGTCTCCCGCCTCGGCATCGACGCTCGCGAGCGTCAGGGCTTCGGGCAATTTCAGGCTTTCTTCCGTTTCATATCGCAGCGAGCCGGTCGCGATCACGTTCTGGGTGATGCTGCCCTTTTCCAGCGTCACCTCGCTGTAGGATGAGGCTGTTTCGGTCGTCGCCGCGTTTGTTGCGTTCGTCGCTTTTGTCGCTTGGGGTATCACGCCAGCCGCCGTTAAAGCAACGAACGCCAGTACGGCCAGCAGGACGGGGATCAGCCAGTACCGCTTCTTCATTTCAGCGCTCCCTCCTCTCTACGGACGCATCATACCTGTCCAAACTGAAAGGAAGCTGAAAAAAGGGGGACAGCCTCTTTCAGGTTCCTTTCAGGTTCCGGGGCTATCCTGTATGATATATGGGGACGGGAAGGGCGGTGCGCGGCATGCGGATCCTGGTGGTGGAGGACGAGAAGAACCTTGCGCGGTCCCTGGTGAAGCTGCTGGAAGGGGAAAAATACGAGGCCGAGGCGGTGCAGGACGGGAACGAGGGCCTCGAATACGCGCTCAGCGCCCAGTACGACGCCGTCATCCTGGACGTGATGCTGCCGGGGCTGAACGGTTTCCAGGTCGCTTCCGCGCTTCGCAAAAAGGGCAGCGCCGTGCCCATCCTGATGCTGACCGCGCGCGACGAGGTGACGGATAAGGTGCGCGGGCTGGACAGCGGGGCGGACGATTATCTCACCAAACCCTTCACTGCCGAGGAGCTGCTGGCCCGCGTGCGCGCCCTGCTTCGCCGCCAGGGCGCGGTGCAGATGGAAGAAATCGCCTTCGGGGATATCCGCCTGGCGCTTAACAGCTGCATCCTGATACGGGGCGACAGGCAGCTGCGCCTGAGCCACAGGGAGTTTGAAGTCCTGCGCCTGCTGATGGGCAGGCCCGGCGTCCTCTTGAGCAAGGAGGAGCTGATCCTGAAGGTCTGGGGGGCGGACAGCGAGGCCGTGGACAACAACGTGGAGGCCTACGTCTCCTTCCTGCGCAAGAAGCTTTTCTATCTTGGCAGCCGGGTGCAGATCAGCGCCCAGCGCCGCCTGGGTTACCTGTTGGAGGAAGGGCCATGCTGAAAAAGCTGAAGCGCAGCTTCGTCCTCATCAACATGGCCCTGGTGTTCGCGGTGATGACAGCCGTGCTGGCAGCGGGGCTGATCACCAACGAGATCCAGTTCAGGAACGCTTACCACCTGGCCCTGCAGAAGGAGCTTTCGCTGGACCTCCTCGCTTTGCCGAGGGCCTCCTTCCGCACGGACCTGCCCGGGCGCGACGCGCGCGAGCGCCCCGCCAAGCTGGCCTTCACGGCAATCCGCGGGCGGGACGGCGGCTGGACGCTGCTCACCCCATGGATGCAGGTGGACGCGGATACCCTGACCGCGCTCTGCGAACGAGCTCAGGGGGAGCGCTCAGACAGGGGCTTCTGGGCTGACAGCGGGATCGCCTACGCGAAAGAGCGCGAACGGATCGCCTTCGTGAACCTCCAAAACGAATACAGCCAGCTCAAGGACAGCCGGCTGGCCTGGATTTTGATCTATTTGGGCGCGCTGAGCGTGTTCCTGCTTGTGACCCTGCTGCTTTCCCGCTGGGCGCTGCGGCCGGTGGAGACCTCCTGGGCCCAGCAGCGGCGCTTCGTGTCGGACGCCTCCCACGAGCTGAAGACCCCGCTCACGGTGATCCTGGCCAACCTGGACATCCTGGAGGAGGAGCGGGGCCACAGCCCTTGGCTCGCGGCCGCGCGCAGCGAAGGCCTGCACATGAGAAAGCTGATCGAGAACCTGCTCTTCCTGGCCCATTCCGACGAGGCGCGCCAGGCGGTGAAGCGGGAGAGAGTCTGCCTGTCCGACGTCGTCAGCGAAACGGCCCTGGCCTTTGAGGCGCTCGCCTACGAAAACTGGCTGCAGCTCCACGCCGACGTCGCGCCCGGGCTGTACGCGCAGGGCGACCGGGACCTGCTGCGCCAGCTGGCGGGCATCCTGATGGACAACGCGGTCAAGTACACGCCCGACGGCGGCCAAATCGACGTCACCCTCGCCAGGGGGCGTGACAAGCTTGCCCTCAGCGTGCGCAACACCAAGGCCTATATCCCCCCGGACAAGCTCGAGCGCCTGTTCGACCGCTTCTACCGCCTGGACGAGGCGCGCAGCAAAACCGAGAGCGGCTATGGCCTGGGGCTTTCCATCGCCAGGGAGATCGCCCGCCGGCACGGCGCCTCGCTCAAGGCCACCAGCAGCGAAGAGACGGGCACCTGCTTCACGCTGCTCATCCAGGCGGCCGCGTAGGCAGGGGCCGGTGTCCTACCTGTCGAAAAGATAGACGGCGGCCTGGGCAAGCTGCCGGTTGGCGCTCAGCAGGATGTCCCGCTGCGGCGTATTGAGCATGAACGCGTTGCTGGGACCGACGCCGGCATCCAGCTCCTGCGCGTCAAAACTGTTCGTTTCGCTGTTCCAAAGAAGGACGAAGAGGTTGGCGCGAAGCTTTCGCGCGCCGCCGACAAACACCGGCCGCCCCCTGAGCGTCGCGGCGATCACGGTGTGACAGAAGTCGTTTTCCACCGGATAGGCGTAGCATTCCCGGCAGACGCCGCCACTTGGGCGGAACACCTTGAACTCGTCGCCATGGAAAGGGAGGATCGCCGCGATCGCCATCGACATGCAGTCCAGCTACCGGATGAGCGGGCTGCGGCGCGGCGGCATCGGCAAGCGGCTCTTGAATAAGATACAGGGGGCTGCCCCGCGTGGTGTTCACCATACACGGGGGCAGCCCCCGCTATTTCGGTTATAACCCGATGCACCGGTCGCAAATAGCAAGCATTTGGGTATACGGTCGGTTTATAGGGGTGAATGCAATGATCGGTCGGCCTGTCTGTGTGGACGGCGTCATGAAATACCCGGACATGCCATTCGTCAAGGTGTTGACCGGGGTGCGGCGTTCGGGGAAATCAACCATCCTGAAACTGCTGGTGAAGAAGCTCAGGGAAGAAGGCGTCCCTGCCGAGCGCATCCTGCAGTACCAGTTCGATTCGATGGAGCGCGAGGACATCAAGACCGCAAAGGCACTGTATGACGAGTTGAAACAACGCCTCTCTCCTCCGGTTCACCTGAACACTGTATGCCATCGAGGCCGGGGAGACAGAGTGTCGCCCATGCGCTATACTGCGCCGTACGCACTGAATGCGCGGCTGTATTCCATGCCACGCGGGAGGAACATCTCATGAGCGGCCATGTCAAATCTGAAGGCTTCATGCGGGAACTGATCCGCGAAAACGAGGAGCGATACGGCGCGGAAGTCCGCGAAAAATACGGCGACGCCGCGGTGGACGCGAGCAACGCCAGGCTGATGGGGCTGACGCCCGACCAGTACGACAAGGCGCAGGAGCTGTCCCGGCAGTTCAGCGAGGCCCTGAAAGCGGCCTTCGGGCAGGGGGACCCCGCCGGGGAGACGGCACAGAAGGCCTGCGCCCTTCACAGGGAGTGGCTTGGGTATTTCTGGGCTGAATACTCGAAGGAAGCGCACCTCAGCCTTGCGCAGACCTACAAGGACGATCTGCGATTCCGAGAGCTCTGCGATGCCATCGCCGAGGGCAGCGCGGCGTTTTTCCGCGACGCGCTCGCGATCTTCTGCGAAATTTTGGGCATACAAAGACCATTATCGCCGGGGCTCCCATGATACATGGTCCCTGAAGGGCCAGTGATCCGACGAGTTCAAAGACTCAATAGGTGGATCGAGCTGCCGCCGGACGATAATGGTTGGTTGTATTATAGCCGACTCGCGCCTCGTTTTCAAGCCCCTGAAGACGGAAGAGCGCCTGCTGGATAAAATTTTTACAATTTTACAATTCACCGGCCGGACGTTCACCCGTCCCGCACTGTTGTTTACGGTTTCTCAAGGAGGGTGGCGATCGTTGGGGAATCGTCCGCATATCGCTTGCCAGCTACGTCGCTGAATGCCTCCGCCAGGCGGAAGCCAGCTTTCACCGCCTCGCCAATCAGGCGGTCCAATGTAAAGCAGTGCTCCCAGATGAAATAGCTCCGGGCCTCTTCCCGCGTGAGCACAAGCGCCTGGTGGAGCGTCGTCAGATCCGGGTACTTCAAGTAGGCGTGAAGGCAGAGGTGGCTGTCCACGCTCCAGAATCCCCCGTCCCGAGCCTCCCAGCTCCGCCTTTCTTCAAACGTCTCGTATTGCCTCCGGGAGCAGACATCCAGCAGAAACCTTCCCCCGGGCCTCAGCGCGTCATACACCTTATTCATCAGATGTTCCCGGCTCGCGGCTGGCAGGACGCCGTAATCGCAGTAGATCAGGGTGACAAGGTCATACGGGCCCTCCAGCCCCATCGTCAGGTAGTTTTCGCAAACATACCGGATGGAAAGTCCGTAAGCGGAAAATGAACCACCCGGATTGAAAGCGTGACCACTGATCACCAAAC
>CAZLYF010000023.1:0-25239 GCA_964563725.1 uncultured Oscillospiraceae bacterium
TTGCGGCGGCAAAGACGGAGGCGCATTGTATCTGAAGGGAGAATTCGTGCGCAAACTGGCCGGGGACCCGGTGGAAGAGATTCTGCGCGCCGTCAGCCTGTGCGTCGGTTCCCGTGATGACCCGGGACCGTGAGGAGGCAAGGGCAGTTGCCCGCTCTCCGGTCGCCTCTCCCCGGATGGAGGCCCGATGAACAGAGATCAATTTGACGAGTTTCTTTTTGAAGCCGTTCCCGCGCTGCGGGACCTGCTTCATTTCGAGCGCGTCGACTACCAGGCCGGAATCAACAAGGCGCTGTTCACTTTCACGGCAGACTGCCTTGTTGAAAGCGAGTCGTTTTCCCTGGTCCGCAAGGCGATCCGCAAAGCCTTTCCCCAGCTGGATTTTTCCCTTCGGATCGCGTCGCCCAGCCTGTCGGAGGACTTTCTCGAGCATCCGGAAAAGTATGGGGGGATCCTGAAGGACATCCTGCTCAGGACGCATCCGGGGATCAGTTCGTGGGCGGACGAATGGGAGTGGTCTTCCGAGCATGGCGCCCTCATCCTGAAGCTCCCGGACAGCTTTTCCCTGGAATACGCGCAGGACAAGAGCTTTCGGGACCGCCTGGCCGCCGTCATCCTTGACCTGTTCCGTATCCGTCCGCCGATTTCCCTGCGCCTGAAAGCCGGTTCCGGACCCGGGCACGTCCCTGTCAGGGAGGGGATCGAAGGCAAGGCTCTCCCTCCTGGCGGGAACCTTCCTGCATCAGAGAAAAAGCCGGAGCCGCCCCCTCTTCAGGCGCATCGGGATCCCGGGAAAAAGACCGGCGAAAGGCTGCGCAGAATCAAAGGCGGCCCCGTCACCGGCCAGCCGTCGGCGATCTCCACGCTCAACGAGCTGTCTGGCAAGGTCATCGTCTTTGGCAGGGTGGTCAGCGCTGAGCGGCGTGATATCCCGGGGAAGGAAATGGTCCTGGTCTCCTTTGTCCTGACTGATTACACGGGGAGCGTCAACTGCAAGACCTTTCTAAGGTATCGCAGCGGGAGGCGTCCCGCCGAGGGCGAGAGCAGGGAAGCGACGCGGCAGGAAATGAGGCAGCTGGAGGAGAAGGTCCTGCAGATCAGGCAGGACGCCGGGCTGAAGGTCAGGGGCGATTGCCAGGTCGACGCGTTTGACAAGACGCTCGTCCTCATGGCGCAGGACATCACACAGTTCGATTGGCCGGTCAGAACAGACGCAGCCCCGGAAAAGAGAATCGAGCTGCATGCGCATACCCAGATGAGCGCCATGGACGGGGTCGTGCCCACAAGGGACCTCATCGCGCGTGCGGCGAAGTGGGGGCACAAAGCCATCGCGATCACCGACTATGGCGTTGTCCAGGCCTTTCCCGAGGCTTTCGCAGCGGCGAAGGAATGGAAGATCCGGCTGATCCCAGGCATCGAAGCCTATATGATCGACAGCGCCGACATTGTCCGCGGCGCCGACGACCGCGCGCTCAGCGGACCCATCGTCGTGCTGGATTTTGAAACGACAGGCCTCAATACAAAGCGTGACCGCATCATCGAGATCGGCGCTGTCCGGATGACAGCCGGAAAGCCCGTGGACAGCTTCTCCATGCTTGTCAACCCGGGGGTGCCGCTGAGTCCGGCGGTCAGCAGGATCACGAAGATCAGCGACAGCGATCTGCTCAATCAGCCCGACGCCGCCGCCGCCTTGCCCAAGCTGCTCGAGTTCATCGGCGGGGATGCCGTTGCCGCGCACAACGCGGATTTCGACTGCGCGATCCTCGGGCATGAACTGGACAGGATCGGCCTGAGGCACAGTTCTCCCCAGATCGACACGCTTGTTTTCGCCCAAAAGCTCTATCCAAATCTCCAGCGGTACAGGCTGTCCTCCGTCTGCAAGCACCTGGGGGTCTCGCTGAGGAACGCCCACAGGGCCGTACACGATGCGACGGCCACCGCCCAGTGCCTTCAGATCATGCTGGAAGAAATGCGCAGGCGGGGAGCGGAGAACCTCAAGGACATTGACCGGTACGCGAAGGGATACGTCAAGACCGATGTCAGGCACGTGACTGTGATCGCAGCCAGCCAGGCAGGCATGGTCAACCTCAACAGGCTCGTGTCGGTATCGCATCTTGAGCACTTTCACCGGATGCCCAAGATACCCCGCGAAGTCATCCTCGCGCACCGGGAGGGCCTGCTCATCGGCTCTGCCTGCGGGGAAGGGGAGGTCTTCCAGGCGGTCATGAACGGCGCGTCCCCTTCCCGCCTGTTTGACATGGCCCGTTTCTATGACTATTTGGAAATCCAGCCCGTGGCCAACCACGTCGCATACATCCACAACGGCCAGGTCAGCGACCGGGCAGCCCTTGAAGAAATCAACAGGAAGATCGTCGAACTGGGGGAGAAAGCCGGACTGCCTGTCGTCGCAACGGGAGATGTCCACTGCCTTGAGCCGGAAGACGCGGCTTTCAGGGCCGTCCTGCGGCACAGCCAGCACGACGACGAATATAGCCGGCTGCCGCCGCTGCATTTCATGACGACGGGCGAAATGCTCGAGGAGTTCTCCGCCTATCTTGGAGAGGAAAAAGCCAGGGAAGTCGTCGTGGACAATCCTCGGACGATCGTCGACAGGCTCGAGGAAGTCTCGCTGTACCCGAAACATCCGGAAGGGAAGACGACTTTTTCTCCCAGCTGGGAACAGGCGGCCGAGGAGATCGCTGCGATGGCGGCGGGCAACGCGCGCAGGCTGTATGGAGAGCCGCTTCCCGATATCGTTGACAAAAGGCTGAAAAGGGAACTGAAATCGATCATCAGCTACAATTACGCCACCCTTTACAGCATCGCCAACAAACTCGTGACAAAATCCGTCGCCGATGGGTACCCGGTCGGAAGCCGCGGCTCGGTCGGTTCTTCGCTGGTCGCCACCCTGTGCGAGATCACGGAGGTCAATCCGCTGCCGCCCCACTACAGATGCCCCGCTTGCAGGGCTTCCATCTTTGATGTGCCGGAAGGCTGCGCCGTCGGAGCGGACCTGCCCGACAGGGACTGCCCGCTCTGCGGCGCGCGTATGGCGAAGGACGGATACGATATCCCCTTTGAAGTCTTCCTTGGCTTCAAAGGCGACAAGGTGCCGGATATCGACCTGAATTTCTCCGGGGTGTATCAGCCCACGGCGCACGCGTACGTGGAGGAGCTGTTCGGAAAGGGCTTTGTTTTCCGGGCCGGAACGATTGGGACCCTCCAGGAAAAAACAGCTTACGGGCTTGTGCGAAAATACGCCTCGGACAGCGGCATGCCGCTGTCCGAGGCGGAAATGAACCGGCTCGCAACAGGCTGCGTAGGGGTGAAACGGACGACCGGGCAGCATCCCGGCGGCATCGTGATCCTGCCCAAGGAGTACGAAATCAACCAGTTCACCGCCGTCCAGCACCCGGCGGACGACACGGATTCCTCGGTGGTCACGACGCATTACGATTTCAACTCGATGCACGACATCCTTGTAAAGCTGGATATCCTGGGGCATGACGACCCCACGATGATCCACAATCTGGAGGAACTGACCGGGATCAGCTACCGGGACATCCCGCTCGACGACAAAAAGGTCCTGTCCCTTTTCCTCTCGCCCGAAGCGCTTGGCGTGACGGAAGAAGAAATCGGCTGCAAGACCGGGACGCTCGCGGTGCCTGAGTTTGGAACGCCTTTCGTCAGGCAGATCCTTCTTGACACGAAGCCGACGACCATGGAGGAACTGATCCGCATCGCAGGTCTGTCTCATGGAACAGACGTATGGCTGGGCAACGCGAAAGAACTGATCGAAATCGGGAAGGCATCGCTGAGGAATTGCATCTGTACACGGGACGACATCATGAATTACCTGATTTCCGTAGGCGTGCAGGCGAAGACCGCTTTCGACACGATGGAAAACGTCCGCAAGGGGAAAAAACTCAAACCGGAAATGGAAGCCGCCATGCGGGAGCGCAAGGTCCCGGACTGGTTCATCGACAGCTGCAGAAAAATCGGCTACATGTTTCCCAAGGGGCATGCGGTCGCCTACGTGATCATGGCCCTGCGCGTCGCCTGGTTCAAGCTGTACCACCCTCTCCCTTTCTACGCCTCGTATTTTTCGATCAGGGGCGCAGCTTTTGACGCCCAGGCGATGCTGAAGCCCGCGCATTACATCAGGAGCCGGGTGCTTGAACTTTCCGCGGCGGACAGCAGGGAAATGTCAGGCAGGGAAAAGGACGAGCTGGTGACTCTGGAAATCGTTCTTGAAATGCTCTCGCGAGGCTTCTCCTTCCTGCCTCCCGACCTCTACGCCAGCGGCGCGAAGGAATTCCTGATCGAAAACGGCGCGCTGCGCGCGCCTCTGACCGCCCTCAACGGCTTTGGTGAAGCCGCGGCGCTGAGTATCTCACAGGCAAGGGATGAACCCTTTGTGTCCGTCGAGGACCTGAAAAGGCGCACCAGGATCACCGCTGCCGGCATCGACATGCTCAGGGCGGCGGGCGCTTTGGACAGGCTGTCTCAAACGGACCAGGTGGATTTCTTCCATCTGATATAAGGATTTCACCCCGCGGGCGGCAAAAGCGGCTTCAGGCGGCTTGTATTCGGCGTGGCTCCGTGTTACAATGCCGATGGTCTCCGATTATTGGGAAGAAGGAAGTGTTAGGCGAAGAGTGGGAGCTGCGTCAGGCGGGCGGACGGCGCGATCAGGCGCCGCGCTTCCTTCCGATGCGGCCGATACCCGCTCTTTTTGTTGGTCAGATGGCAAAAAAAGATCACATGACGGAACTGAACAGGATTTGTCAGGAGACAGCCGACCAGACGGGGTACGAGCTGGTCGACGTCGCGCTGGAGACGGAGGCTTCCGCCAGGTACCTGCGCGTATATCTTGACGCCCCCGCCGGGATCACGCTGGATGACTGCGAAAGGTATCACAGGCTGGCGCAGCCCCGCCTGGAGGCGATCGAATACGATTATCTCGAGGTGTCTTCGCCGGGGATCGACCGCCCGATCAGGACGCAGCGGGATTTTCAGCGAGCCGAGGGCAAAGAGGTGGAGGTCAGGCTGTACAAACCGATCAGCGGCAAAAAAACGTACAGGGGGATCCTGACCGGTCTTTCAGACAGCGGCTACCGCCTTTTGACCGCAGAGGGTGAAATGCTCTTTCCCGTCAGGGAGGTCGCCCTCGCCAGGCGCACGATCGATATGGAAAAAGCCTTGAAAACGGATGAGAGATCAGGGGGGGGACCCGCATGAACAGTCAGAAGCTTGATTTGATGGAAGCGATTTCTACTCTTGCCAGGGAAAAGGATATCGATGAGGAAGTGCTGGTCACCACCATCGAAGAAGCGCTGAAAGCCGCGTACAAAAAAAACAACCGGCAGAATGCCGCCAGCCAACAGAACCTGACGGTGCACCTGACCAAAAAGCAGGGCGCCAGGGTGTACGCGCGCAAAGTCGTATCTGACGATGCGGCGGATGCGGAGACCCAGATATCCCTTGCCGACGCCCAAGCCATCAGGCAGGACTTCCAGGTGGGCGACATCGTGGAGATCGACGTGACGCCGTCCGACTTCGGGCGTATCGCGGCACAGACAGCCAAGCAGATGCTTGTCCAGCGCATCAGGGAAGCTGAGCGTGGAAAGATCTATGACGAGTACATCGAAAAGGAAAACGAGATCCTGACCGCGATCGTCCAGCGGGTCGAGCCCAAGGCCGTATACGTGGAACTGGGCCGGACCGAAGGGATCATGGAGAGCAGCGAGTACATGCCCGGGGAAGAGTATCGGGAGGACGACCATATCAAGGTCTACGTGCTCAAGGTCCACAGAAGCGGGCCGGAGCTCAATCGGAATCCCCAGGTGTACGTCAGCCGGGTGCACCCCGGCCTGGTCAAGCGGCTTTTTGAGATGGAAGTCCCGGAGATCGCCACAGGGATCGTGCAGATCAAATCGATCGCAAGGGAAGCGGGCAGCCGGACGAAAATGGCGGTGTTTTCCGTCGAGGCGATGATTGACCCGGTCGGCGCCTGCGTCGGGCCGCGCGGGAGCCGCGTCGAGAAAGTTGTCAGCGAACTGAAGAACGAGAAGATCGACATCATCAAGTGGTCTCCCGACCCGGCGGAGTTCGTTGCCAACGCGCTCAATCCGGCCCATGTGGTCAGCGTCTTCATCTCGGAGGGCGAGAAGATCTGCCGCGTGGTCGTGCCCGACACCCAGCTGTCGCTGGCGATCGGAAAGGAAGGGCAGAACGCGCGGCTCGCCGCGAAACTGACGGGATGGAAAATCGACATCAAGTCGGAGACCCAGGTCGCCGAGCTCCTCAGACAGCAGGGCATCGATGCTGGCGATATCCCGCTTGCGGGGGCGTCTGCCGAAGAGAGCGGATCCATGCCTCCGCTGGACGGATTCACTCCTCCCGGTCCCCGGTACTGAACGGGAAGCGTCCGGAGCGGAAAACGATGGCAAAGAAGATTCCATTGCGCATGTGCGTAGGCTGCAGGACGATGAAACCGAAGAAAGAGCTCTTCCGCGTCGTCCGTTCGCCGCAGGGCGAGATCACGCTTGACGTTACGGGGAAAAAATCAGGAAGGGGAGCCTACGTTTGTCCCAGCAGCGAATGCCTTGCCAGGGCGGTCAAGCAAAAGCAGCTCGACCGCGCGCTGGAGACCGCTGTCGGCGAAGAGATCATCCTCTCCCTTCAGGCGCAGATCACCGCGGCGGGCGGCGCGAAAAAGCATGCGTGAGGATACGGTCAGGGGCTTCCTCGGCCTGGCGATGAAAAGCGGCATCCTCGTCGCAGGCGCAGAGAAGACGATCGCAGAGATTGCAAGGAGGAAGATCGCGCTGGTACTGATCGACCTGTCCATTGCGGACAATACAAAAAAACGGATCCTGGCCGCCTGCACGGCATGCAGTGTGCCTGTCATGCCGCTTCGGCCGGAACTGCTGGGCTCATCAACAGGGCGTCCGGGGATGATGGCGGCAGGGCTGCGCCCCGGCGCGATGGCTGACAGGATCGGACAGGAGCTTGACAGGGTCCCTGAACAACAACAGGACACATTGAACGCGGATTTCGGAGGGCGTGCGTCGAATGACTAAGGTAAGGCTGAAGGAAGTCAACAAGGAATTGAACCAGAAGACAGGCGTGCTTCTTGCTGAGTCTGAGAGGGTCCGCAGAAACGCGGAAATCATCCTGCAGATGCTCAGACAGCAGGAAAGCCAGTTCCTTCGCCAGGAGGAAGAGGAACGCCAGCGCCAGAGGTACGAACAGCAGCAGCGTATTCTGGAACAGCAGGCCAAAGCCTGGACCATGCCTGACGATGACGTCCTGGTCGCCGAACCCCCGGAGACGGTTCCGGCGGTCGCCGCGCCGGAATCCGCCGCCCCCCGGCCTGAGGCCCTCGCAGCGGAGCTTGCCTTCGCGGCCCCGAAGGGGGAAAGCCTGCCCGTTCAGCCGCTTGCCGCGCAGACCCCTTCGCTTGCAGCGGACACGCAGGCCCCCGAAGCAGCCAGCGGACAGGCGGAGCCGTCAACAGCCGCGAAAGCAGAGGCTGCGAAGCCGGAGCCATCCTTCAGAGGCGAGCAGCCCCAGCTGCCTCCAAGCCAGCCCGTCCCCACGAAATCCTCGTTTCAAGGCCAGGAAAGGCCTCAGACAGGACCTGCTCCGGCCTATCCCAGGAGCCCGTCGCCTTCGCAGCAGCCGTTCAACCGTCCGGCAACGCCCGCGGGGCAGTACGCAAACCAGTTTGTGCCGGGTTCCCAGCAAGCCATGAGGCCGCCTCTGCAGGGGGGAACGCAGTATCCAAGACCGCCGCTTCAGGGAGCGCCGCAGTATGCGAGGCCGCCTCTGCAGGGGAGCGCGCCGCAGTACGGCAGGCCCGCGCCTTATGGGGCGCCAAGGCCCTTGACCGGCGCCGGCCAGCCCCTGTCCAGGCCGCCTCAGCCCTTCGGGCCCAGGACAGCGCAGCCTTTCGGGGCGAGGCCGCCGCAGCCCTATGGCGCAAGGCCGCCCTTCGGACGCCCGGGACCCGGCACGTTCCGCCCGGGCGAGCCAAGAACAGGCCCGGGTTTCCCCGGCCTCCGGCCGAAGCCCTTTGCCCGCCCGCACACGGATGAAGCCGCGCCTCCCATCGAAAAGGAGCGCGTCAGCAATTACGACCCGAACAAGAAGAACTATGTCCGTCAGCACGATCCGGAGAGGGTCGTCAAGAATAAAAAACAGCTGTCGAAGAACGTGTTTGCCGGCGAGGAAGACGAGGTCATCCGCGGCGGCAAGAAGGCGCGCGCAAAAAAACTCTCCGCGCAGCAGATGATGGCTCCCATCAAGATCGAAAAGGCGTACATGACGGCGGAGTCCATCACCGTCAAGGACCTGACCGAGCGCATCGGAAGACCTGCGGGGGAGATCCTAAAAAAGCTTCTCCTGCTTGGAAACATGGCCAATATCAACAGCGAGCTTGATTATGACACCGCGTCGCTTGTCTGCGGCGAGTTCGGCTGTGAACTTGAAATAAGGCTCAACAAGACGGCCGAAGACGCCCTTTCGGAAGAAAACTATGAAGACACCGAGGAAGACCTGACGGCCAGGCCGCCTGTCATCACGATCATGGGCCATGTCGACCATGGGAAAACCTCGCTGCTGGACTATATCCGAAAGAGCCATGTCACTGCCACGGAGGCAGGCGGGATCACGCAGCACATCGGGGCGTACACCGTTGACGTTTCAGGGCAGACGATCACCTTTCTTGACACCCCCGGCCACGAAGCGTTCACCGCGATGCGGGCGCGGGGCGCCCAGGCGACGGACATCGCGGTGCTCGTCGTGGCTGCCGACGACGGGGTGATGCCGCAGACCGTCGAAGCCATCAACCACGCGAAAGCCGCCGGCGTCCCCATCGTCGTGGTGATCAACAAGATGGACAAGCCCGGGGCTGATCCGGAAAGGATCAAGCAGGATCTGACCGCCTACAGCCTCGTGCCCGAGGAGTGGGGCGGGGAAACGATCATGGTGCCCGTCAGTTCGCTGACCGGCGAGGGGATCGACCGTCTCCTCGAAATGATCCTGCTTCAGTCCGATGTGCTGCAGCTTCGCGCCAATCCCGGCAGGAAGGCGCGCGGCGTGATCATTGAGGCAAAGCTGGACAAGAGCAGGGGACCCCTGGCGACCGTGCTGTTGCGGAACGGAACGCTTCGGGTCGGCGACAATATCGTCGCGGGCACCGCCTCGGGCCGCGTCAGGGCGATGCAGGATGACAAGGGGGAACGCGTGATGGAAGCCGGTCCGTCCATGCCGGTGGAGGTATCGGGCTTTGACACCGTGCCTTTCGCGGGGGACCAGATGATCGTCGTGGGAGACGACAGGCTGTCCAAGCTTGTGGCCGACGAGCGCCGCGACAAGGAAAAGGAGCTTCGCTCCGTATCCGCGTCGAAGGTCACGCTTGACAACCTGTTTGACAACATCAGCGAGGGCAAGATCGAAACGCTCAACCTCATTGTCAAGGCGGACGTCCAGGGTTCCGTGGAGGCGGTCCGACAGGCGCTTGACAAGCTTTCCAACGACAAGATCAAGACGCGGACGCTGCACAGCGGGGTCGGCGCGATCTCAAAAGACGATGTCAACCTTGCCTCGGCTTTCGGCGCGATCATCATCGGCTTCAACATCAGGCCAGACGCAGGCGCGCGCGAAGTGGCCGAAAAGGAAGGCGTGGACATCAGGCTGTACAGGATCATCTACCAGGCCATCGAAGACATCGAAAAAGCCATGAACGGCATGCTGCAGCCGGAGTACAGGGAAACGGTCGCGGGTCATGCGGAGGTGCGCAACGTTTTCAGGATCACGGGCGCGGGCACGGTCGCCGGCTGCTATGTGACGGACGGCAAGCTGTACAGGAACTACATGGTCCGCCTTCTGCGCGACAACGTGGTGATCCACGAGGGCAAAATATCCTCCCTGCGCAGGTTCAAGGATGACGTGAAGGAAGTCGCCGAGGGCTACGAATGCGGCGTAGGCCTTGAGAATTTCAACGACATCAAGGAAAAGGACGTCCTGGAATGCTTCGTTATGGAAGCGGTGGCAGGGAAGGGAGAGGCGCGTGCCTGATTTCCGGCTCGACCGGATCTCCGAGGAAATCAAGAAGACTGTCGACCGCATCATCAGGGATTCGCTCAACGACCCGCGGATCGCCGGAACGTTCTGCGTCACCCGCGCCGAAGCGACCAGGGACCTGCGATATGCGAAAATCCATGTCTCCGTGTTGGAGTCGGAGCGCCTGGACGACCTGATCAAAGCGCTCAGGAACGCTTCGGGCTTCATCCGGCGCGAACTGGGACGAAGGATGGACTTGAGATACACGCCGGAACTGATTTTCCATCCGGACCGCAACATGGAGCACGGCATCCGTATCGCGCAGATCCTCAGGGATGTCGCCCCAGGAAAGGATGCCGAAAGCAGCAGGCGCGATGAAGGAAACACTGACTGACATCCTTTCCGCGGTACGCGGCAGCGATACGATCCTCCTGTGCACGCACAGGCAGCCCGACGGGGACGCGGCAGGTTCCCTGCTCGCGATGGGGGAGTTTCTTGCCTCCATCGGGAAAAAAAGCCTGATGCTCTGTCATGACCGCGTGCCTGAGCACCTTCGCTTCCTGCCGGGCTGGGAGAAGGTCGTCCGGCCCCCGGTGCCTGAAGGCCTGCGCTTCGATCTGGGGATCGCCCTGGACTCTTCGGACGAGGAGCGGCTGGGGGATGCCGCAGGGTATTTTTCGGCGTGCCCGAGGACGGCTCAGATCGACCATCATGCGACGAACAGCCTTTCCGCCGGCTTGAGTGCAGTGTCGATGGGAGCCGCAGCGACAGGGAGCCTTGTCTTCCGACTCATCAGGGAAGCCGGAGTCCCCCTCAGCCAGACGATGGCCGTCTGCCTGTACACGGCCATCAGTACGGACACAGGGAATTTCTGCTTTGGCGCCGTTTCCCGGGAGACCTTCAGCCAGATGGCCGACCTGATGCGGGCAGGGCTGCCCCTTGTCCAAACCGCCCGCTGGCTGCATCTGATCCGGGAGCCAAAGCAGGTCCGGCTGCTGGGCAGGGCCCTGGTTTCGTTGTCTTTCTTCTGCGGCGGACGGGCTACGAGGATGCGCCTGACAGCGGAGGACTTTTCTTCCTGTGGCGCCAACGCGGAACATGCCGACGGGCTGGTCAACCATGGCCTGTACATGCCGGGCGTTGAGATTTGTTACCTCGCCACGGAGACGCCCGAAGGCATCCGGTGCAGCCTGCGCTGCGTGGCGCCGCATAACGTGGCCGCCATCGCTGCCGCCTATGGCGGAGGCGGCCACGAGTTGGCCGCTGGCTGCCTCCTGAGGGAGCCGATGGATGCGGCGGCAGAGAAACTGGACCGGTCGATCCTCGCGGTCCTCGGACAGTGAACGGGATCGTCAACTTTCTCAAGCCGCCCGGCATGTCTTCCGCGCAGGCGGCGGGCGCCCTCAAAAGGCTCACCGGCGAAAAAACGGGACATGGCGGGACACTGGATCCTGAAGCGGCAGGCGTTCTCCCCCTCATGGTGGGCAGAGCGACCAGGCTGTTTGACTACGTGGCCGGGAATGAAAAGACCTATCTTGCCGAAATCGCTTTCGGTGCCGCGACGGATACGCAGGACGCCCAGGGGCTTGTGACCGAGACGGGGACCGGGCTGCCTGATGCCGCCGCGCTGAGGCGCGTCCTGCCCCGCTTCACCGGCATCGTGACGCAGCTGCCCCCCCAGTACTCGGCGATCAAAAAAAACGGCGTCCCTTTGTACGAACTTGCCAGAAAAGGCAGGACCGCCGACGTGCAGCCAAGGGAAGTCATGATCACGGACATCTCCTTTGTGGAGGAACAGCCGCGCGGCGGCTTTCTTTTGCGGATCGTGTGCTCCAAAGGCACATATATCAGGACCCTGTGCAGCGATATCGGCCGGTCTGTGGGCTGTCCGGCCCATATGCGCTTCCTGCTGCGCGAACGGACGGGGATTTTCTGCGTCGAAGAGTCTGTGACGCTGGAGGAGCTGAAGGCAGCTGCCGGTTCCGAGCGCGGCATCCTACCCTATCTTGCGCCGATGGACCGGCTGTTTGCGGCGCTTCCGGCGATCCATGTCCCCGACCGCCTGTTCAGGCGCTGCGCGAGCGGCGCGCCGCTCGCCGCCCGGGATCTCCCCGGCGTAGAGCAAGACGGCCTCCGCACGCGTTTCAGGATGTATTCCGGCGCGTTGTTCCTGGGCATCGGCGTGCTCTCAGGGGATCGCTGCGTTCCGGAAATCGTGCTTTTCCAGGAAGGAGACAAGCCATGACCCAATCCGATATCGCTGAAAAGCTTCGGCCCATCAGCTGTTACCTGCTTGACATGGACGGGACCTTCTATCTGGGAGACCGTTTGATCGAAGGGTCCCTGGACTTTCTCAGAGCGCTTGCGAGCAAGGGGAAGCAGGCCTTTTTTCTGACCAACAATTCCTCTAGGTCCGCTGCGTTTTATGTCAACAAGCTCAGAAGAATGGGGGTCGCCGACCCCTTTCTCCGGGTCGTGACCAGCGGTCAGGCGACGGCCCGTTACGCGATGAAAAATTACCCGGGCGCCAGGGCTTTTCTCCTGGGCAACCGAATGCTTGCCGAGGAAATGGCCGGCATGGGCCTTGGGTTGGACAGCCGGTCGCCGGATTATGTGATCGTTGCCTATGACACGGAACTCGACTACGAAAAGATGCGCGCCGCGTGCGACTTTGTGCGGGCGGGGCTCCCGTACCTCGCGACCCATCCCGATTACAACTGTCCCACGGAAACAGGGTTCGCCCCGGACGCCGGCGCGATCATCGCCTTCATCAAGGCGAGCACCGGCAGGGAACCGGACCTCATCATCGGAAAGCCCAATCGCGGGATCGTTGACGACATACTTGCGCAGACGAACAGGGAACCCCGGGAGACAGCCATTGTCGGAGATCGGCTGTACACGGACATCCTGACGGGCGTCCGTCACGGCATGACCAGCGTCCTGGTCCTAAGCGGCGAAACGACCGCCGAAATGCTTGACGCCTCGCCCATTCGGCCCGATTTTGCCTTTGAACGGCTTTCCGCCATCATACCGCATATCGGCGCATAGGGCCCGCGCGGCGCGGACCCGTCCTTGACAGCCCATTCGAATGAAGCTACTATGAACAAAATCCTGAAAAGGAGCAGTCCATGCCAGGATCGGTTCTCGACATCGCCACGGGCAACAGGCCGATAAGGGACATCGCATACGAAACGCTCAAGCATGCCATCATCACGGGTGAGATTCCGGCCGGGACCAGGATCGTCGAGACCGTGTACGCCGAGAAGCTGCACATCAGCAGGACCCCCCTCCGGGAAGCGTTCAGGAAGCTGGAGCTTGACGGCCTGGTCGAGTATGAAGTTCGCCGGGGCGTGGTTGTGCGCGCCTTTACGATCGATGACATCGAGGAGATATTTACCATCCGCAACGCCCTGATGATGCTCATCCTGCCGTCTGTGGTGAAAAACGTCACAGAGGAGACCCTGGGGGAACTTCGCGACATCCTCGTCCGGATGGACGTCAGCCAGCAGCAGGCGGACGCGCCGTCCCTGGCCGTCCTCAACAGGGCTTTCCACAGGAGGATCGAGCATGTCTCCGACAAACGGCGGATCCTGCGGGTCATCGACAGCCAGGAAGAATACATCCTGCGCTTTTCGACCATTGCGATCGCCAGCGTCGTCCGCAGGTCCAGCGCGCACCAGGAGCACCATCAGATGCTCACGCTGCTGGGCGAGAAGGACCTGGACGCCTTCAAGATCCTGATGCACCATCATCTGGACGAGAGCAAGGAAACCTGCCTGAAGGCCGTCGCGGACCGAAAACCCGGCTGACTGGGCCGGAAGCAAGGCTGAAAGAGGAAAGTACATGAACGACATCGAAATCGCCCAGGCCTCCCGGATGCTGCCGATTTCCAGCATCGCCGCCTCCGCCGGCGTCAGCGAGGAGGCCCTGCACCCCTACGGGAGATATATCGCCAAGGTCGACCCGGTCCCGTATGCCCGGCTTCCGAGAAAAGCAAAGCTGATCCTGGTGACCGCGATCACGCCGACGCCTGCAGGCGAAGGAAAAACGACGGTCAGCATCAGCCTTGCGGACGGCATCCGCAAAATCGGAAAGCGCGCGATGCTCGCGCTCCGCGAGCCTTCCCTTGGCCCGGTGTTCGGCATGAAGGGCGGCGCCACGGGAGGCGGGTACGCCCAGGTGCTTCCAATGGAAAACATCAACCTGCACTTCACCGGGGACCTGCATGCGGTGACGGCCGCCAACAATCTGCTGGCCGCGATGGTCGACAACCACATCCAGCAGGGAAACCAGCTGGGCATCGACGCCAGGCGCGTGCTGATCAGGCGCTGTATGGACATCAACGACAGGCAGCTGAGGAAGATCGTGAGCGGGCTTGGCGGCGACAAAAACGGCGTCCCCAGGGAGGACGGCTTCGACATCACGGCCGCCAGCGAAGTGATGGCCGTGTTCTGCATGGCGGGCAGCCTGACAGACCTCAAGCGAAGGCTCGGGGACATCGTCGCCGCGAGGACCTTTGACGACAGGCCCGTCACCTGCGCCCAGCTGGGCGCCTCCGGCGCGATGTGCGCGCTTCTGCGCGACGCCATGATGCCCAACCTTGTCCAGACCATCGACCACACTCCCTGCCTGATCCACGGAGGCCCCTTCGCCAACATCGCTCACGGATGCAACAGCGTCACCGCGACGTCTCTGGCCATGCGGCTCGCCGATTACGTCGTGACCGAGGCGGGTTTCGGAGCCGACCTGGGCGCCGAGAAATTTATCGACATCAAGTGCAGGGCCAACGACATCCATCCGGACTGCGTCGTGCTGGTCGCGACGGTACGCGCGCTCAAACACCACGGAGGCGTGCCAAAGGCGGCGCTCGGGACCGAAAACCTTCCGGCGCTGCAAATCGGGATGCAAAACCTGAGGACGCATGCGCGCAATGTCCGCGAGCTGTGGCAGCTGCCCGTCGTCGTCGCGGTCAACCATTTTCACACGGACGCGCCGGCTGAGACAGCCGCTCTTATGGAAGCGATGGACCGCGACGGCGTTCCCTGCTGCCTCTGCACCGGCTGGGGGGAGGGCGGAGAAGGGGCGCGCAGCCTGGCTGAACGCGTCACCGGCATCGTCGACGGGGCCAACGCGAACCAGCGGCGCTACAGCTATCCCCTGGATATCCCCCTCGCGGACAAGATCGGGATCCTGGCTGACCGGGTCTATCACGCCGCAGGCGTCGTCTGGGCGGGCAAAACGCGGGAAACCCTCGAAAAACTCGAACGCGAGGGCTACGGCGGCTTCCCCGTGTGCGTCGCGAAGACCCAGTATTCGTTCAGCGACGACCCGAAGCTGTTCAACGTGCCCGAGGGCCACAAAATCACCATCCGCGACATCAGGCTCTCAGCCGGCGCCGGCTTTGTCGTCGCGTTCGCGGGCGACATCATTTCCATGCCCGGTCTGCCCAAGTCCCCGGCAGCGCTCTCGATCGACGTCGGACCGGACGGAAAAATCAGCGGACTGTTTTAGGAGAATGTATGGACCAGATCAAATTACGGATTCTTGACCTGCTTTCCGGAGACTGCAGGGTGCCGGTCGAACAGATCGCGACCATGCTGGGCATATCGGCGGAACAGGTCGTCACGGTGATCGCCGAGCTCGAAAAAGAGCGCGTGATCCTCAGATACTCTCCGATCATCGACTGGGACCGGACGACGCGGCAGCGCGTGGAGGGGATGATCGAGGTCAAGGTGATCCCGCAGAGGGACCGCGGTTTTGACGCAGTCGCGAAGCGCATATCCGGCTTTCAGGAAGTCAAAAGCGTTTACCTGATGAGCGGCGACCATGATCTGCTTGTCCTTGTGGAAGCGCCGACCCTCAAGGACCTGGCGTTGTTTGTCAGCGAGAAACTCAGCACGCTGGAAGCGGTCCAGGGGACCTCCACAAGCTTTGTCCTCAAACGCTACAAGCAGGATGGCGCGGCCTTCGGAGGCAGCCCAGACGACCGCAGGCTGGTGGTCTCTCCTTGAACGGTGCGCTGGTGAATCCTTTGGTGCAATCGATCCCCCCAAGCGCGATCCGGCGTTATTTTGATATCGCGGGGTCCATGTCCGGCGTCATTTCGCTGGGGATCGGGGAACCTGATTTCGTCACGCCGTATCATATCAGGAACGCCGTGATCAACAGCCTCCTCGATGGCGAGACCCAGTACACCGCAAACTACGGGATCGCGGCGCTGCGCGAGGAAATCGCCATCTACCTGAGGAACCGCTTCGGGCTTGACTATGATCCGTCGGACGAGGTCCTGGTCACGGTCGGCGGAAGCGAGGCGGTCGACATTGTCATGCGCGGCATCCTGTCGCCCGGCGACGAAGTCCTGGTCCCTGATCCGGGCTATGTCAGCTACCAGCCCTGCGTCGTGCTTGCGGGCGCGAAGGCGGTCCCCGTGCCTACACGCGAGGAAGAGGGCTTTCAGTTGGGCGCGGAGGAGATCCGGCGCGCCATGACGCCGGCGACCAGGGCGCTGCTGCTGAGTTACCCGAGCAACCCGACAGGCGCGGTCCTCGAGCGAGACAGGATGGAGGCCATCGCCCGGGTCGCCGTGGAAAACGATCTCATTGTTGTTACGGATGAGATTTACAATGAACTGACCTACGGCGGTTTCAGGCAGACCTCCATCGCGTTCCTCCCGGGCATGCGGGAGAGGACGGTCACGGTCAATGGTTTCAGCAAGGCTTTCGCCATGACCGGCTTCAGGGTGGGCTACATCTGTGCGCCGGGGCCTCTGATCAGGCCCGCGGCGAAGATCCACCAGTACACCATCATGTGCGCCAGCAGGCCCAGCCAGATCGCGGCGATCGAAGCCCTCCGGCAGGGGAGGGAGGACGGGTACGCGGACGTCGAGGCGATGCGGGAAAGCTATGACCAGCGGCGAAGGCTGATGTACAAGGCTTTCCTGGAACTGGGTTTCCCCTGCTTTGAGCCCAGGGGCGCGTTTTACATGTTCCCCTGCATCCGCGGCTGCGGTCTAAGCAGCGAGGAGTTCTGCGAACGGCTGCTCAAGGAGCACTCGGTCGTGTGCATCCCGGGGACGGCGTTCGGGGAAGCGGGCGAAGGGCACATACGTTGCTGCTACGCGACGGCCGCCGAAAAAATCAACGAGGCCTTTGAACGCATGCGTCTGTTTGTCGGGAAGCTGAGGAGCGGACAATGAAGAGATCCCGATTCGCCGCTCTTGCGGCGGCTGCCCTTTTACTCCTGCCTTTTACGGCGCTTGCGGCGCAGGACGGGGACGTGTCGATCTTTGAGATCTTCACCGACTCCCCCCCGCCGGTGCCCTTGTCCGAAACGCCGTCCCCTTCCGATCCGGGAACCGCGGCCTTGCCTATGACGGGGCCGCAGGACCTCGAGGCCCCGGGCGACGGGAGCGTTGTGTTCACGCTGTCGGCCGTCGGCGATATTACCTTCGGCGGCGACGTGCGGAAACGCGGCCTGTCGCTGTTTGACAGGGAGCTTCAAAAAAACGGGGGAGACCTGTCCTTCGTCATGAAAAACGTCCGCGACATCCTGTCAAAGGATGACCTCACGATCGCCAATTTCGAAACGACCCTGACGACGGCGCCCGTCTACAAGACCAACAATGAGTTCGTCTTCTCGGCGCCGCCGGAATACGCAAGCATCCTTGCGGACGGAAGCGTTGAAGCCGTCGCCTTCGAGAACAACCACGTGATGGACCATGGCCAGGCGGGCTGGGACGAAACGACGGCCGCGCTCGACAGGGCAGGCGTGGTCTGGAGCAGCGCAGAGCATACGGGCGAGTACCATGTGAAGGGCGTTTCCATCGGCATGCTGGCCTATCAGACCTTCAACGGCCTGTATCCAAAGCTGTTCGAGCAGGTGCCCGCCGACGTGGCCAGGGCGAAGGAGCTTTACGACATCGTGGTCGTCAGCTACCACTGGGGCGCGGAGCTTGATTACGCGCCCAACGACAACCAGGTCAAACTCGGCAGGCTGACGATCGACGCCGGCGCGGACCTGGTGCTTGGGCACCACAGCCACAGGATCAACCCGATCGAGGAGTATCAGGGCAGGTACATCGTGTATTCCCTCGCAAACTTCAGCTTTGCGGGCAATTCGAAGCCGAGCGACATGAGCACCTTCATATTTCAGACGAAGTTCGGCGTCCGCGACGGCCTTGCAAGCCCCTTGGGCTTCCGCATCATCCCGTGCCGCATTTCCTCAAAAACGGACTACAACGATTTTATCCCGACCCCCTTTGCACAGCAGAGGCTGATCGACAACGTGGTCAACGTGCTCCTGTCCAATGGCAAAAAGCTCCAGCACGCCGTGACTGCCTATCCGGTCGATTTCGAGTAGCCTTCCCGCGAGAGGTCAGCATGCGCTTCATCCTGATGTCCGGCAACCGTTACGCCAAAGGGCTGGCCGCGGCCGTTGGGCAGGCGCTCACGGATATCGCAGTCGCCTTCGGCCACTCGTTCGTCATCAAGGAAGTCCGCATCGGTAGCAGGCAGCCTGAAGAAATCGCCACGTCCCTGCCAGAGGCGCGCGCAGTCGTGGCGGTCTGCGAAAGCGGGGGATGGGCCGCGGGCCTGGCGGAAGCCTTGGGATGCAGGCTGCGCTTGCAGCATTACCGCCTTCATCCCCGCTTGTCCGATCTTTCCCCGCTCAGGTCCGGCCTCGCCCCGCACGGCGTCATCGCGAGCCCCCTGGGTCATGGGGAAGGCAGCTTTTTGTTTGAGCGCGCAGCCGACGAGGCACGCAGGCTTGGACTGCGCGTCAGGGCTGTCGAACAGGGCTCCGGACTGGGTGAACGGCCCATGTCCCCCTTGTCGGGCTTTGGCGCCGTGACCCTTGCCGAAGCGCTGAAGGAAATGCTTCAGCGGCCGGACCAGATGGGGGTGCTGGCCGCGAGCCGGGAGATTGCCGGCCTGCTCCAGGTCGTCGCGGGGACGCTGTGCGGCGCGCCTTCCATGGTCTTCGACCATTTCCTGTCTTCCTCGTTGAGCCTTTATGCTTCTGAAGCCCCGGGCAGAGATGCGGCCAGCGACAGCTGCAATCCGCTGGGGGCGCTGTCCGCTGCCGCGGACATGCTGTCCGCTCTTGGCTATCAGCGGGAGTCGGAATGCCTGAACGCTTCCATCTCAAACGTATTCGAAGCTGGGTGGAGAACCGCGGACATCGCGGGCCCCCAATCGCCGAGGGTCGGGACCGAAGCGCTTTGCAGGCTTGTCAGCGAGCAGATCGGTCTTGCCGGGAAGCTGCTCGAGCCCTGAATGATGGCCGTGACGCTGCCGGATTACTCCAACTGCGCGGTCAATCTGGTCGCCTCCGTCATGGAGCGCTTCGGCGTTCCGGCGGTCCACAGCACCCTGCCCGCCGCGGACCGGCTGTTTGACCGCGAGTGCCGCAACGTCATCCTGATGCTGCTGGACGGGCTGGGGGAAGAGAACCTGAACGCAGCCTGTCCGCAGGGCGGTTTCCTGCGTTCCCGGACGGTCCACCGCCTCTCGGCGGTGTTTCCCTCTACGACGACCGCCTCGACCACCTCCTTCGCCACGGGGCTGGCCCCGGGAGAACACGGATGGCTGGGCTGGACGCTGTATTTTCCGCAGCTGGACGCAAATGTCGACACATTCAGCAACCGCCTGCAGTTTGGAGGCGGACCGGCGGCCGGATTCCACGCCGCAAGCCGCTTCCTTCCCTGCCTGGAGGTGTCGGGCATCCTCAATGCGCGCGGCGGCGTCCGCGCGGTCAGCGTGTCGCCTTTCGGCGACGTGACGGCGCGGACGTTTGACGGGCTGCTTGCCGAAACGAAAAGACTGTGCGTGGAACCCGGCAGACACTATGTATACGCCTACTGGGGCGAACCGGACGCCGTCATGCACAGAAAGGGCTGCCTGCACCCGGAATCGCTGGAGACCATCCGGAGGCTGGAAGAAAAACTGGAGTCCTTTGCGCGTTCGCTTGACGCGGACAGCCTTCTGCTGGTCACGGCAGACCACGGGCTCATCGACTCGCCGCCCCTGTTTTTCGAAGACCACCCTGCGCTTGAGCGGATGCTGAAGAGACCCCCGAGCGTGGAGCCCCGGGCGGCGGCGCTGCACGTCAGACAGGGGGAGCTGAACGGTTTTCCCTCCGCTTTCAGGGAGGCATTCGGGGACGCTTTCCTGCTTCTGACCGGCGAGGAGGCGATCGGGAGCGGCCTGTTTGGTCCGCCTCCGCATCACCCCCTGCTGCCCCGGCTGGTCGGGGATTACTTTGCCGCCGCGATAGACCGCTGGTCGCTTTTTCAAAAACACGAGCACAGCAGGCTCATCGGAATGCACGCCGGGCTGACCCCCGCCGAAATGGGCGTGCCCCTGATCCTGGCCCGCTGAACGAGGCCGTCTTGTCAGTACGGCGTCGCGCCAAGGGATTTTGACATGGCTTTGGCGCCTTCCGTCATCGCCACGGAACGGTCGTTCAGGACCCAGAAAACGTCGACACCCTCGAGTTCCTGGACAAAGGCCCGCCCCTTTTCGTATGGCATGAGAAACAATGCTGTCGACAGCAGGTCCGCATAGCCCGAATCCTCCGTCACGACGGTGACGGAGCGCATATGCCGGGAGGGCATGAGCGTGTCGGGAGAAACGATATGGTGGTACCTCTCTTCGCCGACGACGAAATAGCGCTGGTAGTCCCCGCTTGTCACAACGGAGCGGCCGCTTAAGTACAGCGTGTCCAGGATATCGCTTCCTGCGGCTGAGAATACGAAGCCGTCCGGGTCCTGGATCGCCACCGCCCAGTTTTTCCTGCCGTCGCGCGGCGGTTCGCCCGCCCGGATGTTGCCTCCCGCGTTGATAATGAAGGACGGCATCTCGGAGCCGAGCATGAAACGGGCGACCAATTCGGTCGCGTACCCCTTCGCGACGGCGCCCAGGTCCAGCTTCAGCAGCGGGTCCCGGATATATACGGTGGAAGCGTCCCGGTCGAGGACCACGCTGTTCATGTCGGCGTGCTGCGAGGCGGCAAGGAGCTCGCTGGCGTCGGGAAGGGAGGCGGAGGGGGGATCGAGCTCCGCCGCCTCCCTGGCGTCATGCCAGAGCTGAAGGACCGCGCCCATCGCGACATTGACCGTGTTCCCAAGCAGCGGCTGCGTGTCCCGGCAATAGGAGATCAGGTTGAACAGCTCTTCCGGGACCGTGACGGGCGCAAGGGATGCTGTCCTGTTGACCGTGCAAAGGTTGTTGATCCCCTCATACTCGTGATATTTGTCAAAAATCCTGTGGTATCTGACGAACTGGTCCTGCGCCTGGGCAGTGACCCTGTCAAACGCCTCCCTGCCGGAAGCGTAGCCCTGGATCGTGACGACCGTATCGAAGGTGTCAAAAAAGGACATGGCGTATTTCGTGCCCACTGTCCCGCCGCAGCCGGACAGGGGAAGGGCGATCGCCACAGCCAGGATGACCGGGAACAGTGACTTCATCAGCGTCTCCCGCCTCTGATTCATTGGCTGTAGCCGAGCGATTTGAGGTCGGCGGCGCTGTTACGCCAGCCCGGACGAACCTTGACCCACAGCTTGAGATTGACGTGCGCGCCAAGGAGCCGCTCGATGTCCGCCCGGGCCTGGGAGCCGATGGCTTCCAGCATCGAGCCGCCCTTGCCGATGATGATCTTTTTGTGCCCCTCCCGCTCGCAGTAAAGATCCGCATGGATCTCCGTCAGCCGTTCGCTGAGCTTGCGCATCGACAGGACCTCGACACCGATCCCGTGGGGAATCTCTTCCTTGAGGTTCAGCAGCGCTTTTTCGCGGATCAGTTCGGCGCACAGCTGCCGTTCCGTTTGATCGGTCCACAGGTCCTGCGGGAAATAGCGCGGGCCGGGCGGGAGCCTTCGGATCAGCTCGCGCCTGACTTCTTCGATCCCGTCGCCTGTTTTGCAGCTGACGGGGATGATCTCTTCCAGCCCTTTGCCGTCAAAGGAGGCGATAAGTTCCAGCAGGTTCTGAGGACGCACAAGGTCAATCTTGTTCAGAAGGAGGATCTTCGGGATCTTCTGCGCGGAAATGTCGTCAAGGACCCTGTGATCGGCGTCCGATACTGAAGCGGCATCCGCCATGAGGAGGATGATATCCGTCCCCTGCAGGGCTTCCCGGACAGACTGCGCCATGAACTCGCCCAGCCTTGTCCTGGGCTGGTGGATGCCCGGCGTGTCGACAAATACCGCCTGAAAACTGTCTTCGGTCCAGACGCCCACGATGCGGTTCCTTGTCGTCTGCGGCTTTGGGGACACGATGGCCACTTTCTCGCCGACGAGATGGTTGACCAGCGTCGACTTCCCGACATTGGGCCTGCCGATGACAGCGATGAACCCGGAACGGAATTCCAATTGTTCGGACATCAGCGTTCCTTTCCCAGAATATGCCTGACGCCGCCCGAGGGGGAGAAGCTCATCGGCAGCAATTCGGCCAGCGAAGACTCCGCGACCGCTCCGTCACCCCAGGTGACCAGGACGCGCAGGTCGGAGCAGAATTCCGACAGGACCTGCCTGCACGCTCCGCAGGGCCAGGGCGCGGTCTGCGTGGCTGCGATGGCGATCGCGGAGAAAGCGGTCGCTCCTTCGCTCACGGCTTTGAATACGGCGGTGCGTTCGGCGCAGTTCGTCAGCCCGTATGAAGCGTTCTCCACGTTGCAGCCGGTGAACAGCCTGCCGTCGGCCGTCAGCAGGCAGGCGCCCACCTTGAAACCCGAGTAGGGCGCGTACGAATGCCGCATCGCCCCGGCCGCCATCTCAAGCAGGGTCCCGTCGCTGACTTCGTTCTCCGTCCCCGCGTATGCAAGGGCGCTTTTCTCCCTGGCGCGCATTGTCCCTTTCTCCTCTCCGGTCTGATGATCATACCCCAACAGATGGAAGATGCCGTGCGCCAGCAGGTAAGCGGCCTCCCTGACAAGCGATTGGCCGTACTCGGCTGCCTGGCGCTCCGCCTGGGCAAGCGAAATGACCACGTCCCCAAGAAAACAGGACGATTCCTCCGGATCCCACTCCCTCATAAGCAGGGAAGCGGAATCCGACGCCGTCTTCCCGGGCGGATACCTGACAGCCGGGAAACTGAGCACATCGGTTTCCCGGTCGATCCCACGGAACTCCCTGTTGATTTCCCTGAGGCCGGCGCCATCCTCGATGGAGAGCCGGACATGGCAGGGAACAGACAGCTTTTCTGCCCTCCCGCACGCGGCGGCGATCTGGTAAAGGAAAGCGGAACCCGGCAATGACTCCCCTTCCATCAGAAGGCGCAGCTTCATGGTCCGGTTCCCGGACCCGGGACTGGCCGCTTCATCCACCGGTCCCGTTCCTTTCCAGGCCCGGCTTTTGCGCGGCGGGATCTCCTGCAGCTTCCTCAGGCTCGATCATATCGTCGACCGTAACGGGTTTATGCGTCCGCGGAGGCTCGATGACCCGAATGGTTCCCTTCCCGCCGAACTCCCCGGGATGAACGAACTTCAGGTCCTTTGCGGACGAGGGCGGCTTTGGGCCAGCCTGCCGGGCGGCTTTGTCCGTCTTCGCCGGAACCTGCGGCGCTGTCGGCCGGGAACCTGGCTCCCCGGGAAATCGATGCCTTTTCATCAGGAAATCCCTGCTGGAATCGGGGTATTCGATCCTTTCGTGGAATACGCCGTAGATCACCGTCGAGCAGGCCTTCTGTATCAGGGAAAGATCGCTGAGGGTCAGGGGAGCGTTTCTGAGCTGGCCTTCTTCGATCTTCCTGTCGATCAGCTGCCCGATAAAACTGCGGATCTCCTCTGTGGACGGCGCGCTGAGCGTGCGGACAGCCGCCTCGATGGTGTCGCAGATCATGATGATGGCGCCTTCGGCGGTTTGGGGCGGCGTGCCCTCATAACGGAACTCCGAGCGGTCAACCTCGCTGCCCTCGGTTTCAGTGACAGCCTTCATGTAAAAATACGACACCATCGAATCGCCATGGTGTTGTTCGATAATCTGCTGGATCTCACGGGGGAGCCTGTACTGTCTGGCAAAGGAAACACCGTCCCGGACGTGGGCGGTGATGATCGCCGCCGACACCTGCGGGTCTGTCCTGTCGTGGATATTTCCCGCGCCAATCTGGTTTTCCTTGAAATACAGGGGTCTTTTGAGTTTGCCGATGTCATGGTAATACGCAGCGGTGCGGGCAAGGAGCGCGTTTGCGTGGATGGCTTCCGCGGAGGCTTCCGCGAGATTGGCGATGATGATGCTGTGATGGTAGGTCCCGGGCGCTTCCATCAGCAGCCTCTTGAGCAGCGGTCTGTTGGGATTGCCCAATTCCAAAAGGCGTGGCGGCGTGCACAGGTTGAACACGGACTCGAAAGCCGGCTGCAAAGCGAGGCACAGCAGCGTTGAAGCGATCCCCCCCGCCGGGGTCCACCTGATCCTTTCCCACACATAGCGCACGTCGCTGTTGGAGATCAGACCGATCCCGAGCCCGGCGAGGAAGGACAGCCCGCTGACGATGAGCCCTGTGAGCAATATGAGCGGACGCTGCTGGTTCTTTCTGAGCATCATGGCGGCGACTGTCCCCGAAAGCAGGGAAGCCACCAGGATGCTGATCAGATCGAAGGAATGGCTCACGCTGTTCCCGCCGACCATGAATGCGGCGATGACAGAGATCGCGGCATTGCCGATGACGGCCGGCAGACAGCCCAGCAGGATCGACAGAAGCATGGGCGCCAGGGCAAGCGGCGCCAGGTAGGGCAGCTGCGCCGCCTTGGCCAGCAGCGAAAAAGCCGCGACCGACAGAAGGACAAGATGAAGGACAAGCAGTTTCCTGACGCCAAGATGGATTTCCGGGCAAAGGCCGGCAACCGCCATGGTCATGGCCGACATGACCAGCGCGACAAGCGCAAAGGATCCAAGGTAGATCAGGTAGTCGATCTCGTTGCGGCTCAAAAGGCCGAGGCTGTCAAGCATTTTGTACTGGTTTTCCCTGATGCGCCCTTCGCCCCGCACGACGATGTTCTGTCCCTGCTTGTACACGACCGGCTCGACCGCGTCCCGCGCCGCCTGTCTGGCGGCATCTGTCGCGCTCCTGTCGATGACCATATTCGCTTCGATGGTTTTTTGCAGGATCGGGAGCGCGACGTTCTGCAGAAGGCTGACGT
This sequence comes from uncultured Oscillospiraceae bacterium, assembly GCA_964563725.1. Taxonomy (GTDB): domain Bacteria; phylum Bacillota; class Clostridia; order Christensenellales; family Aristaeellaceae; genus CAZLYF01. Next base: position 25,206 of record CAZLYF010000023.1, read on the forward strand.
TGGTCCTGAAACCGACAATCTGGAGGATCCCGTT
>CAZLYF010000023.1:25249-26844 GCA_964563725.1 uncultured Oscillospiraceae bacterium
CCGTTGATGGCAAGCGTTTCCTGGCCCTGGGTCACGTTGCCCTGCATCGTATTCCTGACGGCTGCGTTGAGGGAGGTGAGCATGTCGTCGTATTGTTCCTGCGGAGCGTTCATCAGGGTCACGAACTGGTAATCGCGAAGGGACAGCAGCGACACCAGGGCTCTGGCATGATCGAGTTCCGCTTGCGAATACTTTCTCCCTGTCGAGTATTCCGGAAGGCCGAGGGCGTACTGCCTGACCCCCGAAAGTTCACCCTGGATCCGGGAGAGGTTTTCAAGCACCCGCTCGGTGACGCCTTCCTGAAATCTGTAGCTGGGCGTCACGGCGGCGGCGGCAAGTTCCCTGTTGTGCGCCGTCGTGATCTCGTCGACAACGTCCTTGTTGGCGACGATCGTCACGCTTGGCACCATCCCGACGCTCAGATCGTAGCGGGCGGGCGTGACCGACGCGGAGAACACAAAAACCATGGCCAGCGTGCCGCAGGCGATGACGGCAGCCCTTGCAAAGGAGACGGACGAGGCGATGCCTTTCAGGCGCGTGACCAGACCTGAAAAGCGGGCTGTCCTGGCGTGGAAGCCCGTCATGGCGCAAGGTCCCCGCGCGGTTCGTAAGCGTCATACGCGGCTACGATCCGCTGCACAAGGTCGTTTCGAACCACATCATACCGGTTCATGGTGACGATGCCGACTCCTTCGACGTCGCGCAGGACATCCGCCGCGATGAGGAGCCCGGATTTTCTGGACGGTGGCAGATCGACCTGGGTGAGATCCCCAACAACGGCGCAGCGGGAATTTTTGCCCAGGCGCGTCAGGAACATCTTCATCTGCTCTGCGGTGGTGTTCTGGGCTTCATCAAGAATGATGAACGCATCGCCGAGGGTCCTTCCGCGCATGAACGCGAGCGGCGCCACTTCCAGCGCGCCCTTTTCGAACAGGCCCTGGTAGGCGTCGGTGCCGATGATGTCAAACAGCGCGTCATACAGGGGACGAAGGTAGGGGTCTACCTTCTGGGCCATGTCTCCGGGAAGGAAGCCAAGTTTCTCCCCCGCCTCGACGGCAGGGCGGGTGAGGATGATGCGCTCTACGTCCCTGGCGCGCAGCGAGACAACGGCCAGGGCAATGGCAAGGTAGGTCTTGCCGGTCCCTGCGGGCCCGATGGCGACGGTGAGCGGGTTATCCCTCAACGATCTGACATATTCGCTCTGTCCCGCGGTCTTGCATACGATCCGGCGGCCTTTGTACGTGAAGGCGACTGTGTCGCGGAAAATGTCATCCGCCATATCCAGCTGCCCCTTTTTGGCCAGAAGCGTCATATAGCGGACTTTCCCGGTGTCCAGGGCCTGTCCCTCGTCGATCAGGCCGCCCAGCCTCGTGATGAGCTTTTCCGCGATGGCACACTGGGCGGGTTCGCCGGAAATATGGAATCGGCCGTCCCGCGCGGATACCGTTACGGAAAGCTCCTGCTCAAGGATCCTGATGTTTTGATCGTTGAAACCGAAAATCGCCTGACAGGACTCCATCGTCTTCAAAGGCCACGACAAACTGCGCATCCACTCCCTTTTCGCAAAGGCTCCGCACGCAGGAGCAAACGCTCTG
>CAZLYF010000024.1:0-24412 GCA_964563725.1 uncultured Oscillospiraceae bacterium
CTGAATGCCCCTTCCCCGATATGCGATACGCTGCCGGGGAGGACGATCGCGGAAAGCTTTTCGCTGTAGGCGAACGCATAATCGCCGATCGACGCAAGGCCTTCCGGAAGGGTGAGCCGCGCCAGGCTGCGGCTGCCGTAGAACGCGTTGGGGCCGATCGACAGCGTGCCCTCCGGGACTGCCCAGCTTTCGCCGCCCCTCCCCGCGGGGTACGCGGCGAGCAGCCGCTGCGTCCGGTCGAACAGCACCCCGTCCCTCCCCTCGAAGACCGGATTGCGCCCGTCGGCTTCGATGCGCCCGAGGTTCCCGCACTGTCGGAACGCGGCGCCTCCGATGAGGGTGACGCCCTCGGGGATCCTGATGCCGGACAGGCCGGAACATCCGGCGAAGGCTTCGTCCGCGATCATCGTCAGGCTGGGGGGCAGGATGATGTCCGCCAGGTTCTGACAGTTCGAAAACGCGCCGCTCCCGACCTGCAGCGTCCCCTCGGGGACCTGAAAGGACGCCGCGGCCTTTCCGATGGGGTAGCTGTGCAGCGTTTTCTGCGCGCTGTCGTACAGAACCCCGTCCGCCTGATGGTAAAACGGATTGCCTTCGGCCACCGCGATGGCGGCAAGGCTGCCGCAGTTCTGAAAGGCGCCCTCCCCGATGCTCCGAAGCCCCACCGGAAGGGAGACCCCGGAAAGGCGGTCGCAGCCGGAGAAGGCCCCTGCGCCGATCGTCGTCACGCTGTGGGGGAACGTAACGGTTTCGAGGCTGTCGCAGCTGCTGAACGCCCAGGCGCCGATGTAGGTGACCCCGTCGGGGAGGACGGGCGCCGCAAGCTTGCCGCACCCCGAGAAGGCAGAGTCCTCGATCCGTGTCAGGCCAGCTGGGAGGGAGACCGAAGTCAAGCTGCCGCAGCCGTTGAACAGGCTGTTGGCGACTGTCGCAAGGCCGGACGGCAGGCTGACGCCTGTGAGGCTGCTGCAGCCGCAGAAGGCCTGGTTGCCGATGCCGGTGACAGAGCCTGGGATCGCGATGGAACTGAGGTTGCGGCTGTAGTAGAAAGCCTCCGCGCCGATCTCCCTGATCCCGTCCGGAAGCGTTACGGCGGCGAGGTTGTCGCAGCTGTAGAAGGCCTGCTTCCCGACGCTTTTCACGCCGGCGGGCAGCACCACGCTGGTCAGGCCGTCCTGCTCATAGAACGCTTTTTCGCCGATTTCCGTCACCCGGCGCCCGTCAAGGAGCGGCGGAACCGAAATCGCCGCGTCCTGTCCCGTATACCCGGTCACCGCGGCCGTCCCGTCCCAGACCGGGCGGTACCTGTAACTTCCGGAGACCGCTTCCGTCGCCGGAACGACGGCAGGAGACGCGCCCAGCACGTGGGGAAGGTTCCTGGCGGCCGCGAACTGCTGCGCGTAGCTGCCTTCCGTGACCGTGAGCGTGAGCTTCGGACAGCTGTCGAAGGCGTTGTCCCCGATGCTCAGGACCCCCGCGGGCAGGATGACGCTGGCCAGGTTGTCGCAGTTCATGAATGCGCGGCTGTCGATCAGGGTGACATTTTCCGGGACCGTCACAGTCTCCAAGGCGTCGCAGTCATAGAAGGCCCGAAGCCCGATGCCCGTGAGGCTGCCCGGAAGGACGATGGCGCGCAGCTTGTCACAGTTATAGAAGGTCCTCGGCCTGATGGCTGTCAGCCCTTCGGGGAGCGTGACGGAAGCGAGTCCCGCGCAGGCCTGGAAGGCCCGTTCCCCGACGTCCGCGACGCTGCCTGGAAGGACGATCCCGGCAAGCCCGGCGCAGCTGTCAAACGCGTAGTCGCCGACGGACCGGAGCCCTTCGGGCAGCGCGATCCCCACCAGGTTGCCGCAGTACGCGAAGGCGCGGCTGCCGATGGAAAGCGTGCCCGCAGGCACCGCGTACTGCTGCCTCGCGTTCCCCGGCGGATACGCGACGAGCGCTTTGAGCAGCCTGTCATACAGGGCTCCGTCGATCTCTTCAAAGACCGGGTTCCCCGCGTCCACGGCGAAACGCTCGAAGCTGCACTGCAGGAACGACGAGCCGTCGATGCTGGTGACGCCGGGCGGGAGGGTGAGCGCCTTGAGCCCCGTGCAGCCTATGAAGGCCTCCCCCGCGATCGTGGTCAGGCTGCCGGGAAGGGTGACGGCCGTCAGCTTCCTGCAGTAGGTAAAAGCGCCGAACCCGATCTTCAGCGTGCCGTCGGGGACCTGATAGGATATCTCCGCTTTACCGGACGGGTAGCTGTGGAGCGTCTTGCGGGACCTGTCGAACAGGACCCCCTCGATTTCATCGTAGAAGGGATTGCCTTCCTCCACCCTGATGGCCGCGAGGCCGGGGCAGTCGACGAAAGCCTTTTCCCCGATGCTCCGGACTGCCGCCGGAATGGATGCGGCGGACAGATGGTCGCAGCTGGAGAAGGCCTGCGCCCCGATGGACTGGAGACTCCCGGGCAAGTCGACGTTCGCAAGAACGTCGCAGTTGCTGAAGGCCCAGTCGCCGATGTGCGCGACCCCCTCGGGGAGGGAGAGCGCCGACAGCCTGCGGCATTCCGAGAAGGCATAGTTCCCGATCCTGGTCAGGCCCGCGGGAAGGGTGACCGAGGCCAGGTTGTCGCAGCCGGAGAGCAGGCTGTCCGCGATCGTCCTGACGCCGCTCGGAACGGCGATGCCCGTCAGGCTGTCGCAGCCGCCGAAGGCCATTGTCCCGATGCCTGTCAGGCTGGAGGGGAGGGTGATGGAAGCCAGTTTTGCGCAGTAGGCGAAGGCTTCATCGCCGATGCTGATGAGGCTGTCCGGGAGCGTCATGGCGGCAAGGCTGTCGCAGCCATGGAAGGCCTGCTTCCCGATGGCCGTGACACCTGCGGGGACCGTGACTTCCGTCAGGCCGTCCCGGTCCTGGAAGGCCTGTTCGCCGATCCCGACGACCCGGCGCCCGTCCAGCGCACTGGGGATGGACAGCGCGGTTTCGGTTCCGGCATACCCGGTGACGGTGGCCGTTCCGGCCCCCGCGGGCGACCAGGTGAAGCCGGACGCATCCGGCAAGCTCTCCCGGCCCATCGCGGGAAGGGTCAGGGCGATGATGCAAACGCAGAGCAGAAAGCAGAAGCGGCGCCTCATGTTTCCCACCTCCCGGGCATTCGTTGGCCATATATGTCCCATGACGATCGCAAACGGAACATTTGTCTGCGTCAGGCTGCAGCTGCCGCCGGAACGGGGAAGATCGGTCCTGTCTGCCTGAAGGGATCTGCCGCCCGTATTGTAATCCCGCCGTGAAGGGAGGTCAATACCGCTGAACTGTTTTGAGTTGACAAAAACGGAACGGTCGCTTATCCTGTCCCTGACCTTAAATTTGTGAATAAGTTGCCCAGCACGACAAAAGGAGAATGCATGCGGTACCGGCACTTCATTTGGGACTGGGACGGAACGCTTTTTGACAGCTACCCCGCGATTTTCAAGGCCTACTCGATGGCGCTCAGGGACCTTGGCGTCGACTGCGAACCTGAAAGGGTGAAGCGGCTGCTCAAGGAGTCGCTCCGGCAGGCCGCGCGCGCCATCGGCGCCGACCATGGCGTCGGTGAGGAGGAGATCCTCAAAGCATATCGCCGCTTCGCCGGGAGCGAGGAAAACGCGCGGACCATCCGGCCGTATCCGGGCGCGGGGGAAACGCTTCGCGCGGTCCTGCGCGGAGGCGGCAGCAATTACCTGTATTCGCACAGGGGGGAAAGCGGGAAAGACATCACGCGGGAATACGGGCTCCTTGACTGCTTCGCCGACCTGATCACCTCGGAGGACGCGTTTCCGCGCAAGCCCGCCCCTGACGCGCTGCTCCACCTGATCGCGAAGCATCGCCTGGACCCCTCCGAATGCGTCATGATCGGCGACCGCTCCATCGACGCCCAGGCCGGGATCAACGCCGGAATGGACGCCGTCCTGTTCGATCCGGACGGCTACTGCGGCTCGTCCCCGGCCCAATATACGTTCCGCGCCATGAATGATCTGAGGGCCGCGCTGGTCGACGGTGCTACCGCGGAAACCGGCGCGGCCGGCCTGTGAGGGAGACGGATGGCAACGGCGCAAATGCACGCGAAAATCCTGCCCCCCGCCTCCCCCCGGGCGAGGAGGCTGAGCCTTGCTTTCTATATCGCCGGGGGGATCGTCGCGCTTTTCGGCCTCTTCGGCTACCTGGCGGGAGACCTCCAGGCTCCCTTCCTGCGCGGCTACGCGCTGGAGATCGCGAAGGCCTCCGAAGCAGCCGCGCTCCGGGGGACGCAGGGCTTCCTTGAGCGGCTGCTGTCCTTCAACCTGCGGTTCGCGGTCCTGTTCCTGATGGCCGGCGCGCTGCTGCTGCTCAACGCCATGATGATGCGCACGCAGAAGTGGGAAAGGTACAAGGATTTCCTGTGCCTGGAGCCGGCGCTCGTCCTCCTTGCCCTGTTCGTCTACTACCCGATCGCGGACATGTTCAGGATCAGTTTCACGGACTGGAACCTGCTCAAAGGCAGCTTCAAGTTTGTCGGCGCAAAGAACTTCCTGTGGCTCGCGTCCGGCTCGGGAAAGCGGCTCGTGCTCAATTCCCTGAGGATCACAAGCCTGTATACCTTCTGGGAAATCGCCATGTCGCTGGGCGTCGGGCTGCTCCTGGCGCTTTTTTTCAACCGGATGAACAGATACTTCAACTTCCTGCGCTCGATGGTCTTCATGCCGAGGTATATCGCCACCTCCACCAGCGCCATTGTGTTCATGTGGATCCTCAACGGCCCGTACGGCATCCTGAACTACGCGCTGAAGCTCTTTGGCGTGACGGGGCCAAACTGGCTCAATGACGCCGACACCGCGCTGACGGGGATCCTGATCCTGACGTTCTGGCGGACGGTCGGCTACGCGATGATGATCTACCTGTCCGCGATGCAGTCCATTCCGAGAGACTACTACGAGGCGGCCATGATCGACGGCGCCGACGGGGCGCACCGCTTCCGGTACATCACCTTCCCGCTGCTCGCGCCCACCACGCTGTTCCTGTTCGTTACCACCTTCATCTCAAGCATGAGGGTCTTCCAGTCCGTGGACGTCATGACCGGCGGGGGCCCGTATGATTCCACGATGGTGATGGTGCAGCTGATCTACAATCTCGCCTTTGACGATTTCCGGGTGGACAGGGCGTCCGCGGTGTCCGTGCTGTTCTTTGTGATCCTGCTGGCCTGCACCACCCTGACCATGAAGTACTCCAACCGGAGCGTGCATTATGACCAGTAGGAGAGGGGCGCGGATGAGAAACGCCCTGCGCGAATTCAGGAAGTCCGGCTGGCATGACATCCTCGCTGTGCTGCTGTGGGCCGCGGCGGCGCTGTCGTTGCTTGCGCTCATCGGCTTCGCCACGGCGCCGCGCCCCGCGGCCGGGGCGGCGCCGGACCCGCGGCAGACGGGCGGGTTCTTGGCGCAAAACCGGTCGCTGTTCCTGGGCGCGGCGCTGGCCGCCCTTGCCGCGGCGCTGCTGATCCTCCTGGTCTTCGCCTGGCTGGACGTCTGGGCGAAGCGCAGCCCGGCGCGCGCCAGGCGCATGGGGAGGGCCGGCCTCGCGCTGCAGTACCTGTTCAGCACAGCCCTGACAGCGCTGATGGTGTTTCCCATCTACTGGATGGTCATATCGTCCCTGAAGACGGCGGACGAACTGCTGCTGCCCGTACCCACGCTGTGGCCGCTGAGCTTCCAGTGGGGCAACTATCCGGAAGTGCTCCGGCGGGCCCCCTTCGGGCTGTACTTCGTCAACACCATGGTCTCCACGTTCCTGATCATGGCGGGTCAGCTGTCCATCGGCATTCTGGCGGCCTTCGCGTGCAGCAAAGGGGAATTCCGATGGAAAAACGGCCTTTTCATCATGGTCCTCGGCGCGCTGATGATCCCCATCCAGATCACCTTCGTCCCCATTTACGTGATGGTCGCGAACCTGGGCTGGATCAACACCTTTCAGGGGCTGGTCGTCCCGAACCTGGTGTCGGCATATTTTATTTTCATGCTTCGGCAGACCTTCATGTCCGTTGACGACAGCTACATCGACGCGGGCAAGATCGACGGGATGGGGCGGATCGGCACCATCGTCCACGTGCTGTGCCCCATGTGCAGGCCCACGCTGATCACCGTCACCATCATCACCTTCATCAACGGATGGAACAGCTATTTCTGGCCCAAGATGGTGACGACGAAAGACGCGAGACGGACGCTGGCGGTGGGGATCAACCACCTGCGGCGCACGTTCGCGGGGGTCGAAACGGCAAACTACAATGAGATCATGGCCGGCGCGGTGCTGGCCATCCTGCCGATCGTTGCGCTGTTCCTCCTGCTTCAGAAACATATCATGACGGGCGTCAGCAAGGCTGCGATGAAGTAGCCCAACGCGGACTGAAGGGCAGGCTTGCCTTTCAAGATAAACGACCAAGCGGAGGTATGTGTCATGAAGAGAACCGTTGCCGTCCTGCTCACGCTGCTGATGGCGGTCCTGTGCTGCCAGCCGCTGGCTGAAAGCAACCCCTATGCCGTTACGGAACCGGTCACCATCGAGTGGTGGCACGCGCTGGAAGACCAGTACACAGAGGACATCACGCGGATCGTCGGGGATTTCAACAAACTCCATCCCAACGTGAAGGTTGAACCGGTGTACATCGGCTCCTACGCCGACGTGAACACGAAGCTGATCGCGGCGATCACCGCGGGGGACGTGCCGGCCGTATCCGCCGCCAGCGTGGAATACCTTTCCGAGTATTTCGCGTCGGGCATCTGCGAAAAGCTGGATCCCTACCTGCAGGCGTACGGGATCGACAAGAGCGACTATGTGGAAGGATATCTCCGCACGGCGACCTGGGAGGAAGACGGGGCGATGTATTCGCTGCCCTTCCAGGCCAGCACGCAGGTGATCTACTACAACCAGAGCGTTGCCAAGGCCGAGGGCATCCCGCTTCCCGAAAAATGGGAAGACATGGACGCCTTCCTGAAGGCCGCGACGAAATTCGGCGAAGGGGGCGAGACCGCGAGGTGGGGTCTGATCATCGCCGGGTGGCAGCCTCATTACTTCCAGACCCTGTTCACCAATTACGGCGTTGAGATCGTCAAGGAGGACGGCCTGTCCACGGGCATCGCCGACGGGGTCTCCGTGGAGATCACCAAACAGATCAAGGACTGGATCGACAAGGGATACTGCTATTTCGCCTACGGCTCAGGCGCCTCGAGCAACATGCGCCAGCTGTTCTGGGACCAGAAGGCCTTCGCGGTCATTCATACCTGCTCCCTGATCACGACCTACCAGAGCAAGATCGCGGACGCGTTCGAGTTCAACATCATGGGCTTTCCTGAGCACAACGGCCGAAAGGAAACCCTGCTGAGCGGCAACCACCTGATCATCCCGAAGAAGGCCGGCCAGGCGCAGAAGAACGCCGCGTTCCTGTTCGCCAACTACATGACCAGCGGCGACGCCAGCCTGTTCTGGGCCCAGGTGTCCGGCTACCTTCCGGGCCGCTACACCGCCATGCAGGGCAGCGTCTACGACGCGCTGCTTGAAAAAACGCCCGCCTTCGAAGGCATCTTCAGGAACGTGGCCAATATCCAACCCAGGGACAACAGCGAATACTTCAACAATGTTGCCGACGAATGGATGAACGGGCTGGCGAAGATCTTCTGCGAGGATTACCCGGTGGAGGAAACACTCAGGGAAACCGCCGAGATCATCAACGAGATCCTGGCCGATCAATAGGCGCTCCGCCCCGCGGCTGTTCGCGGCGGGACAAGGCGGCAGCCCCGCGCGCGGCGCGGGGCTGCCGCCTGCGCCGGCGGAGCCCCGCCGCGGGGAAAACATCCGTTGCCAATCCGCGCCGCATTCTGTATAATGACCGCAGAGCCGATATCGGAGGAACGCGCCGTGCGTACGGTCATCCTGTCCCCCTGCGGGATTCTGGGCTATGGGTTTCCGGAAAGCTCCTTCCGCGCCGCGATGAAGGAGGAGCCGGACGCCATCATCGTCGACGCGGGCTCCACGGACGCCGGGCCGCACAAGCTTGGCGCGGGGGTGGCGATCGTCAGCCGCCAGGCTGCCCGCAAGGACCTGAGCCTGCTGATGGAGGGCGCCCGGGCGGCAGGCATCCCATTGCTGATCGGCTCCGCCGGCGGTTCCGGGGCCCGGAAGCATGTGGAATGGACCTTTGGCATCATCCGGGAGATCGCGGCGGCCACGGGCTGGCGCGCGCGCGTCGCCGTCGTCTGGGCGGACATCCCGGACGCGGCCATCCTCGACGCCCTGCGGGAGGGGCGCGTCGAGAAGATGTCGCCCAACGTGGGCGATCTTGACGAAGAAACGCTCGGGAAGACGAACGGCGTCGTCGCTCAGATGGGCGCGGAGCCCATCCTCAAGGCGCTCGGGACCGGCGCGGAGATCATCCTGTGCGGACGCGCCTACGACCCGGCGCCCTTTGCGGCCTTCGGGATTGCAAAAGGCGGGGACGAAGCCCCCGCCCTCCACCTGGGCAAGATCCTCGAATGCGGGGCGCTGTGCGCGGAGCCTGGCTCGGCCAAGGACTGCATGATCGGGATCCTCGACAGGGAGGGCTTCGAGGTCTTCCCAGCGGACCCCGCGCTGCGCTGCACCCGGGTCAGCGTGGCCGCGCACACCTTTTACGAAAAAGACCACCCCTTCCTGCTCAGGGGCCCCGGCACGCTTCTGGACCTTTCCGGCTGCGCATTCAGGGAGTTGGGGGGCGGGCGCGTCCGCGTGGAGGGCAGCCGGGTGACGCGCGTGCCCTACGCGGTGAAGCTCGAGGGCGCGCGCCTGAAGGCGTACCGCAGCTTCGTGCTGGCCGGTATCCGCGACCCGCTGCTCATCTCAAGGCTTGACGAGGTGGAGCGGGGGGTGGAGAAGAGCGTGCGCGCCTACTATGGCGAGATCCCCCGGGAGGACTACCGGATCAATTTCATCCATTACGGCCTGGACGGCGTGCTTGGCGCGGCGGAGCCCTGCCGGGAAGCGGGGCATGAGATCGGGCTGATGTTCGAGGTGCTGGCGAAGACGCAGGACATCGCGGACGCGGTTTGCGCCTCCGTCCGCTCCACCTACCTGCACTGGGGCTACCCGGGGCGCAAGTCGACGGCCGGCAACCTGGCCTTTCCCTTCGCGCCCAGCGACATCCGCTTCGGGGCGGTCTACGAATTCTCCGTCTATCATCTGATGCGCGTGGACGATCCCTGCGCGCTTTTTCCCGTCGAAGTGAGGACGGTGTAGAGGGAATGGACAGGCTGTACGACCTGGCGAAAGTGATCCGCAGCAAGAACAGCGGCCCCTTTGAGATCACGCTCGACGTGCTGTTCGACCGGGAGGATACGTACCGCCGGGTCCTTGACAGCGGCCTGATCTGCCGCAAGACCATCGCCCGGCTGTACGGTATCCCGGAGGAAAGCGTCCGCGTGGTGGAGCGCTTCGACGCGGCGCTGGGCATCAAGGCCACCTTCCTGCGCCCCGTTTCCTCAGGCACCGCGGGCGACCGCGACGTCTACGGGGCGCAGCAGCATGCGCCGCTGGCAGACCTCATGATCCCCTGAGGAGGAAGCGGATGACGAATGCGCCCCCGGCTGCCCCGAGACCCGTGGACCGCCCGGGCGCGGCGCTGCGCCAGCTGCGCCGCGACTGGGTGCTGTACCTGATCCTGCTGCCGACGCTTTCGTATTTCCTCATCTTCCGGGTGATCCCCATCCTCAACATGCGGCTGGCGGTGTACAATTTCAGCGGGCGCAGCGCGTGGACCTGGGCGGGGGACAAGTACTTCCGGATGATCTTCTCCACGCCTCTTCTGTATGATATCCTGCGCAACACCCTGATCATCAGCTTCATGAAGTTCGTGCTGCTCTTCCCGTTTTTTCCGCTGTTCGCCGTGCTGCTCTCGGAAATGCGGAGCCATTCGATGCGCAGGATCTCCCAGGTGGTCAGTTACCTGCCGCACTTCCTTTCCTGGGTCGTCATCGCCGGCATCTGGCTGAGCTTCCTTGGGCGCGAAGGCGCCGTCAACCAGATCAGGGGCTGGTTCGGCCTGGAGGCCGTCGACTATATGACCAGCCGGGGGCATATCCGCTGGATCCTGTTCCTGTCCGAAGGCTGGCGCTCGATGGGCTGGGATTCCATCATCTATTTCACCACGATCATCGGCATCAGCCCCTCGCTGCACGAGGCGGCGGAAATCGACGGCGCGTCAAAGCTGCAGCGCGTGCGCTACGTGGTGCTGCCTGAGCTCGTCACCCCGATGACCACCATGTTCATCCTGAACCTCGGCTTCTTCCTCAACGCGGGCTTCGACCAGGTGCTCAACTTCACCAACCCGGCGGTCAACTCCTCCATCGAGATCCTGGACACCTACATCTACGCGATCGGCATCGGCCAGGGCCAGTATTCCCTGGCGACGGCCGTCGGGGTGGTCAAGGGCCTGTTCGGCGTATCACTGGTGCTGGTGACGCATTTTGTCAGCAAACGGACGACCGGCAAGGGCGTCTGGTGAGGAGGCGGCATGAAGAGAACGCCGCTTCGGCGCTTTTTCACCCCGGGGCAGGCCCTGCTCAACCTGATCATGCTCCTGTTGATCCTGGTCACGCTGGTGCCCATCCTCAACATCTTCGCCCGGTCCCTGTCCGATCCCTCGAGGTCCCCCTCGATGGGCGGGCTCGCAATCTTCCCGGCGGGGCTGAGCAGCCTGAACTACCGCATCGTGTTCGCGCACAGGGTGATCGTGCCCTCGATCTTCAACTCGCTGAAGATCACCCTGATCGGCACGCTGATCAACGTGCTGCTGACCTCTTCGGCCGCCTACGCCCTCATCCAGCCCCGCCTGATCGGGAAACGTGCGATCATGGTGTTCCTGATCGTCATGATGCTCTTTGATCCGGGCCTCGTGCCGGAATACCTGCTCATCAGGCAGATCGGCCTCATCGGCAGCCACTGGTCTGTGATCCTGGTCACCGCGGTCAACGTGTACTACCTGATCATCGCCATGCGATACTTCGAGGCGATCCCGCAGGAGATCTACGAGGCGGCACGCATGGACGGCGCCGGGCACCTGCGCACGCTGCTGCATATCGTGCTGCCGCTGGCGAAGGCCGGGATCGCCACCATCACCATGTTCTACATGGTGATCCGCTGGAATTCCTACTTCAAGGAAAGCATCTACCTGACCAGCCAGCTCAAGACCACGCTGCAGGTGGTCCTGCGCCAGTTCGTGGTGCTCAGCGACACCGTCAACCTGATCGGCTCGCAGAACCTCGCGGAGTACAACGAGTTCGCCAGGGTGGACTACACCGCGCTCAAGGCGGCGACCATCGTCGTGGCGATCATCCCGATCCTTCTCCTCTATCCACTGGTGCTGAGGTACTACACAAGCGACATCATGGCCGGAGGAGTCAAAGGTTAAGCAAAAAGGAGGGAACCGCATGAAAAGGATCCTGTCACTCTTCCTCGCCGGTCTGACGCTCGCGGCCTTTGGCGCCGCAGCCGAAGGCATCGGCACGCCGGAAGCCCCCGTCACGGTCACGTACCTGTGCAAGGACGTCCTCCCCGACGACGCCGACACGCCGGCCGTCATGGAGGCGGTGGAAAAGGGGATGGCCGCAAAGGGCGACTACGTCGACATCGTCGTGCTCGAAGCGCCGGCGGGCAAGTACATCGACGTCGTGCCGCTGGCATTCCGCACAGGCGAGATCAACCCGGACCTGATCTACTTCCAGGGCAACACCGACAAGCCGGTCGTCGCGGAAGGCCTGCTTGAGGACCTGACGGCCTACGTGGAGAACTCGGCCTACGTCAAGGGCCTGCTGGGCGGCCACTCCGTGGCGCGCCTGAAGAGCCATCCCTATCTGCTGTGGCTCGCGCCGGCCTCCGTCTCGGTGCCCGCGATCCGCGCGGATCTGCTCGCCAGGCTCAGCACCGCCGACGCGCTGTTCAAGGACCCGACGGTGGACAACTACTACAGCTTTTTCCGCGAGATCAAGGACAGCGGGACCGCCGTGTACGCAGCGGGCGGCGACGGGGGCCTGGGCCGCCTCGACAGCTACTTCAACCACGCCTTTGGCGTCGTTTCCACCCTGATGAAGCTGGGGGACAGCTACGTCTATTCCATGGTGACCGACCAGGAGAAGGCGAAGCTTCAGTTCTACGCGAAGCTGTACGCCGAAGGGCTGATCGATCCGGACTATCTCACGATGACCTGGGATACGCTGGAGCAGAGCGTCTATGAGGGCGAGACCGCCACCATCTGCGGACGCGCCGGCGACGTCGTGCAGGTCTACGACATCAAGATCCAGTCCCTGTTCGGGCCGGAGGCCGCGCTTGTGCCCCTGCCGCCCGCCAAGGGCGAAGGCTGGGCCTACATCTCCATCGACGTGACCAAGGAGGAGCGCGGCTTCGCGATCAACAAGACCGCGGACCAGAAGGTGAAGGACGCCTGCTTCGCGATCCTGGATTACATGGCCAGCCCGGAAGGCAGGATGATCGACGTCCTGGGCGCCGAAGGCACCCATTACACGGTCGGCGCGGACGGGACGGTCTCCTTTACCGACCGCTGGCCCTCCTACTGGGGCCGCTGGTTCCCCACCCGCAACGGGCTGCCGGAAGGCCTCAAGCTCGAGAAGCCCGTCATGACGGAAGCGGCCTCAAAATCCCTGGCGCTCGCGGCGCAATACTACGCCGATGACGTGAACGTGCCCCTTCCCGAGGAACTGCTGCCGCTGCTCGCCTCCGTCAAGTCCGTGTACGCCGAATACGCCGCGGACTTCGTGCGCGGGGTACGCGGCTTCGGAGACTGGGACGAGTACGTCGCCAAATTCAACGCCGTCGGCGGCGACCAGCTCAGCGAGTACTTTGCGACCGTCCTTCCGTAATTGAGGGATCACCGGGGGGCGGGCGGGGCCCGCCCCCTTTATCGCTTCCGGAGGTTTTGACATGCTGACACGCAAACAGCTGGCGGGCGATCCCTCCTTCCTGCGTGACCGCGCGCGGGGGGCACTGTGCGGGATCGCCATCGGCGACTCCTTCGGCGACGCCTCGCGCAAGCCTGAAAACCAGGCGGCCTACGGCATCACGACCGACTTCGGCAAGGGCGAGGGCTGGTCCACCGACGACACCGAATTCGCGCTGCTGACGGCCGAAACGCTCATCGCCTGCGGCGGGCGGCTCACAGCGGACGCCGTTGTGGCGGCGTGGCTTGAGCACGTCGCGACGCAGGACGAATTCAAGCGCGGGGGCGCCAGCGAGTTTGAGGCTTCGCGCAACCTGCGCCGCGGCCTGAGGCCGCCCCTGACGGGCAGATACAACGCGTACGCGCACTCGGACGGCGCCGCGATGCGCGCCGCGCCCATCGGCGTGTTCTGCGCCGGCGACCCCGCGCGCGCGGCCCTCCTGGCCGAGGTGGACGCCCAGATCAGCCACGAACGGGAAGGGATCTGGGGCGCGCAGTCCGTCGCGGCAGCCGTCGCGGCTGCGATGGCGGACGCCTCCGTCGGGGAGATCCTCGAAGCGGCCCTGCTGCCCGCGCCGCGGGACAGCTGGTACCGCTATTCGCTTGAGCGCGCCTTCGCCATCGTCGACGAGGCGCAGGGCGAATTCCTGCGCGCCTGGATGCCCCTGCACGACGAACTGTGGACGAGCTACAAGGCGGCGGTCTGCGAAGCCGTCGCGCAGGCCTTCGGCGTGCTGAAGCTTTCGCACCGCGACTTTCGCAGCGGGGTCACGGCCGCCGGCAATTTCGGCCGCGACGCGGACACCATCGGCGCCATCTGCGGCGCCGTGCTCGGCGCGAAATACGGCGCCTCCGCGATCCCGCCGCACTGGATTGAAAAGACGAGGCGCCCCACCGGCACCTGCCTGCTGTTCGCAAAAGGAGCGGACATGATCGACACCGCGGACCGCCTCTGCGCGCTGATCCTTCGCGAGGCGGGCGAGGCCGGGCGGGAGGCAGATCCGTGAAAGATCCGATCGCGAACTTTGCCCGCCGCGTCGAACAGGAAGGGCTGCCTGTGCTCGCGGTGGAGGTTTACATCGGCGGGAAACCCGCGGGGAGCAGGCGCTGGGCTCCGGACGTCCCGCTGCCGATCTATTCGCATACGAAATCCTTCACGGCGGCTGCCGTCGGCATCGTCGTCGGGGAAGGCAAGCTGGCGCTCGACGACCCCGTCGCCCGGCTTTTCCCCGAATACGTGAACGCCGAAAACGAGGTCGCCCTGCGGGCCGTCCGGCTCAGGCAGCTGCTGACGATGTCGTCGGGCTTCGGCAGGGCGCTGCTGATGCGCGAGGACCGCGACGCGGGCGTGGGAGCGCCGGACTACCTGGGGTACCTGTTCGGGCAGCCGCTGCTGGACCATCCCGGAGAGAGGTTCTTTTATTCCAACGGGGACAGCCATATCGCCGGCGCCATGGCGGCGCGTGCGACGGGCCGGCCCCTGTACGAGCTGCTGCGCGAGCGCGTCCTGGGCCCGCTGGGGATCCCCGCGCCCGAATGGGAACGCTGTCCCCGGGGCCAGGCTTTCGGGGCGAGCGGGATGAAGCTGCGCACCGGGGACATGGTGAAGCTCGGGCTCTGCTGCCTCGACGGCGGCCGCTGGGGAGGCGCGCAGCTGATCCCGGGGGACTGGGTCGCGCAGATGGGCTCAAGGCAGATCGAAACGGGCATCGAAAACGCCGATGGCTGGAGCCGCGGCTACGGTTTCCAGTGCTGGATGTGCGACGGGTACCCGGACGCCTACCGCTTCCACGGCGCCGGGGGACAGATCTCCCTGATGCTGCCCCGCGCGCAGGCCCTGATCGGCCTTCACTGCGACGCGCAGGACATGGGCCCCATCTTGGCCGCCGTGGGGGAGGAGCTGGCCGCGCCCTTGTCCGCCTGAGGCGCGGCGCATGCCGGGGCCGGGACGTGGCTGCGGCCCGGCTTCTACAGTTCCCTGACCGAGAGGTCGCCAAAGGAGCTGCGGCCCGCGGCGTACTGCGCGAAGGCGGCCATGCCCCAGGCGTGGGTCCCGTCTTCCGCCTCCAGCGCCGGTTTCCCGTCGATCTCGAGCGTCAGGCGGCTTCCCAGCGCGCGGAACGAGAGACAGCGGTCCTCTCCCGCCGCCCAGGGGAAGGCGCCCTGCGATAGCATTGTCAGGCCGCCGTCATGTTTGAGGATCGCGATCTCCCCTTCGCCATGGAAACCGGCGTAGTAGCCGCGGCGCGCGCCCTGGACGCGCAGCCCGAGCAGGTGGGACGCGCCTCGCAGCGGCCGGACGGGCGCGGAGACCTCCAGGTCGCGCATGAAATAGCTTCCGGTCATCGCCTCCGCGTGCCCGAGCCCCATCCCGGTCAGGCGCCCTTCTTCGAGTTCCCAGGCGCCGTGGTTGTGGCTGAAGGGCAGGACGGAGCCGAATTCCTTTTTGGCGCCGGCAAGGCCGATCGTGTACCGTGCCTTTCCCGTGACCTGGAAACCTGACAGGCGCAGGCAGCCCGCGTCAAAGAATTTCGCAGGGGAATTGCTTTCGATCTTCAGGCCGATTTCGTCCGGGAGCCCTCCGTCGAGGTCGGGGATCACGAAGGACAGGTCGGACCAGTCCGCGCTTTCCTTAAGCAGCAGGCTTGCCGCGGGGATCTCCCGCCGGGAATAGGTCTCCCGCACGTAGGGCGTGACGCAGACGGACTCCCCGTGGAGCTTTTCCCAGCTGAGCCGCATCGACACCGTCTGGCCGGGCCAGGCGGTGGGGGTGAAGACGGGCATGTAGCGCTCGTCGTCAAAGTCCTCCCTGCGCCAGAAGGGCTTGTAGAAGATCTTCGCCCCCTGCCCGCGGTTCACCCTGTCCAGCAGCGCGCGCAGGCAGCCGCCGCCGTTGTCCAGGCGGACGAGGGAAGCGTCGGAACAACGGAAACCGTGCGTGCTGCCCGGCAGGCGGAAATCAAAGCGGAGCTCGCCTTCGCGGACGGCGTGCGGCGAGGGCTCGCCGGCAAGCCTGCATCCCCAGTCCGCAAGCTTCACGCAGTAGGAGGGGATGTCCAGTATATTGAGGTACCCGGAAATGCCGCTCAGGACGATTTCGTCGTTGACCGGGCCCCTGTAGTGCCAGGGGATGCCGCCGAGGCCGCGGGCCACCCCCAGGATGGTGCCCAGGTTCCCCGCGTTGCAGTCCGTGTCCCACGAGCACATCGTGGCGATCTCGACCGTGCGGCTGAAGTCGCTCTCCCCGTAATACAGCGCCAGGGCGCAAACGCCCGCGTTGGGGATGACGTGGCAGGCGCCGGGATAGCGGTCGTAGCCCCATTCGCGCTCCAGCATCTCACGGCAGGCGCGCCAGTCGTCCGGGAAACGGCCATGGAACGCCCGCACGGCGTCAAAGACGCGCCGGTAGAGGCAGTCCTCCGGGAGCTGGGCCAGGGCGGCAGCGGCGATGTCCCTGGTGTCTTCGGACTCGAA
The DNA here is from genome assembly GCA_964563725.1 of uncultured Oscillospiraceae bacterium. Lineage (GTDB taxonomy): Bacteria > Bacillota > Clostridia > Christensenellales > Aristaeellaceae > CAZLYF01. Next base: position 16,448 of record CAZLYF010000024.1, read on the forward strand.
GGCCCTGCTGATGGCCGCGGCCATGAACGCGGCGCCGTTGAGCGCCTCCCCGTCGTGGGAAACGGAGGCGGCCGTCCTCGCGTACCGCGCGGCCCGCGGGGGGTCGCAGGGGGCGACGAGCCCCCAGGTGTCCACGAAGATCTGCCCGCCGATCTGCTCGGCGAGGGTCTTTCCGTTCACTTCGGCGCTTCCGGAAAGCGGCGCCGGGATGCCGCTTTCCAGATTGAGCCAGGCGGTGTGCTCGGTGCTGACGCCGTAGCCGCCCCACCAGTAAAGCCCCACGCCCTCCCGGGCGTAATTGAGCCAGGCTTCGGCCACGTCCTGCGCGGCCGGCTCCCCGGGGCGCCGCATGTCGTCCAGCGCGCGAAGGAAGTACACGGGCCCGTTGGCGTCGTCGTCCGCCGCGAAGTGCCTGAAAGGCTTGACGTAGCCCCGGATATCGCCGTAGAAGCGCCGGATGCGCTCGTAGCTCCAGAAGGAGGGCTCGACCGGCGCGCCCAGACGGATGCCGACGTTCATGCCCAGAAAACCCGCGTAGACCTTTTCAAGGTAACCTTGCACCATGGCGCCCTCCCGGGGCCCGCGCAGCGGCATCGCGACGAACCGGCGCGCAGGCGTGATGATGGCCGAGTATAGGTTTTGCCCGCGGACGCGTCAAGCCGGAGGCGCCGCGGCCGCGTATGGAAGCCCGGGAATGGCCGCGCGGTGTTTGACACGCGGCGCCTCCCGGGCAACAATGGTGTCCGCGGGACGCCCGCGCGCGGGGAAGCCGAAGCGCGCAGGCCCGGCGGAGAGATCGGATGAAACGCTCGGGACCCCTGGGGACCCGCCTTGTCTGCAGGGCATACGCCGCCCTGTTCGCGGCCCTTGTCGCCCTCCTCTCCCAGGTCATGATCCCCCTGCCGATGGTGCCGGCCAACCTGGCGCTGCTGGGGGTCTTCCTCGGCGGCGCGCTGCTGGGGCCGGGCGGGGGCGCGCTGGGCGTGGGGGTCTACCTGGGGCTGGGCGCCGCGGGGCTGCCGGTCTTTGCCGGCCTGCAGGGCGGGCCCGGAGCGCTGCTGGGGAAGACCGGCGGCTTCCTTGCGGGCTATCTCTTCTGCGCGCTGCTGACCGGGTGGCTGTACCGGCGCGCGGCAGGGAACTTCGCCGCCCGCCTCCTCCTGTTTTTAGCGGGGCTGCTTCCCGTCTATCTCCTGGGCACGCTGTGGTTCATGCGCGTGACGGGCCTGGGGGCGGCCGAATCGCTGGGGTACTGCGTGTTCCCCTTCCTGCCAGGGGACGCGGCGAAGGCGGCGCTCGCGGCGCTGCTGGCCCCGAGACTCCTAAGAGCGCTGGCCCGTCCGCTGGCTCCCTGCGGAAGACGGCGGGGAGAGGGCGGGCCGGCCTTCGGCCCGCGATGAAAAAGTCCTGCCGTCCGGGACGGCAGGACGCAGGCGGATCGCCGGATACCGCGGGACCCTATTGCTTCGCCCCGCATTCCGGACAGAACTTCGCGCCGGGCGCGAGGGGCTTGCCGCAGGCCGGGCAGAACCCGGCGGCAGAGGACAGCTGGGGCTTGCCGCAGTCGGGACAGAACTTCGAGCCCACGGGGACGGGCTTTCCGCAGGCGGCGCAGGGGGCGGTGGCGGGCTGGGTCTCAGGCTTTCCCGCCGCAGCCATCGCGTTGCCCATCATGCCGCTCATCATCATGCCCGCGCCCAGGCCCGCGCCCAGGCCGGCTGTCCCGCCCGTGTTGTTCGCGGCGTCGCGCAGCGCTTCCGCCGCCTGGTACTGGGTATACTTGTTCAAATCGCCCACCACGCCCATGGAGGTGCGCCTGTCCATGGCCTTTTCCACTTCCGGGGGCAGGCTGATGTTTTCGATCACGAAGGACTCGAGCTTCAGGCCCAGCGGGGCGATGCGCGGCGAAATGACGCTGAGCGCGTAGCTGCCCAGCTCGTCGTAGTTGGCCGCCAGGTCCAGCGCTGGCACCTTGCTCTGGGCGATGACGTCGCTGAGGGCGGACACGATGGTGCGCTTGAGCTGGCCTTCGACGCCCTCCACCGTGAACAGCTCGCTTGTGCCGAACACCTCCTTGAGGAAGGCGGAGGGGTCCGAGACGCGGAAAGAGTAGATGCCGAAGGCGCGCAGGCGGATCATGCCGAACTCGGCGTCGCGCATCATGACGGGGTTGCTGGTACCCCATTTCTGGTCAAGGAACTGCTTGGTGTTGACGAAATAGACCTCGGCCTTGAAGGGGGAATCGAATCCGTATTTCCAGCTTTTAAGCAGGGTCATGACCGGCATGTTCTGGGTGCTGAGCTCATAGCGCCCCGGCTGGAACACGTCGGCGATCTTGCCTTCGTTGACGAACACGGCCGCCTGGCTCTCGCGCACGGTCAGCTGTGCGCCCATCATGATCTCTTTGCCGTCGTCGTCGTACCTGTGCACCATGGTGTTGCTCGAGGTGTCCGTCCACTCGATCACGTCGATCAGCTGGCCCTTGATGATCTTGAAGATGCCCATCTGCCGAACCCTCCTTGTTTGGTATGCCGTATCAGGCGACCGGTTCGCGGTCGACAAGCGGATAGAGATTGTCAAGCGGCGTGAACTGCTCGATATCCAGGTCCAGGTCCAGGTACTTCTTCACGTCGTTGATCACCTGGAGCACGTGCGCCTGCACGCGCCGGCTGACCAGTTCCCCGTCCTCGTCCGGGCTGTCCCTGCGCTGGCAGCCGATGAGGCGGATGTGGCGCGGCGTCAGCACGGCGGCGCCGTAGAAGATGTTGTCGATGTAGCGGCCAAGGAAATTGGACAGGAGAGCGTTCTCCAGCCGCTCGCGGCCGTAGTGCCAGCGGCTGCTGAGGTACACCTCGCCCTGGGGCATGTCCAGGTCGAACAGAAACGCGGGCTTGTCGGCGGAGATCTGGGAACGCACCAGCTTCAGGCGGCTTTTGAGCTCCTCCCTGGAGGTGACCTCCAGGCTCAGGAGCTGGTGCATCAGCTCGTCGCGCAGGTATTCCAGCACCGCCTGTTCATCGTAGCTGTCGCTGAAATCCGACCGGAGCTGGTCAAGGAACCTCCGGACGCGATCCAGCTCCTTGCGCAAGGTGGTGTCGTGCCTGTGCGTCTGAAAAATGGGCAGGCTCGGCCTGACTTCCACCAGATAGTTGTGCAGCGGCGACACATCCGAAAAACGGATGGAGTAGCCCACCGCGTCGATGCAGTTTGTCTCCAGGCAGCTGATGGCCTCATGCACATCATCCTTGATCGTGACGGGTTCGAACTGCAGTTTCTCCCAGTCCCTGAAGTTGAGGAAGGCGTTTTTTACCTCTTCCCGGTCTGTGACGAGCAGCAGCTTGTACATCCTGTCCCTCCTGCGATTTGCGTAGGCCGTTGCCATTATACCGCAAAGCGCCGGACGTGACAAGGAAATTTGGTCAATTCAGATAAGACGGCGCAAAAGGATTTGTTCATTCCATATGGCCCTTCCCGGGGCTGCCCTTTGCAAGCCCGTAATAGGCGGACTGGAGCCTCAGGTAGGTCTGCGAACAGATCGCGTTGTGGAGCAGGATCGCCAGGCGGTTGAGGGGGCTGCCGACGTAGAGCCGGACGGGCATCCTGCGCTTTTCAAGCAACCGTGAGACCTTTTCCCCGAGCCTGGCGGGATCCGCGCCGCTGCGTTCGTCCCTGGCGATCACAGCCGCCGCGCGGCCGCAGTCCTCCCTGAAGGCCGGGCTGGTGACCGCGCTGCGCGTCCTGTAGACCCCGCTTCCTCCCCGGTGGTCTCCGGGTTCGACGATCATCACCTGGATGCCGCGGGGTCTGAGCTCCATCGCGAGGGCTTCGCTGAAGCCTTCGACCGCGTGCTTGGAAGCCGCGTAGGCGCCGGAGAAGGGCGTCGCGAGCTGGCCGTTGACGGAAGAGAAGTTGACGATCCGCCCTGCCCCTTTTTCAAGCATCAGGGGGACCGCCGCGCGGATCATCGCGGCCATGCCCAGGAAGTTGACGTCCATCACCCGGCGCAGCTCCGCGTCGGAATAATCAGACGCGGGCCCGATGACCACGACCGCGGCGCAGTTGACCAGCGCGAAGGGCGGGCCGTACAGCGAGAGGGCCTTTTCGCAGAAGGCGCGGACGCTGTCCTCCCGCGACACGTCCAGATGCAGGCGGGCCGCCGCGCCGCCTGCTTCCCCCTGCTCGGGGAAAGAGCGCGCCCCGGACACCACCGTCCATCCCCGGCGGCTGAGCGCGCGGGCGGTATACAGCCCCAGGCCGCTTGACGCGCCGCTGACCCAGACGACTCCGGACATGCCCCAACGCCTCCTTGCCTTCACACGCGCCGTGGCGTCCCGGAAGCCTTCCGGAAGCGGCGGCCTTTTGCGACAGGGGTCCCGGTCAGTTCTCGTCCAGCAGGCGCTTGACATAGTTGGGCAGGTAAAAGGCGCCCAGGTGCAGGTCCGTATTGTAGTAGTCCGTGCGGATGCCCAGGCTGTTCCAGCGGGCGGGGTCGAGGTCCTTGAGCGGGTCCGCCTTCTTGCTGGCGAATCCGAACAGCCAGTGCCCGGAAGGATAGGTGGGGATGTGGGCCTGATAGACGCTGTGGATGGGGAAGGATTCCCGGATGTGCTTGTGCGCCTTTTTCATGGCGACGGCTTCCCACGCATAGAAGGGGCTCTCGTGCTGGTTGATCATGATGCCGCCGTCCCTGAGCGCCTTGCAGCAGCTTCCGTAGAATTCCTTGGTGAAAAGGATCTCGCCGGGGCCCGCCGGGTCGGTGGAGTCCACGATGATCAGGTCATACTCGCCCTCCACCTTGCGCAGGAACCTCAGCGCGTCCTGATTGAACACCCGCACGCGCCCGTCGTTGTAGCCGCAGGCGGTCATGGGCAGGTATTGCCGGCAGGCTTCCACGAGCACGCTGTCGATCTCGACGAGGTCGATGCGCCCGATGGCGTCGTATTTTCCCAGTTCCCTGATCGCCCCGCCGTCCCCCGCGCCCACCACGAGCGCCGATTCCACGGAGGGATGGACCGCCATGGGCACGTGGACGAGCATTTCGTGGTAGATGAACTCATCCTTCTCGGTCAGCATGATCATCCCGTCCAGCGTGAGGATCTTTCCGAACTCCTGGGAATTGAAGATGTCGATCTGCTGGTAGTCGCTTTTGCTGGAGTAGAGCTGTTCCGTGACCCTGACGGACATCGTGACGCTGTCGGTGTGATGCTCGGTGAACCAGAAAGCCAAAGCTCATCCCTCCCTGCTGAGTATGTTGATCCGGTCGGCTTTCAGGTCCTCCGTGCCGGTGATGACACAGCCTTTTTCCTTGGAACTGCGGATGTAGTCGATGATGTCCCGCGTGATGCGCTCGCCGGGCGCGAGGATGGGGATGCCGGGCGGATAGGTCATGATGAACTCGCAGCAGATCTGGTTGACGCTCTCGTCGAGGGTCACGCTCCGCTTGTCCGCGTAGAACGCTTCCTGCGGCGGGAGGGCAACTTCGGGCGGGAGGTACTCGTAGCGGATCTCCGCCCCCCGGACCCTTTTGTACAGCCTGCGGATCTCGGCCAGGGCGCCGATGAGCCGCTCGATGTTTTTTGTCTTGTCGCCGATGGAAATATAGGCGAGGAAGTTCCCCAGATCCCCGAACTCGATCTGGATGTTGTATTCGTCGTGAAGGATGTCGTGGACCTCGATGCCCGCGAGCCCGAGGTCATAGGTGTTCACGGACAGCTTGGTCGTGTCGAAGTCGAAGATCGTGTCGCCGTTTTTGAGGCTTTCCGTATAGGCGTAGTAGTCCCCGATTTCATTGATCTCTTCCCTGGCGTAGCGAGCGAAGCGCTTGACCTTCTCGAAGATCTCCCGCCCGTTGAGCGCCAGGTTCCGCCTGGAGATGTCGAGGCTGGAGATCAGGAGGTAGGAGGCGCTGGTCGTCTGCGTGAGGTTGATGACCTGGCGGACATAGTCCGCGTTCACGCTTTCCCCGCAGAGCAGGAAGGAGCTCTGCGTCAGCGAGCCCCCGGACTTGTGCATGCTGACGGACGCCATGTCCGCGCCGGCCGCCATCGCCGAGACCGGCAGGCCTTCGCCAAAGTAAAAATGCGCCCCGTGCGCCTCGTCGACCAGGACGCACATGCCGTTTTGATGGGCCACCTTCGTGATCTCGCCGAGGTTGGAGCAGATCCCGTAGTAGGTGGGATTGTTGACGAACACGGCTTTCGCCTCCGGATTGTCCCGGATCGTGCGCGCCACGTCCTCCACGGACATGCCCAGGGCGATCCCCAGGCGTTCGCTGGTCCGTGGATTGATGTATACGGGGATCGCGCCGCACAGGACCAGGGCGTTGATGATGCTCTGGTGCACGTTGCGCGGAAGGATCAGCTTTTCGCCCTTTTTGACGGAGGAGAGGATCATCGCGTGGATGGAAGCGGTGGTGCCCCCCACCATGAAAAAAGCGTGCGACGCGCCAAAGGCCTCCGCCGCGATCTCTTCCCCCTCACGGATGATGCCCGTCGGATGGCAGAGGCTGTCGAGATACTTGGTCGAGTTGACGTCCACGGACATGCATTTCTCGCCGAGGAACTCCGTCAGCTCCGGGTTGCCCCTGCCACGCTTGTGCCCGGGGACGTCGAAGGGAACGAGCTTGTCGCTGCGCATCCGCTCAAGCGCCTCGTATACGGGCGCCTTGTCCTGCCGCAACCCGACCACCTCTTTCAGCCAGTGTACGCTGGCGGCTGCGCGCCTCCGGCGTCATCAAAAGGTGCGAAGCGCCCCGGGGCGCAGCTGAGAACGACGCCGCCCCGCGCCCCTGCCTGGCGGGACGCCCAAATCCCGGATGAGTATACGGTGGACGAAAGGGGGTGTCAACAAGATATATGACGAGGGGCAAGTGCTGAGGGCAGAGTGCTGAGGGCAGAGTGCAGAGGGCTGAGGGACGTTTGAGGGCTGGGGCCGGATTTCATTGCTGCCATTGGTGGATGAATGCAGGAATGGCCGCTATACCGGGTTTGACTTAGCAATTCTCAAACCACTATCCACTTTTATCGTCTGAACTCAGCACTCAGCCCTCATCGCTCAGCACTCCGTTTCCTTGACAGACCGGGCGCGCGGCCGCTATGATGGGCCGGGTTAGGGAGGAACGTGTATGCCTGAAGAACTGACGATGGACAAGCTGGTCTCGCTGTGCAAGACGCGCGGTTTCATATTTCCGGGCAGCGAGATCTACGGGGGGCTGGCCAACACCTGGGATTACGGGTCCCTGGGCGTGGAATTCAAGAATAACGTCAAGCGCGCCTGGTGGAAGAAATTCGTGCAGGAATCCGGGACCAACGTGGGGATCGACAGCGCGATCCTGATGAACCGGGGCGTCTGGGTCGCTTCGGGGCACGTGGGCAGCTTCAACGACCCGCTGATGGACTGCAAGGCCTGCAAGGCGCGTTTCCGCGCGGACGAGCTCATCGCGGAGCATTCCGGCGCCGGGGGAGAAAAGCTGCAGGCGGACGGCTGGGACAACGCGGCCATGGAGAGCTACATCGCGGAGCACGGGGTCCCCTGCCCCCAGTGCGGGAAAGCGGACTGGACCCCCATCCGCAAGTTCAACATGATGTTCAAGACCTACCAGGGCGTCACGGAAGACGGATCGGCGGAAATCTATCTGCGCCCGGAAACGGCGCAGGGCATCTTCGTCAATTTCAGGAACATCGTCCGGACGACCCGCCGCAGGCTCCCCATGGGCGTCTGCCAGATCGGCAAGTCGTTCCGCAACGAGATCACCCCGGGCAATTTCACGTTCCGTACGCGTGAGTTTGAGCAGATGGAACTGGAGTTCTTCTGCAGGCCCGGGGAGGACCTCCAATGGTTCGGCCACTGGCGCTCCTTTTGCCTTGACTGGCTCAGGAGCCTGGGCCTCCGGGAAGACAGGCTGCGCCTGCGCGACCACAAGCCGGAGGAGCTTTCGCACTACTCCAGGGCGACCACGGACTTCGA
>CAZLYF010000024.1:24422-26235 GCA_964563725.1 uncultured Oscillospiraceae bacterium
GTACCGCTTCCCCTTCGGCTGGGGCGAGCTGTGGGGCATCGCGGACCGGACCGATTTTGACCTGAAGGCGCATCAGGCGGCCAGCGGCGAGAACATGGAGTACGTCGATCCGGTCACCAACGAGCGCTACGTTCCCTACGTGGTGGAGCCCTCCCTGGGCGCCGACAGGGTGGCGCTCGCTTTCCTGTGCGACGCGTATGAAGAGGAGCAGCTCGAAAACGACACCCGCGTCGTGCTGCGCCTGCACCCGGCCCTCGCGCCGTTCAAGGCGGCCGTCCTGCCGCTGCAGAAAAACAAGCTCGGGAGCGCCGCGGAGGCGGTGTTCAGGGAACTCGCAAGGCACTTCATGGTCGACTATGACGATACGGGATCCATCGGCAGGCGCTACCGGCGCCAGGACGAGATCGGGACCCCGCTGTGCGTCACGGTGGATTTTCAGACCGCGGAAGAGGGCACCGTGACGGTGCGCGACCGCGACACGATGCTGCAGGATCGCGTAGCCATCGCAGGCCTCAAGGCGTTCATCGAGGAAAAGATCGCCTTCTGACCGGGCCTGGCCGGCCGGGTGATCCGGAAAGGAGCCGTACCGCTTGTCAGATCATCGCTATCAGGGGCCGCCGCAGGGCAGCGGGCAGGCGCCGCGCCGTCGGCGCTCCGACCGCCACAGGCCGCAGCCGGAACCGCGGCCGGACAGGCTGCCGCAGGGCCGGCCTTTCGATCGCCCCGACGCGGGGCAGCCCGTTTCCCGGGAGGGCCAGGGGCAAGACCGGGCCCAGGGCAGGGGAAAGCCCGTTTCCTACGATTATGAACCGTACGGCCCCGGATATCCTGAGGACGCCGCCGGCTACGACGAGGACAGCCCGCGGCGCAGGTGGCCGGTCCTCCTTCTTCTGTTTCTGGCCGCGCTGGCCGCGGCAGGCTTCCTTCTTGTCAGGTTTGTCCCCAGGGACAGCGTCGGCGTCCTGGGGACCGCGCGGGACGCCGTCGTCACCGTGGTGGACGGCGCAAAGAGGCTGGTCGGCCTGGAGAAGCCGACGCCCCCGAAGCTCATCAAGTTTGAAACGGCCGACCCCAACGGGATGACCGGCGTCAAGACCATATTCACCTTCACCGCCGATTCGGCCATCGACGGCGTGCGCATGACAGACGAGGTGGGAAACACTGTGGGGGGAACGGTCACCTGCGTCGATCCTCCCGAAAACAAGGTATGGACGCTGAGCGTCATCTTTGACAAGCCGGGTCCCCGCACCCTCGCCGCATACATGAGCAGGGACGGGGTCTGGTACGAGGGCGGCAGGAGCATCCTGATGACGGTGTCGGCGCCGACCCCTGAGCCCACGCCCATGCCTTTGCCCACGCCTTTGCCGACCCCCCTGCCGACGGCTGTCCCCACGGCTGTGCCCACGCCCGTCTTGACACAGACGCCGCAGGCCGCGCTGACGCAGGCTGCGGAACCTTCGTCCTTCGTCGTGCAGGCCCCGACGGCGCCCCCGGAGACCTCCGCGCCGCCTACGGCTGCCCCGCCGGCCGCGACCATGGCCGCGTGGACCTCCCCCGTCTTCGTCTCCCCCGTTCCGGTGACCGCCGCGCCGACGTTCGCAGCGACGCCCGTCCCGACGCCCGTCCCGTCGCCGACCCCGGCGCCGACGGCGTCGCCCACGCCGACAGCGCCGCCCACGCCGACGCCTGATCCGACCCCCACGCCCATGCCGCTGCTGCCGGCCGCACCCGCCGCCGACACCGCCCCGTCGAAGCTGCGCATCACGGAGGCGGCCTACCAGGGCGCGGACAAGCTGGCTTCATTCACGCGCAG
>CAZLYF010000025.1:0-23219 GCA_964563725.1 uncultured Oscillospiraceae bacterium
GCCACAAGGATGCCGTTGACGAGGCCCAGGAGGGTCCCCGCGGCCATCCCGACAGCAATGGAGAGCAGTATGTAGCGGCCGTCCGTGGCCTTGACGAACATCGCGACCAGCATCCCGCAGACCGCGTACTGCGCGCCAACGGAGATGTCGATGTTGCCGGTCGCGATGACGACCATCATTCCGATGGACATCACGCCGAGGATGGTGTTCCCGTAGAGCATGTTGACGATGTTCAGACGCGAGAGGAACGCGCCGGTGACGGATGTCACGACGGCGCCGATCACGACGATCGTGCCGATGAGGATGAGCTCCCTGGATTTGCCCCTGGCCGCCTTGATCACGTTCTCTTCTCCCTCAACCCAGCAAGCCTTTGCTGAGGATGCCCTCCTGCGTCGCGGCGTGCGTCTCCTCCTCGTGGACGATGGCGCCCTGACGCATGACCAGGATCCGGTCCGACAGGGCGAAGACTTCGGAAAGGTCTGATGAAATGAGGATCACGCACACGCCATGCTCCGCCAGCTCCCGGAGCAGCCTGTGGATCTCCAGCTTCGCCCCCACGTCCACGCCGCAGGTCGGCTCGTCGACGATGAGCACCTTCGGGTCCGCGTTGAGCCACCTGCTGATCAGGGTCTTCTGCTGGTTGCCGCCGGAGAGATGGTCCACGCTGATCTCCGGGAGCTCCGGGCGGATGCTGAGCTTGCCGATGTACTTCCTTGCCACGCCGGTCTCCATGGGCCGGCTGAGCAGCCTTCGGCGGATCATTTTTTTCAGCGTGACCGCCGTCATGTTCCTGGCCATCGAATTGCCCTGGAACAGGCCCTGCAGCCGCCTGTCCTCGGGGAGGTAGCAGATGCCCTTGGAGATGGCGTCGTCCGCGTCACGGACGGAGACCTTCTTTCCGTGGATGCTCATTTCCCCTCTCTGGAGCTTTCTCAAGCCAAACACGGTCTGCGCCCACTCGCTGCGGCCTGCGCCGACCAGTCCCGTCAGCCCCACGATCTCGCCCCTGCGCACCTGAAAGGAGATCCCCCGGAAACTCGGCTCGCTGGTGAAGTCCCGCACTTCAAACAGGACTTCGCCGCCCCCTCCCCCCTCGTTGTGCATCGGCACAAAGCGCAGCTCACGGCCCACCATGAGCCGGATGAGCTTTTTCTGGTCGAAGGCGGACGCGCTGCCGGTGGCGATCATGTTGCCGTCCCGCAACACGGAGATCCTGTCCGCGACGGCGAAGATCTCGTCGAGCTTGTGCGAGATGTATATGATGCCGACTCCCTTCCCCTTGAGTTCCCGGATGATCCTGTAGAGCATCTCCACCTCGGAGGAGGACAGCGCCGCGGTCGGCTCGTCCATCACGATGACTTTCGCGTCCACCGCGACCGCGCGCGCGATGGCGACGATCTGCTTTTGGCCGATGGAGATGCCTTCGAGCCGCTGGTTCACGTCCATCCTGACATTCATCGCCTCCAGGGTCTGAAGCGCCCTGTCCCTGATCTTCCGCCTGTTGACGAAGGGGTCCCTGAAGATCCCCTTGCAGATGTTTTCCGCGATGCTCAGGTTGGGGAAGAGGCTGATGTCCTGGTAGATCACGTTGACGCCCAGCCCCATCGACCGGACGGCGGTCATCCTCGAAACCTGCCTGCCGGCGAACATGATCTGCCCGCCCTCGTCGGGTTCCTCGACGCCTGCGATGATCTTGATCATGGTGGTCTTCCCCGCGCCGTTCTCACCCACCAGGGCATGGACCTCGCCCGCCACCAGGTCAAAATCCACATTGCACAGCACGCGGATTCCCGAATAGGTCTTGGAGATGTTGCTGATCTGGAGGATAGGCGCCGTGTTCACCCTGTTCACCCGTTTCCCGCGGCCGGGGCCCGCGTCACCAGAGGGCGTATCCGCCGTCGATGTCAAAGTCCGCGCCGGTCACGTAGTCAGAGTCGCCGGAGGCCAGAAAAACCGCGAGCGGGCCGATCTCGCCCGGGTCGCCCCAGCGCCCGAGCGGGAGATTGGCCCGCGATTCCTCATGGAACGAAGGGTTTTCCTTCAGGAAGCGCCGGTTGACGTCGGTGAGGAAAAACCCGGGGGAGATGGAATTGACCCGGATATCGTACGCCGCCCACTCCGCCGCCATGCACCTCGTCAGGCAGCCGATGGCAGCCTTCGAGCAGTCATACGCCCCGGTGCAGGCGCCCCGCAGGACGGCGCGCGCGGCCAGCGAGGTCAGGTTGATGATCTTCCCGCCGCGCTGGCTGATCATGATGCGCCCGAAGTGCTTCATGCAAAGAAAGGTCCCGGTGAGGTTGGTGGCGAGCGTCCCGTTCCACTCGTCCAGCGTCACCTCCTGCAGCGGGACGCTGCCCCGCCCGACCGCAGCGTTGTTGACGAGGATATCGAGCCTCCCCGTCGTCTCCCTGACAAAGTTTGCCGCGTCCTCCACGCTGCGTTCGTCCAGGATGTCGATGAAATGCGGAAAGCACCGTACGCCGTGCCGCGAGGCGATCTCGGCGGCAGTTTTCCGGAGTTCCGGCAGGCTGCGCGCCATCAGATACAGGTCCGCGCCCTCCCTGGCGAAGGCGTCCGCGAACACCCTGCCCAGCCCCTGCCAGGCGCCGGTCACCAGCGCTATCCTGTCCCTGAGCTTTCCTGTCGCCATGTCCCGCTCCTGCCCGCGGCCCGCCGGGAAAGGGATGGGCGTCTCCGCGCCCGGCGCTGCCGCGGTTCCAAAGACCCTGTGTTTGACCGGGAGAAACGCTTACATGCAGCCGGCCCCTGTCGCATTGCCCGCATTCTACCCCAAGACGGGGCGCAAGTATTTACGAAATCATCCTGTTGATGTACGTTTTTCTCCATCTCCGCTCACAGCAGCGCCGTCATCTTGACCGACTCGGAGTACTCGGAGGGGCTCATCCCCACCTGTCTGCGGAACGCGTGGGAGAAGTAGTGGACGGAATTGTACCCGAGGCTGGCGCTGATCTGGGTGAAGCTGTGCTTCCCCGCGGCGATCATCTCCTTGGCGCTGTCAATCTTCAGGCGGTTGAAAAAGAGCATCACGCTGGAGCCGGCCTGCTTTTTGAACAGGGCGTGGAGATGGCTCGGGGAAAAGGCGCTGTACGCGCAGATCTCCCGGACCGTGAGTTTCCTGTTCAGGTTCTCCTTCATGAACGCGACGATGCACGCGACGGCTTCTTTCTCGCTGTTCCTGCCGCGGTGCGAAGCGCCTTTCGCGGCCGCTGCCTCCCCTCCCGGAAGCGCCGGCTGCCGGCTGACGATCTGGACGACCAGGTTCTCCGCGAGGTTGCGGAAGATCTGTTCAAGGCCGGGCGGGGCGCCGGGGAGCAGCCTGAGCTTCCACTGCCTCAGGAGATTGTAGGGAGGCTCAAACAGCGCACTGCCGGTGCGGAAGATCTCCCCCATCAGCCTGCGTTCCCCCTCCGTGAACGTGACGACCCTCTCCGCGAACAGGTCCGGGCCCAGTTCCCCGCAGGCGAAGGACAGGATGCAAACCGCGGCGCTTACGCCCAGGGAGACGATGTTGTGCGTTTCGCGGGGAGGATGAAAGACCGCCTGGCCCATTTTGAGCAGGATGCTCCGCTCTCCGGCGACGCAGCTGATCCTGCCGCTGTCGACATACACGAGTTCCCAGAAGTCGTGGCTCTCCGCGCAGCCCCGGAAACTGGAGGAGAACTCGTAATAGTGAAAGCTGTAGAAGTCCCCGATGCTGATGGACCGCCTCAGCGGGGTCGGCTCATAGCAGGCGCCGTCACGTTCCATGTTCCCCCCTGCCCAGAGGTCCGCTCCGGGACCTGAAGGCCGTATGCGTCTTTGCGCATCTTAGCAGAAGAAAGGCAAAACGGAAAATCTCCTTCATGGCGCCCGCTCGATGCGCCGGGGCCCGGGCCTCTCCGCCTGCTCCCGGCGCAGAAGCGCGGCGGCGCGCGGTTGTCCCAAACCTGCATCATTTTGTCCCCGATATATTGTGCACTTCCAACAAACCGGCCGTTGACGCGTGCCCGCGCGGGAATATAATCCGAGGTGCGGTCATGCCGTTGGGACAAGCTTGAAATGAGGGGTGGTCCGTATGGGAGACAAGAAGAAAAAGCCAAAGGCAAAAGAAGTAAAGGCGCCGGAGCCGGCAAAGCAGGAAGCCGCCGCTCCCAAGCCGCAGCCCAAGAAGTAAGGCCCGCCGGTTTTCCTGACTGTACCGCGTACTGTCCCGGCGCATGACCGCATGCGCCTTTTTGCGGTGTTTTTATCCGCTCCGGCGGGCGCGCCCGCGCTGCCGGGCGCAGGGTGTATACTGTGCAGGGCTTTCAACAAAGAAGGGAAGGGGACTGCGCATGAGCTCCCCGGGAGATCCCGGCGCGCGGAGCCCGGGCACCGCGCCCGCTTTGCCGCGCTGGATCCTGCACTGCGACTGCAACGGTTTTTTCGCGTCGGTCGAATGCCTGGACGATCCCTCGCTCAGGCTTGTGCCGATGGCCGTCGCGGGCGACCCGAAGAGCCGTCACGGGATCATCCTCGCCAAGAACGAGGCGGCGAAAAAGTATGGGATCCAGACGACGGACACCTTACGGACGGCGCTCTCGAAGTGCCCGTCCCTGACCCTCGTCCCCCCGCGCCACAGGCGCTACGAGGAGGTGTCCGGGCAGGTGAACGCGGTTTACCTGCAGTATACGGACCAGGTGGAGCCCTTCGGCATCGACGAGTCCTTCCTGGACGTCACAGGCTCCCTGGCGCTGTTTGGGGACAGCGCCCCCGGGCTTGCCGACCGTATCCGGGAGCAGGTCAAACGCGAGGTCGGCGTCACTGTTTCCGTGGGCGTCAGCTTCAACAAAACCTTCGCGAAGATCGGCAGCGACATGAAAAAACCCGACGCCACGACCGTGATCCTGCGGGAGAACTTCAGGCAGCTCGCCTGGCCCCTGCCCGTTTCGGCGCTGCTGTTCGTCGGCGGGCGCACGGACGACCTCCTGGGGCGGAAGCGCATCCGGACCATCGGCGATCTTGCCCGCGCCGACAGGGACTGGCTGTCAGCCCAGCTTGGCAAGGGGGGCGACCTCCTCTGGCGGAACGCCAACGGCCTGGACGACGATCCCGTCAGGCCCTTTTCGGAAGGCGAAGCGCCCAAATCGATCGGGAACGGCCTGACCTTCAGGCGGGACCTGCGCGGCGAGGAGGACATCCGCGCCGCGCTGCAGCCCCTCACCGACGAGGTCTCCTTCAGGCTCCGGCAGCGCGGCCTCCGGTGCGGCGGGGTGCAGGTGCACATCAGGGACCCGGAGCTGAAGACCCACTCGCGGCAGATGACGCTTGAGCAGCCGACCAACCTGCACAAGGAGATCTTCGACGCGGCGCTTGCGATCCTCCTTCGCGGCTGGCGGCGCGACGCCCCCATCCGCGCGCTGACCGTGACGGGCATCCACCTGGTCAAAGGGGAAGGGCTGTGCGAACAGGTCTCGCTGCTCAGCGGGGGCGGCCCCAGCCGCGAAAAGCTGGAGAGGCTGGAAAAGGCCGTCTTCAGCCTGCGCGGCAGGCACGGCGTGTCCGCGATCGCCAGAGGAGCCAGGGACTGCGGCGACCTTGGCGTCGGGCCTTTCAGGAGCGATGACGCCACCTGACCGGGGGCGGAGCCGCAAACGCGCGCGCCGCGCCTTTCAGCCCAGGCCTTCCGGGCCCGCGCGCGTCTGCAGGGTTTGGAGCAGTTCCCCGTAGCTTCGCGCGACGATCGCCGGCCGGAGCCTCTCTTTGATGAACGCGGCGTCCCTGCACCAGGCGATGCCGGTGTGCATGAAACAGGCGTCGCAGCCGACGGCGTCCGCCAGTTCCATATCGCCCTCCGTGTCCCCGACGTACAGCGCCTCGCCGGGCGGGATCCCGAAGCGCCCAAACAGCGCCCGGCAGCGGGCCCGCTTGTCCTGGGCGTCCGCGTCGGCGCCTTCGACCGCGTCAAAGAGGGCACCGCAGCCATGGTGATCGATGAGACGCCCGGCGATGCTTTTCAGGGAGTTGGTGACCACCGCCAGCCTGACGCCCCGGCCCCTGAGCCAGGCCGCGAAGGGCAGGAAGCCGTCGGCAAGCCTCGTCGTCCCGAGCAGCTTCCACGCTTCCCGTCCGTAGTATTCTTCCAGCATGCCGTAGAACCCGGGCATGCGGTCCCCGGGAACGCCCGCCATTTCAAACAGTTCCCGGACGGTCCCCCCGATGCCCCGATAGATCGCCCCGTACCCGGGATCCCTCCAGTGCCTGCCCAGAAAATCCTCAAAAACCCTTGAATGGAACTCCCTGGTGTCGATGAAGGTACCGTCCATGTCAAAGATCAGCAGCCTGTACATGCAGCAGCCCCCCGCACATCCTCCGCGCGCGGCATCCGCGCCGTCCCTCGAAGCACCGTGCGCGGGCCGATGATAGCATCCCCCTCCCCCCGCGGCAACCTCGCCGGCCTGCGCCCTGTTCGTGTCCGGGACCGGCCGGAGCGTGTGCCTAGCCAGCGCCCTGGAGGCCGAGGAAATGCAGGCCTACAGCCCCGCCACGGAGGTCGTCTCCTACCGGGAGGGTTTTGACGACAGGCTGACGGAGATCCTGGGCCGCTTCATGCCCGCGCGGCGCATCGCGCTGAACTATTCCCAGACCGATCCGTCCGCGGACGGCCTGAGCCTCACGCAGTACCGCCGGCTCGAGCGCTGCCTGCAGGCGGCCGGCTTCCGGGGGGAGACGCTTTCCTCGGCAAGGATCATGAAGCGCGTCCGCGCGCAGAGGTCGCCCGAAGAGGTCGCGGGCATCGAACGCACCGTGCTCGCGTCGATGAAGATCTACGAATCCGCGCGGGAGGTGATCCGCAGCGGGATGTCCGGCGCGGACATCCAGCGCTGGTTCCAGCGGAAGGTCCTGGAACTCGGCGCGGACTTCTCCTGGCCCAGGCAGGGCAATCCCTTCGTTTCCGTCGGCGCCAGGTCCAGCTACCTGTGCAAGCGGCCGCCCGAGGACGTCTTCGCGCAGCCGGGAGACCTGATCAACGTGGATTTCGGCCTTCGCATCGACGATTTCGCCTCGGACAACCAGCGGTCGTTCTACGTGCTGGAAAACGGCCGGGGCGAGCCGCCCGAGGAAGTCCTCAGGGCCTTTTCGGCCATGCAGGGGGCAGAGCGCGAAGCCGTCCGGGTTTCAGGCCCCGGCGTCCTGACGACCGTCCCCCGCGACGCGGCCAACGAGGTGTTCGAGCGGCTGGGGTATCCCAGGGTCAACGGGCTTGGTCACGAACTGGGGACCTACGCGCACGAGGGCGGGATGCGCTACGGCTCGCTCCTGCAGACGGACGAGATGGATCAGGTCCTGGAGACCGGCATGACCTTCACCATGGAGCCCGCCATCCTCACCTCCCACGGGCGGCTCTGCCAGGAGGAGGTCGTGACGATCACGGAAGACGGCTGCCGCCTGCTGTCGATCCCCTAGAAAGAGGTCTGGTGCGTCCGGTAGGGACCCCCTCCATTTTGCCCCTTCTTCGTTTCGGCCGGGGCAGCAAGGAGGCGTCAGGAGGCGGCGAAGCTCCGCATGACCCTCATGGCTTTCAGGGTCAGCCACCTGGAATCGGCGCCCTTCTCCTCGATCGTCAGGAGCATTTTTCCGCTTAAGGAGGATTCCATCCGCCACCTGCCGTCCGCCGTCCTTCTGGCCTCAAGCGCCCGGTACGCGTCCGACAGCCTTCCGTCACGGATACACAAGGCGGCAAACAGGTCCAGCAGCTCCAGGATGTCCGTCTGATACATCAGGGGAAAGCCGAGCCGCAGCCATCCCGGGCGGGACACCTGGTCCGGGTCATGGCTTTTCCTGTACAGCCGATGAATGAGGAAGTACTCGGCGAGCTCGCTGATTTTCCTCTTCACGTCGCTGCTTCTCGCGTCCGGCGAGATGGCAGTCAGCGCCTTGAGCGCCTTCGCCGCGCCCATATGGCAGCTGTGCCGCCCGAAGCAGGCCTCCAGCCGGCCGTAGGGGCCGCCAAGCGGCGCTTGCGGGATCCCGTCGTCGGCGCGTTGGTATTTTACGATCCAGGCGATGGCGTCCTGAACCCTTTCGTCCCTGAGGTACCCAAGTTTGACCAGGCTGTAAACCATGTTCCCAGTCAGGCAGGGGATTACGCCGCCGGGCAGCCCCGCGCCCGTCCGGGCGCTGCGCGACATGGAGAAGCCCCCGCTTGCGGGATCCCGCGAATGCCGCAGCATGAATTCGCACGCAGCCCTGACCCCGGGATGCCCCGGATCGGCGACCATTTCCGCCAGGATCAGCAGAGTCCAGGCGGTACCAGAGTACTTGTCCCTATAAAACCTGTCCGGGTCGCCCCACGAGCCGTCCGGGTTCTGCCGTGCAAGGAGACCCGGAACGGGCCCGCTTTTCATGACGCTTTCCCTTGCGGCCCGCGCCTCCGTGTCGTCCTCCGGCCTGTCCAGCAGCGATGTCAGCGTGAGATACCGCACAGACGGGTTGTCCTGCCGGAGCAGCCATTCAAGCACGCTGTGTTCCATCAAAACGCCTCCTTTGTCCCTCTCGTCAGCGGCAACAGCCCACGGCAGGCGACGAACGGCTGCCTCCTACGGGAAACGCGCCTCCCTTCCATGCCTGACGCTTCGCTATGGTGATACGGCCGCAGGTTCCCTTTGTCAACCTGTCCGAAACCGGGACGGAGGGCCCCTGAAGGCCCGTATTCGCTTCGCCGCGGCCCTTTTCCACCCCATTCCCCTCGCCGCGTTGACGCCAAAATACCCTCCATGGTATGCTCCCGGCGTCGCCCGCCCGGTCAACGGCGGCGGCGCGGCGCCTGGGCGCCGGAACGGGAGCATGATGAATTTCGTCTTTGTGTCGCCGCATTTCCCGTCGCATTACTGGCGTTTCTGCCAGGCCCTGAGGCGCTGCGGCGCGACGGTCCTGGGCATCGCGGACACGCCGCGGGAGGCCCTGCTGCCGGAGCTGCGCGCCTCGCTTTCGGACTACTTCCGCGTCGGGAGCCTCGAGGACGGCGAGGCCATGCTGCGGGCGGTGGGATATTTCATCCACCGACACGGCAGGATCGACTGGCTGGAGAGCAACAACGAGTACTGGCTCGAGCAGGACGCCTGGCTGCGCACGATGTTTAACATCACCACCGGCCCCCTGCTGGACCGCATGGAAAGCTACAAGCGCAAGTCCGCCATGAAGGCGGTCTACGCCCGGGCCGGCGTGAAGGCGGCCCCCTGGCGCCTGGCATCGGCGCTGGAAGACGCGCGCGATTTCGCCAGGACGGTCGGGTACCCCCTCATCGCCAAGCCGGATACGGGCGTGGGCGCCAACGACACCTTCCGTCTGAGGGACGACCGGGAGCTCAGCGCTTTCTTCGAGCGCCTGCCGCTGCGCCCCTACATCCTGGAGCAGTCCGTCAACGGCGGGATCTGTTCCTACGACGCGCTCATCGGCGCCTCGGGACAGCCCCTGTACGAAACGGGCAACATTACGCTCGTGTCCGTGATGGACGTGGTCAACCAGAAGCAGGAATCGGTCTACATGATCGTGCCCGAGATCGCGGAGGACCTGCGGGACGCGGGCCGGCGCTGCGCGGAGGCGTTCGGGGTCCGGAGCCGCCTGGTGCATTTTGAGTTTTTCCGCCTGAACGCGGACCAGCCGGGGCTCGGCAGGGAGGGAGAGCTCGTCGCCCTGGAGGTCAACATGCGCCCCTCCGGCGGTTTCACCCCGGACATGATCAACTACGCAGGCAGCGTCGACATCCACAGGCTATGGGCGGACATGGTCTGCCATGACCGCGTATGGCTGGACCCGGACAGAAAAAAGTACTACTGCGTGTTCGTCGGCCGGCAGGACATCCGGGCCTATGCCCACAGCCACGAGGAGCTCCTGCGGGCGTACAGCCACCGCGTCGTGCTTCAGGAGCGCATGCCGGAAGCGCTTTCCGGCGCCATGGGCAACCAGATCTACCTGGCGCAGTGCCTCAGCCGCGAGGAGGCGGACGCCTTTGTGGACTACGCGTGCAGGAGGGCCCAGGCGTGACAGGCAGGCAGGAAGAGTTTTACAGCGCCGCGCTCGGCCGCCCGATGGCGATGCGGGTCTACGGCCACGCGGGCAAGCCCTGCCTGGTGTTCCCCTCCCAGGACGGCCGGCCCTGGGATTTTGAGGGCTTCGGCATGATCGGGCCCTGCCTGCCACATCTTGAGGCGGGGAGGCTGAAGCTTTACTGCGTGGACAGCATCGACGGGGAGACCTGGGCCAACGCGCAGGCGCACCCGCGCGGGCGCATCGAGCGGCACGAAAGCTGGTTCCGCTACCTGACGGACGAATTTCATCCCTACATGATGGCGGACAGCGGGGGCTTTGACCGCGCGATGACCATCGGCTGCAGCATGGGCGCGACGCACGCGGTCAACGCCCTTTTCAGAAGGCCGGACCTGTTCGACACGGTCATCGCGCTCAGCGGGGCCTACGACACCCCCTCCCTGTTCGGCGGCTACCGGGACGAGCTGATCTACCTCAATTCCCCCATCGACAGCCTGCGCGGCATGCCGGCGGACCACCCCTACGTCGCCCTGCTCAACAGCTGCAGGATCATCCTCTGCGCGGGCCGGGGCGCGTGGGAGGAAGAAATGCTGCGCACGACGCGCCTTTTGGAGGACGCGCTGCGCGAAAAGGGCGTCCGGGCCTGGGTGGACATCTGGGGCCCCGACGTCAACCACGACTGGCCCTGGTGGCGCAGGCAGCTTCAATACTTCCTTGACAGGGTCCTGTGAAAGGGCCCTCAACCGGAGGCCTCAGCAGGCGCAAAGGCGCGGGGCCCGGGCGCCCTTCCATGAAAGGAAATAAGGAGGACACCATGAACAGCGTATCGGACTTCTACACCCTCACAAACGGCGTGCGCGTCCCCTGCATAGGCCTGGGCACCTGGCAGGTGCAGGACGGCGCGACGGCGGTCGACACGGTCGCCGCGGCCCTCGCGGCCGGCTACCGGCACATCGACACGGCGGCGATGTACGCAAACGAGGGGAGCGTGGGCCTCGGCATGCTGAGGAGCGGGCTGAAGCGGGAAGAGATCTTCCTGACAAGCAAGCTGCAAAACACCATGCACGGCTACCAGAACACCCGGCGGGCCTTCGAGCAGTCGCTGAACGAACTCCAAACGGATTATCTGGACCTCTACCTGATCCACTGGCCGAATCCGGCCCTGTTCAGGACTTGGTGGAAGGAGGCGAACGCGGAGAGCTGGAAGGCCTTTGAAGAGTTTTACAGGGAAGGGAAGGTCCGCGCGATCGGCGTGAGCAACTTCCGCGAGCACCATATCGACGCGCTGATGGAAACGGCGTCCGTCGCGCCGATGGTCAACCAGCTCAGGCTGTGCCCGGGCAGCGTGGACAACGGGCTTGCGGGCTATTGCCGCAAAGCGGGAATGCTGCTGGAAGCCTACAGCCCGCTGGGCACGGGAAGGATCTTCGGCGTGCAGGAAATCGTGGAAATCGCTCGGAAGGTGGGCAGGTCCGTCGCGCAGGTCTGCATCCGCTGGAGCCTGCAGATGGGCTTCCTGCCCCTTCCCAAGTCGACCTCGGCGGAAAGGATCGCCGAAAACGCCCGGGTTTTCGATTTTGAGCTGTCCCCCGGGGACGTCCAGGCGATCGCTTCGCTCAGGGGCGTCGTGGGGTACCCGCGCGACCCGGATACGATCGATTTCTAAACCGTCCTGCGCCCCGGTTTCGGCTGCGCCCACAGGAAACCGCCCCCGCGCCTTCCGGCGCGGGGGCGGTTTCGCTTCGTTCACAGGGCCGGCCGGTCCGGGTGTTCCGGGAAGTGCCGCAGCACGACGAGCGGCTGCGAGGAGGACAGGTTGGTGAAGGTGACGCCTTCCCCGGCGGCCCCTTCCGTGACGAAGTATTCGTCATGCGTCAGTTCGCCAAAGCGGATCATCGCCGGCGAGGAGAGTTCCTCCCCCCCGATGAGGCCGAAGCCCTCGACGCACAGCAGGCCGTAAGGGACCTTTTCCTTGATGGTGACCGTACGTTTGGGCGCGACGGTGAGGCGCTTGGCGCCCGCGACGGAGCTCCTGTAGCAGATCCATTCGTCGAGGAAGCCTTCGTCCCCCTGCCCGCCGCTGACCGGGATGGGCTTCATGAAGCGGTTTCGCACGAAGTCGGGGTCGGTGTTTCCTTCCCAGTCAAGGACCTCCATGAGATAATCGTAGTCGCCCACCTTTTCAGGCGGGCAGTTCTTCCAGAGCAGTTCCTCGGGCACCGCATGGTCGAAATACAGGACCGACTGGTACATCGCGTACACGTCGGACGCGAACTGAGGCTCGTAGGTGCACATGCTCGCCGGCGCGTGCAGGATGCCCGGGGGGACGTCCCAGCCGGTGTCCACCGCGATCTTGTAGGCGCGGCTGAGTTCCAGCAGCTTGTTGTCGCCCTTGCCGAAGCGCATGAGCGCCTCTTTCACCTCTTCCCTGCTCACGCCGGGATTGATCCCGAAGAAGGTGAACGGGAATTCCGCGCCGTAGTTGTTGTACTGCGCGGGGAAGAAGTACATTTCCGGCTTTCCGCTGGCGTGCACCTTCGATGCGTACTCGTCGTTGTGATGCACATGGTGGGGCAGCGGCCCCTTGTTGTCGAAAAATTTCGAGAACATCGGCCAGCGCCCGTATTTGGCGTACAGGCCCTCCCCGATGAGTTCCGCCTTGAACTCCTCCACCGCGTCAAGCAGGAGGGCGCGGTCTTTCCCGTCCCTGGTCACGATATAGCTCAGCCCCTCGTCGGGGGGAGTCCCCGGGCCGTTGTCCGCGGGCGTCGTGGACGAGAACCACCTTTCGTCGATGCCGCCGCGCGCGAGCCCCAGGGAGAAATAGTCGTCCGGATGCAGCCTCAGCCGGCGGCCCGGACGGCAAAAGGAACGCGGCACCCAGTTGGGCGCCAGCCGGACCACTCCCTTCCCTTCATTCAGCGCCCTGTCGATGAAATTCCTCTTTGACATGCCTTTCCCTCCTTTTCGGTTGTCCGCACTTTGTTGTTTCCGTCACTGCCCGCCGCGCCGCGGCCCGCCCGCCTCACGCCCTCGCTTTCATCGCCGCCGGCTTGCGGCGGGCGAACAGCGCGTCGATGGATACGACGGCGATCAGGATGGAGCCCTTGATCACGTCCTGCCAGTTCGCCTGGACCTCGAGGCGCTGCAGGCCGTTGAACAGCACCCCGATGAGCAGCATCCCCCACAGCGTCTTGAACGCGCTGCCCCGGCCGCCGGACAGCGAGGTGCCGCCGATGACCACTCCCGCGACGACCGACATGGTCAGATCGCCGCCGTAGAGGGTGTTTCCCGACGAAAGGCGCATGGCCATCAGGATCCCCGCGACCGCCGTGGCGAAACCCAGGATCACAAACAGCATCGTTTTGTAGAAGCCGACGTTGATCCCCGCCATCCTGGCCACGGTGAAGTTGCCCCCCGTGGCGTAGATATTGCGCCCGAACCTGGTGTTGCGCAGCAGGAACCAGGTGACCAGCAGGAAGCCGATGAAAAACCAGGTGATGTTGGGGATCCCCAGGAAGCTGCCGTTCCCGAAAGCGTTGAGCGCCTGGTTGGGGTAGTTGATGGGCCGCCCGTTGGTGTAGGTCAGCGCGAAGCCCTTGAGCATGAGCATCATGGCGAGGGTGGCGACAAACGCGTTGATTCTCAGCTTCGACACCATGAACCCGTTGATGAGCCCGACGGCGACGCCCACGCCGACGCAGGCGAGGATCGCGGCCGGCGTGCCGGCCTTTTTGGCAAAATCCGTGAACAGGATCGTCGTGACGCCCATCAGGGAACTGACGGAAAGATCGAATTCGCCGCCGATGATCGAGATGGTCATCGCGAAGGCGACGATCCCGTACAGCGATATCTGGGCGAGGATGTTCCTCATGTTGGACGGCGTCAGGAACCCCGAGGTGGCGGACACGAACGCGAGCACCACCAGGACCAGCGCCACAATGATCACATTGTCCCTGACCAGCTGCGCGGCGCTTTTCTTCCTCTTCATGCGCATCCCCTACTCTCTCTTGAGCTGGCGGCGCTTGCTGGCCATGTCGAGCGCGAACGCCAGGGCGATGATGGACCCCTTGACGATCATCTGGGGGTAGGAGGACAGCCCGAGCAGGTTCATGGCGTTTGACAGGACGCCCATCACCATCACGCCCACGAGCGTGTTGACAAAACTGCCGCTGCCGCCCTTCATGCTGACCCCTCCCACCACGCAGGCGGCAATGGCTTCCAGCTCGTAATTGGTGCCCGCGGTCGGGTTGGCGCTCATCACCCGGGAGGGAAGCAGGATGCCCGCGATGCCGGAGATGAAGCCGCAGAGCATGAAGGCCATCATGAAGTACCGCCTGATGTTGATCCCCGACAGCCGCGCGGCAGCGGGGTTTGAGCCGACAAAGGTGAGTTCGCGGCCGAAGCGCGTCTTGACCAGGATGAACTGGCACAGAGCCACAAGGGCAAAAAACACGTACGCCGGATTGGTGCCCTTCCCGATACGGGTGAAGACCCCCGTCGCCGTGACCATCATGAACAGCCCGCCCTGGATGATCAGCGCCAGCGCGGCAAGCACGGACTGGGCCCCGTAGGTGATGATGAAGCTTTCTCCAAGCCTGCCGTTCACCCCCGCCAGGATCCCGCCCTTGATCAGGCCGATCCCCCCCGCGGCGAGCACCGGCAGGAGGATCGCCAGCCATTCCCGCCCGCCGTTGGCGATCGCGACAGCCATGATGCCGATCAGGGACATCATTGAGCCGACCGACAGGTCGATGCAGCCGATGAGCAGCACAAAGGTCATCCCGCAGGAGAGGCAGCCGATGACCGATATCTGGTTGAGGATGTTCCTGAAATTGTTCGCCGTCAGGAATCTCGGATGCAGGAAGGACACGACCGCTGCCAGGACAAGCATCAGCAGGAGGATCGCGTTGCTTGCGGCAAGGTCGAGCGCGCGCCTGTACGCCCTGCGCCTGGGCGCGGATGACATGTCCATTCCCCGCCCTCCTCTCCTAGCCAAGCGCAAAGCGCATGATGTCTTCGGGCCTTAAGCCTTCGCGGTTCTCAACGCAGGTCCGAAGGCGGCCTTCGTACATCACCATGATGCGGTCCGACAGCGCAAAGATCTCCGGGAGTTCGGAAGAGATCATGATGACGGCCTTTCCCCTTTTGACCATTTCGTTCATCAGCAGGTAGATCTCATACTTCGCGCCGACGTCGATGCCTCGGGTCGGCTCATCGAGGATGAGGATATCCGCGTCATTGTACAGCCATTTGGCCAGAACGACCTTCTGCTGGTTCCCGCCCGACAGCTGATCGATCCGTTTGTGGATGGACGGCGTTTTGATCCCAAGTTCCCCGACCATGCGGGAGGCCTCCCGGGTCTCCCTGCGGCGGCTGAGCACAAAGCCCCTGGACACCTTGGGGAGGTTCGTGATCGTGATGTTTTTCATGACGGTCTGTTCCGTGGACAGGCCTTCGTCCTTGCGGTCCTCCGGGACAAGCCCGATCGACCGTTTCCGGGCGTCCATGGTGGAATGGATCGCGACCCGCCTGCCGCCGACCATGAACTCCCCTTTTTCGACCCTGTCGGCGCCGAACAGCGCGGGCGATTTCGCTGCGGCCGGAGCCGACGAGCCCCGCGATGCCGAGGATCTCCCCGCGCCGCAGCTCGAAGTTGATGTCCCTGAGAAAGTTGTGCGTGAACAGGTGCCTGACCTCGAGCACCGGCTCCCCCGCCGTCTTTTCTTCCCTTCTTGGAAACTCGATCTCCATGCTTCGGCCGACCATGTGCTCGATCAGCTGCGATTTCGTGGTGTCCGCCACGTCCAGCGTGCAGATCTTCCTGCCGTCCCGCAGCACCGTCAGGCGGTCGCAGATCTGGAAGACTTCCTCAAGGCGGTGCGAGATGTAGATCACCGTGACGCCCTTGTCCCTGAGGATCCGGATGATGTTGAAGAGCTTCCGGATCTCTTCGGTCGTCAGGGGAGCCGTCGGCTCGTCCATCACGATGATCTTGCTGTTGAGCATCAGCGCGCGGGCGATCTCCACCATCTGCTTCTCGGCGATCGACAGCTCCGACACCGGTCGCGCCGGGTCCATCTGGAAATCGATGCTCTTCATGAACCCGGAAAACTCGTCGGACATGCCTTTCCAGTCCACCGTTCCCCTCCCGGTGGTCCGGAGACGCCCCAGAAAGGCGTTCTCGACCGTCGACAGGGTGGGCACGAGGTTCAGTTCCTGGAACACCAGGCCGACGCCGCCGGCCATGGCCTCGCGCGTGCCAGAAAAGCGGACGGGCGCGCCGTCGATGAGGATCTCGCCGCTGTCCGCCGCATAGACGCCGTTCAAGATCTTCATCAGCGTCGATTTCCCCGCGCCGTTCTCCCCCAGCAGCGCGTGCACTTCGCCGGGGCGGACGGAAAAATCGACGTGATCGAGCGCGACGGTCGTCCCGAAGGCCTTTGTGATCCCTTTCATCAGGAGGATGTGTTCCTGCATCGGGAGCCCCCCGCGGACGCCCTGGGCGGGGATGCCGCCGCAGGGCGCCCGAGCGTCTGTCGAGGAATCGTGAAAATGCTTACCAGCCCCAGCCTTCCCACTCGGCGACGTTCTCCAGCGTCACCAGGGGGCAGTTGCACTTGTACCAGACGTTGTCGCCGTTCTTGATCTCGCCGTTCATCACGGCGACGACGGCTTCCACGCCCAGCTGGCCTTCTTCCTTGGCCGAATGCAGCACGGAGCCGTAGAGCTCGCCGGACTTGATCGCGGCGATGCCGACGTTGTTCGCGCCTGTCGAAACAGCCTTGAACTGGCCCGTCAGGCCGGCCGCCGCGATGGCCTGCTGCGCCCCCTGGAAGATGCCGTCGTCATGGGTGAAGAGGAAATCGATGTCCTCGCCGAAGCGGACGATGTAGTCCTGCATGATGCTCATGGCGATGGCGGGGTCCCATCCGTCCACGTTCTGGGCCGCAAGGATCTTGATGCCGGGGTACTGGTCGATGATCTCCTCAAAGCCCTTCTGGCGGTTGGTGGCCGGGTCCGTGCCGGCGGAGCCCATCAGGCAGACCACATTGCCCGTCTCCCCGATGAGATCGACGCAGGCCTGTCCCGCGACGCGCCCCATTTCAACGTTGTCGGGGCCCGCGAATACCGGGATCGTGTCCGCGACGGACGCGTCGACTTTCGAGTCGATGATGGCATACGCGACGCCGGATTCGTTGAGGGTATTGACCACCGTGATGGCGCCTTCCGCGTCGGCGGGGAAGTAGATGATGCCGTCATAGCCCTGGTCGATGGCGGTCTTGATCTGGTCGAGCTGGACCGAGGCGTCTGCCTGGCCGTCGACGATGGTGAGCTCAATGTTGTTCGCCTTGGCCGTCTCATAGGCCTGGGCGTTGAGGGGCGCGCAGAAGGGCGCGGTGAAGAAAGCGTTCGTGAAGAACACTTTCCGCGTCGCGGGGGCCTCCGCGAGGGAAACGGCCGCCAGGGACAGGATCATCGTCGCGCAAAGAAGCATCGCAAGGGTCTTTTTCATGGTCCTCCTCCTTCATGTTGTCAAACCGTCGTCTGTGCGTCAGGGTGCCAAACAGGTTCTCAGCCGGGCGGACACCTCCTTTTCACCGTCACAAACAGGAGCGGGCGCGTCTTTTCGCCCTATGGCATGCCATCAACCAAGCCCCGGCCTTCCCTTTACCACTGGTGAAGGTTCCAGTCCTGGGTTTGCCTGATGTCCGAGGACCTTCGGATGACCAGCCGGGTCGCCAACCGGGTCCTTGCGGGACAGTCCGCGCCGTCTGCGGCGTCCTTGAGGATGCGAAGCGCCGCATACCCCATCTGATAGATCGGATACTGCACGGTGGACAGCCCGGGCGTGATGAGCGACGCGACCGACAGGTTGTCAAAGCCCACGACGGCGATGTCTTCCGGCACGGAAAAACCCTGCTGGTGGATCGCCTTGATCGCGCCGACCGCCATCTGGTCGTTCGCGCTGAACACGGCCGTGCAGCCGATCCCCTTGTGAAAAAGCTCGCTCATCGCCGCGTATCCGCTGCTGGGGGTATAATCCCCCCGCACGATCAGGTGGGCGTCGACGCCGATCCCGCCGTCGCGCAGGGCCTGCCGGTAGCCTTCAGCCCGGATATGCGAGTGCGGGAACATCTCCGGGCCCATGATGTGCGCGATGCGGCGGTGCCCCAGGGAGATCAGGTGCGCGGTCGCCTGGCAGGCGGCCTGAAGGTTGTCCACATAGATCGAGTAAATCCCCTCGAGGCTGACCTCTCGCTCCAGGACCACCAGGCGCATGCCCCTGATCCTGAGCATGCGCCGCTGGATCGACGAGAAGTATTCCTCTTCCCGCTCCTCGCGGCAGACCGAATCAAGGATGACTTCCTTCGCGCCGCTTTCCGCGGCCTTCTCCAGGATCTCGCTTTCCCGCTCCCAAGCGCGCTTGGAATCAAACAGCTGCACGCTGCAGCCGGACTCGGACGCGGCATCCAGGATGCCCGTCAGCAGCGGCGAAAAAAACGAGCTGTGGACGCCGGGAAGGATCACGCAGACCTCTTCCGGGGCCGCCGTCCGGGGAAGCGGACACGCAGGGAGCGTGTACCCGCTGCGCGCCACCGCGTCCAGCACGCGCTGCCGCAAGCCGGGGCTGACCTTTTTCCTGCCGCTGAGGACGGATGAAACAGTCGAGACCGAAACCTTCGCCGCTCCGGCCACATCGCGCATGTTCGCCATGTTCGCTGCCGGTTCTCCCTTTTTCCCTCGTCACGCGCATCATAGCGGAACGCCGCCGCCTTGTCAACGCCGTTTTCTTGCTCTCAAGCGAAATTTTCTCCCGTTTTTTCCATGCTCCCGCAGCCGGACGCGGCGCCGGCGCAGTTGGCGAACACCTTATGCTTGTTCGCGAAACATGGGCGGCTGCCCGCGGGCAGAACGGGCCGGAGGCGCGATGCCGTTCACGCGATCACCTTCACCCTGCTGCCCCCGCTCCTGTCCTTGGCCACGACGATCTGCTTCTCGATCTTTTCCTTCAGTTCAGGCACATGGGAGATGATGCCCACAAGCACGTTGCCCGCGGCAAGGCTGCTTAAGGCCTTCATGGATTGCGCAAGCGCCTTGTCATCCAGGGAACCAAAGCCTTCGTCCACGAACATGGTGTCCAGCCGGATGCCTCCGCTTGAAGACTGGATCTGGTCAGACAGCCCCAGCGCCAGTGACAGCGACGCCAGGAAGGACTCGCCTCCGGACAGGGACGCAACGGGCCGTTCGGTCCCGTTGTAATGGTCGATGACATTGAGTTCCAGCCCGCTCTGGCTCTTCCTGTCGCCCGCGTTCCTGCTGCGCGTCAGTTCATATTGCGCGTTTGACATGGTCAGGAGGCGCAGGTTGGCGCGATGGATGATGCGGTCGAAGTGGAAAGCCTGCACAAAGGTTTCCAGCATGATCTTGTCCTTGCCCGCGATCGTGCCGTTCGCGGTATCGGAAAGCGCCTTGAGCCACTGCAGCTTCCCTTCGGCCTCAAGGATCAGGCCACGCTGCCTCATGACGTTCTCGCGGATATGACGGTTGGCCCTCAAACGCGTGTTCAGGCTGATCAGCATGCCGTCGATCCCGTTTTTCTTCGCGTTGAGTTCCGCGCGCCTGGCCGACAGGCGGCCGGCATCGATTTCTTCCGCGTCCCTGAGCTGTTCATTCAGCGTGTTCAGCCTGGTTTCCAGCCCCCTGCACAAGGCGGTCTGCTCGTCGAGCCGCTTCCTGTCCGTCTCGATTTCCTTCAGGATGTCCGCCTTTTTCTGTTCAAGCAGGGATCTGTGCTTCACGGCCTCTTCCCGGCTCGGGAAGGCCAGCTGGGCGAGCAGTCTCTCCCGGTTCGTTTCCAGGCCCGCCAGATCGGCCTTCATGGCCGCCAAAGCGTTCGTGAGTTCCGCGGCGCCGGCGCGCGAAACTTCCAATCCCTTTTCCCTGGCAGGGAGAGACTGCCCCAATGACGCTTTCCTCTCTTCCCGCCTTTTTTCCTCCGCCAGCAGAGCGGCCTTCTCCTTCATCAGCGCTTTTTCCTGTTCAACTTGGGCGCCCAAGGCTTCCGTGAACCCCTCGGGAACATAATCGATGCTGAGCTGCGCCGCGGTGTTCCTGATCTCATTGAGCTGGCTTTCCGCTTCGCCCGCGATTTTCGCCGCTTTCTCGCTGGCGCGCGCGCATTCGGACCGCGCCTTCTCCGCGTGTTGTTTTGCCTTATCCACATCCTGCTCTCCCGGCGCGGCATCCGGGCGCGCTGCCGGCCTGGGATGGACCATGGAACCGCAAACCGGGCATGGCGCGCCTTCTGTCAGGGTGGAAGCGAGGATCCCGGCCTGCGCGTCCAGGAACATCCTGTTCTCCCGTTCAAACGCGCGGATCGCCTCATCGGCCTTCTGAACAGCTTTGCGGTATTGCGCCTGCGCGCTCAGCAGCGCGTCCTTCTTCGCAAGCTGAGCGGCGCTGCTTGACTGAAGGCCGCTCAGGCGCGCAAGCCGCTCACGATGCCGCTGGATCTCGTTTTCCAGCCTGAGCGCGTTGGTGCCGGCGTCCGCCAGCGCTTCATATTCCTTCTTCCCGTTTGCCAGGTCCTCCGCTTTCTGCCGGATGCCCGTTTCAAGCTCCTGGCGCTTCCGCTGGCTTTCTTCCGCCAGCCTCCCCTGCCGCCTGATCGTGTCCTGCAGCTTATCCAATTCGTCATAGAGCGGCAGTTTCCCATTGAGCGCGGCGATGTCGCCGGTCAGCCTGTCCGCTTCGGGTTTGCGGGCGTTCGCCATGCCGCAGGCGTTTTCCAGATCCGGCAGCCGTTTCCTCTCTCCTTCAAGCGAAGCCGAGGCCGCCGCGATCTCCCCCCGCGTCTTCTGCTGCCGGTCATGCAAACTGATGGCAGCGACAGTTTTCTCGATTTCCTGCTCGACCGCGGCCCGCGCCTTCGTCTGTTCGATCCGTTTGTCCTCGTCCTGCCGGATCAGTCTTTCCAGCAGTTCCATGGCGTCCGTCATCGGCAGTTCGTTGTCCCTGGCTTTTTTGGCTTCGATCGAAAGAACGTCCTCCTCATCGCAGGCGATGCCCATGAAGAACTGGCGGATGCTCCTGTTGATCTCCTCGTATTGGTTCCGTACCGCCTGGGCATCCGCCCTGATCGTCTCCTGCAGGTCCTGGAACGGTTTTGTTTCGAATATCTGGCGGAAAATGCTTTTCCGTTCTTCAGTCGTCGCTACCAGCAGCTTCAGGAAATCGCCCTGGGCGATCATCGCCACGCGGCAGAACTGCGCCTTATCGATGCCGATCAGCTTCCTGACCTCTTCATTCACAATCCGGAGGCTTGTGACCCTTTTCCCGTCCGGCAGTTCCAGGCAGGCGTCCGGGCTCTGCTTGACGCTGCCCTCTCCGCGTTTCTTTGGTCTTGAATATTCCGGGTTGCGGCGGATGCGGTACTCTTTCCCGCCATACTCGAACAGCATCTCCACATAGGTGTCGCGATCGTCCCCGGCATATTTGCTGCGCAGCATGGAGGCCTCCCGCGTTTCGCCGCTTGGCTCCCCGTACAGCGCGAAGGTGATCGCGTCAAAGAGGGTGGTCTTGCCGGCTCCGGTGTCCCCGGTGATCAGATAGACCCCCCGAACGCCGAGCGCGCCGAGGTCGATGCGGGTTTCCCCCGCGTAAGGCCCGAAGGCCGACAGGGTCAGGCTGACAGGCCTCATTGCGCATCACCCCACGCTTTCCCGATGGTTTTCTCCAGATAGGCTTCCTGCTCAGCGCAGAAGTCCTGGTTGTTCTGTTCCCTGTACAGCATCCGGAACAGTTCCAGCGGCGTCAGCCGGCTCGCGTCCGCGGCTTCGCTGATCCGGGACTCCGTCCGGGTCCTGGTGTTGTCATAATCCAGCCGCATCAGGTTCGGGTAGATGAGGCGCAGTTTCGCCATCGCGTCGGGCTGATCCTGCTCGTCCGTGAGCGTGATGCGGAAATAATCGTCCCTGTCAAGGCCCTGATAGAAGCCGCGGGCGGTCACTTCCATGTATGTGCCCCTGATCTCCCTCATGTCCCGCCTGGGGACCAGCGGCACTTCCCGGATTCGGACATCGCCTTTCCCGGCAAACTCGACGAAGGTGAGCGATTTCTCCCCCTTCGTTTCGGAAAAGGAATACTTCAGCGGCGAGCCGCAGTACCGAAGGGTCGCCCGCCCGACGCTCTGCCTGTTGTGCAGATGGCCCAGCGCGACATAATCAAACGCATCGAACACATCGGCATCCACATTGTCCGCGCCGCCGACGCTGACTTCCTCGGACTCCGAGCGGGAAGCCCCCGTCACAAACTGATGGGCAAGCAGCACGCTGCGCCTGCCCGGATCGATACCGGCCTTCTTGAGAACGGCCCGTACCGCCCCGGTCCAGTTGCCAGCCTCTTCGTCCGGAAAGAACCTCCTGAGCGTGAGCGGCTTGACAAAGGGCAGCAGATAAACATCGATCTCCCCATGCTCATCGGTCAGCGTATGCTTCTCCAGGCTGCCCTCGTACGCGCCTGAGATGTGGACGCCGGAGCCTTTCAGCAGGCGGGAAGCAAAGGCGATCCTGTCAGGCGAGTCATGGTTGCCGCTGATGATGAAGACGGGGAGCCCCCGCCTGTTCAAGCCCACCAGGAAATCATCAAAGGCCCTCAGGGCGTCGGTGGGCGCGACGCCGCGGTCAAAGACGTCTCCGGAGATCAGGACGCATCCGGGTCTTTCCCTGTCCACGGCGTCAAGGGTCCGCTTGAGGATGTATTCCTGATCTTCGATCAGCGGGAAATCGTAAAGCGTCTTCCCCATGTGAAGATCCGACAGGTGGAGGAATTTCACTTGATGCTTTTTCCTTTCCGCATACTGGGCAGACTGCGTCTGCAGTGCTGAGTGCTGGGGGCCGTATTCCGCCGCCGCCGGTGGCGGATAAAGGCGGGAGGAGGCCCAATGAGCAAAGGAGCAATCGAGCGTAGTCAGCGCGAAGATTGCGACTATTGCGAAGTGAGGGGTTGGTGATGAGTGCTGAGTGCTGGGCAGACTGCGTCTGCAGTGCTGAGTGCTGGGCAGACTGCGTCTGCAGTGCTGAGTGCTGAGTGCTGAGTGCTGGGCAGACTGCGTCTGCAGTGCTGAGTGCTGAGTGCTGCGTTAGGAACGAACGAGAAGGTAGTGTACAAGTCAGGACATGGTTCAG
>CAZLYF010000025.1:23319-25154 GCA_964563725.1 uncultured Oscillospiraceae bacterium
TCAGGACATGGTTCAGTCCTGGTGTCGAAAGCTCAGCCTTGAGGGGGGAGCCGCTGCATGTTGCCTTGGATGCAGGGGAAGCGGAGCTTCCCCTCCGGCAGGCGGATGATGAAAACAAAGGGATACGTCCCCTTTGTTCCCCGCCCTCTACCTGATGGCATCTGCCCTCTGTGCCAATAGGTCTGAAAGTCTTTTTTTGAGCGTTTCCGGCAGCGGCGACAGCGCAATGATCGCAAGAAGCCCAGGCTGCAGGGATGTCAGCCGGTCCAGCATCCTTTCCGCCGGTTTTCTTTCAATCCCGCAGCTGTCCGCGAAGATGAGAAAATCCTTCCTGCGGATGTTTCGCTTTTTGCCGTTCATGGTGAGGGCAAACTCCTCCGTGTCCTCCGGCATGATGGCATTCACCGGCAGCAGGTCGTATGCCGGGGACAGGATATACCGGCCGCTGCCTTCACCCGTTTCAAGCAGCGAAAGGTTTTTCAAGTGCATGTCCGAATTGCCAACCAGAAACGAGAAGGCCAGGCGCAGATACATTTCCGTCAAATCCAGCCCCTGCCTGGAAGAATGCCTCATGATGATCCTGGCGCAGCGTTCATAGGAACTCCGGTATTTGTCCTGGGTCAGGCGCAAATCAAGCTGGCAAAAATCCTCCATGGCCAGCAGCCCGGCAGGCGAATCCGCAAGGAAGACGCGGTCCGCCCGCCTGGTGATGTAAGCAAGCGCGTCCCCGGCCCTTACAAGCGCGTGCGGCACGGTTTGAATACCGCAAGCATCCGCCATCGACATCACCAGGTGCTCTGACTCCGGCAGGGCGGTGAACTCCTTCACCTGGGGCTTGAGGATATAGCCGGTGGGATAGTTCATCATCGTCAGGCGGGGCGCGCCCTCCGTCAACAGATGCAGCGACAGCTTCTTCTGAACGCCGGGCACCGTATACCCCATGTTGACGCTCACTTCCGCCAGGCGCTCAAAGGTCTCCTCCGACAGGTCGATTTCCGGCATCGCAATTGTGCCGAAAAAACGCCTGACGCACTGTTTGTGCCAGCCATCAGCCGCCTGCGCGGCAGGGAGGGGCTTTCCGCAGCAAAGGCAGTTCATTCTCCTGCCTCCCGGACGCTGACAGTGCCAATACTGTCCCGGCAGGCAACCAACAGTAAGCCAAAGCGGTCGTTCCGGTCGATTTTCCAGTTCCGGCTGACGGTTTCCAGCAGCCAGCCCTCCGGAATCAACCCGTCGAAGAAGGGAAAAACGACGGTGGAGGTATAGGCCTCCCGCTGCAGGGGAAGGGTGAGCGATACGGCCGCAGCCTGAGGCGAACCCAGATAAGACGCGTCATAGGCAAAGGAATACCCGCTGTCAGTCTCTTGCAGCAGCCCGGCGAAGCTGTTCCTGACATAGACGTAAGCGGTTCGGTAAGCGGATTTCATTCCTCATCCCGCCTTCCTGGAACGGCCTTCATGCCAAACATGGCCAGCGCCCGGTTGACCTTGTCCATGCGGACCGTCTCCTTGCCCTGTTCCAGCTCCCGCACAAAGCGCAGTCCCAGCCCGGAGCGCAGGGCAAACTCCTCCTGGGTCAGCCCAGCGGCCTTCCGGCTTTTTTTGACAAAGTCAGCAATCTCGTTCATAAGTTTATTATACACCCGAACGGGGCGAATTCAAGACGATTTTTATAATTTTTACCCTATCGGGTATAGTTTTATCTTGCATGTGTCAATTATATCCGAACGGGGCGTATATTTCATTGAAAAATCCCCATTGCACCGCAATGGGGATTTTTCTGGCTCCCCCGGTAAGACTCGAACTTACAACCCTTCGGTTAACAGCCGAATGCTC
>CAZLYF010000026.1:0-23421 GCA_964563725.1 uncultured Oscillospiraceae bacterium
CAACGAGGCGGAGGCCGAGGCCGACCCGGAAGCGCCCGATCCGACGGTCACGGAGGCCGAGGCCGACCCGGAAGCGCCCGATCCGACGGTCACGGAGGCCGAGGTGAAGGCGCATCGGCGCAAGCGCCCGGTCGGACACCAGGAAAATCTGCTGGAAAAGCTCCCCGTCCGGGAAGTGGAATTCGAATTGCCCGCGGAGGAGCTCAAATGCCCCAGGTGCGAGGGAGCCCTGACGCGCGTCGGCCGCGAATACGTCCGAACAGAGGTGGAATACATCCCGGCGCACGCGGAAGCGCGCAAGTTCTACAGAAGCGCCTATGCGTGCCGGAACTGCCCGGAGGATCTGTCCGCCTGCGAACGCTGCGACCATGCGGAAGCGGAGGGCTGTTCTGTCTGCCCGGAGCGTCCGCGGACGGTATTCGTGCAGGCGGCGATCCCCCCGGAACACCGGACGGCCGTCATCAGGCACAGCATCGCCAGCGCTTCCTCCGTCGCGAACGTGCTCTACTCCAAGTATGTGCTTGCGGTGCCGCTGTACAGGCAGGTGCAGGAGTGGAAGCGCGCGGGGGTGGAGCTGAGCCGCCAGACGCTGGCGAACTGGGTGCTTGCCGTATCGCGGGACTGGCTGTCGCCCCTGTGCGCGCAGCTGAAGAAGACCCTTTTGCGCAGCAGCGTCCTTCATTGCGACGAGACGACGGTACAGGTCCTTCACGAGGACGGCAAAAAAGCCACAAGCGATTCATATATGTGGGCGTATCGCAGCGGCGAATCGGAAAAACACGCAGTTGTGCTGTTCGATTACCAGCCGACCCGGTCCGGCAACGCCGCGAAGAACTATCTGGAGGGTTTCACGGGATACTTCGTGGCGGACGGGTATTCGGGATACAACAAAGTGCAAGGCGCGATGCGGTGCGGTTGCTGGGCTCATGTCCGGCGCAAGTTCCTGGAAGCGGTTCGCGGCACGGACCAGGCTGCGTGCGGCAAGGCAGCGGA
This sequence comes from uncultured Oscillospiraceae bacterium, assembly GCA_964563725.1. GTDB lineage: Bacteria > Bacillota > Clostridia > Christensenellales > Aristaeellaceae > CAZLYF01. The sequence goes on from CAZLYF010000026.1 coordinate 994, forward strand.
AGGCGCGCGCATCTGCAACGATTTGTTCCGGATCGAGCGGGAACTCAGGGATCTTGACGCCGAAGAAAGGCGAAAACAAAGGCTTGACATGAGCAAGCCTGTCGTCGACGCCTTCTGGGAATGGATCGGAACGCTTCATCCACTGCCGAAATCGGCCTTGGGCAAGGCCATTCGCTACGCTTCCGGACATAGAAGCGCCTTGGGCGCCTTCCTGAAGGACGGCAGGATACCGATCTCCAACAACGCGGACGAAAACGCGATCCGCCTGTTTGTCATAGGAAGGAAGAACTGGCTCTTCAGCAACACGCCCAGAGGCGCGGCTGCCAGCGCCTGCGTATACAGTATTGTCGAGACGGCCAAGTTGAACGGACTCGATGTCTTCAAATACATCCGTTTCCTTCTCAGCAGGCTGCCTGCTGAGACGGCCCCTTTTTCAGAAGGGGTGCTGGAACGTCTGGCTCCCTGGAGTCTGGCGGCTCAGACTGAGTGCAAGTGACGGGTCGCTTATTTGACGCTTACCCTTCAACAATGGGTGCACATCAGAATTGTGAGAATTGTGAGACAAGGCGGGAGTCGAGCCGGCGAACGGAATCCGGAGACGTCAGCGTTGCTGCCTTCTTAGCGACCGGTTCGATGACTTCCGGGCTGCCTATCAACCGTTGATGCTGAATCGGGTCGCCTGATCCGCTTGTTCTGGTTTTACGGGACCCGGGCAAGACATGGCCAGCGGCAAACGGGGTTTCGGCGGCGGCCTGCAAAGACCGGGACGGCCGCGCGGCTACTCCCAGCCGAGGAGGGCGGCCAGCGCAGGCGCCCAGGAATAGTCCGGGATCAGGAGATCGGCTCCTGCCAGCACCAGGCGCTCACGCTTGTCCAGATTGAGCCCGAAGCGCCGCCGTTCGTCGCTGAGGAGGCCGACGGCAAGGAACCCCATCCTTTTCCCTTCCCTCAACTCGACCGGGCCGTCGCCAAAGACCACGCAGTCCCCGGGCAGAGGGCCGTCCGGGCAGGACCGCGCGGCGGTTTCGCTGGCCGCCCGCATCACCAGCCGCTTGGGATCGCGGCCGGCGTCGCCCGTCGAGCCGAAGATGCCGCCGTTGAAGAGCAGGCCGTAGCCGAAGGTGTCGACTTCGGCCTGCATGTCCTCCTGGTCGGCGCCGCTGGCCAGAAAGAGGGTCACCCCCATGCCGCGAAGGCGTTTCAGGAAAGGGACCGCGCCCTTGACGGTCACATCCTCCTGGGAGAGCAGGCCGGACCGATAGAGGTCCGTCCTTTTTTTTGCCATTGCCCGGATCTCGGCGGCGTACTCCTCCTTGTACTGGCGGGCGGTCTTGATGGCCTGTGGATCCACATGGCCGAACCTGGCAACGAGGCTGGCAAGCTCCTCCATCTGGGTCAGGGTCTGGATGCCCGCGGTCCTCTCGATCACCTGCCTGGCTTTTTCCCGGATGCGCTCAAGCGCTTCGGCGGACAGCGTCCGGAAGGCTTTCCCGGCGACGGCCTCGACCATCATGCGCTCCATCATGGCGTCCCAGCCCTCGCGGAGCGTGGAAAGCGTGCCGTCCAGATCAAAGACCGCGCAGCGCGGGGATTTCCGCTGCCGGTCCCCGAGACAGTCCCGGCTGATGACCTCGATCTCCGTGCCGGAATGATAGACGGCCAGCCGCGCGTCCTTCGCCAGCTCCGGACGGCAGCGGTAATCGGGGTTTTCCGCCAGGCTGAGGACGTCGCCGGCCAGCGCGCCGCCGGGCCCCCGGACCGCCGCGGCGGCGGCCAGATTGGCCAGGGAGAGGGCCTCCGGCAGGGGGACGTCAAAGTGGAGCGCGAGCGACAGGCCGGCCACAAAGGCGCCCGGCGCTTCGCCGGCGTTCTCGTCCCGGACGATATGGAGGCCCCGTTCCGTGAAAGCCTGCCGTCCGTCGAAGGCCAGGGCCCCGTCAGGCCAGCGGTCCAGCACGACCGTCGTCTTCCAGCGCCGGGACAAGGCGGCGCAGATGTCCGCGTCCGCTTCCTCCGTCCCGGTTTCCTCTGCCCTGGCAGCGCTCAGCTGCCTGGCCTCCGCGGCAGTCAGGACGCGAACCGAAGGCGGACAGGCATCCGCAAACGCTGCGCCCTGCACGATCCATACCGGCCCGTCCGGCCGCCGCACCAGTTCGTTCAGGCGCCGGACGAAGCGCCCGCCGGGGGCGCCCGCGGCTGCCTGGAGGCTGACGACCACGCAGCCGTATCCGGACAGGCCTGACGCGAGGCCGGCCAGCAGGCTGTCCGCCTGCGGATCATCGATGGAGCCGAATGCGCCGGCGTCACAGCGGAAACATTCGCTGCCGGCCCTTGTGAACCGTTGGCGGACGCGGGTCTGACCGCCTTCCGGCAGCCTGGATACCCCTTGTGTCCCGACGCCTTCGCGGTTAAGTAGGCTGAGCATCCCGTCGCCGAAGACGTCGCGGCCGACCGCGCCGTACAGGTCGACCCTGCCCCCCGTCAGCCTTTTGCACAGGACGGCCACGCCGGCCGCCCCGCCCAGCGCCTGCGCGCAGGACAGCGCCCTGTGCGCAGGCAGGCAGGAAGCCGGCCCGTGGTCGCTGTCCGCCGAAAGCGGGAAGGACAGGTCCAGCCGGATCTCCCCCACCACGGCGATGGAAGCCCGGGGGCCCTTTCCGAGCAGTTCACTGACGCGCATATCCGCTCCGTGGACGCCGGAACCTTTCATGCCTTGAGGGCCCCGCCCGACATCCCGATGATGAAGTATTTCTGAAAGAAGGAGAACAGGATGAATACGGGAAGCACGGCCACCAGCGCCGCCGTCCCCAGCAGGCTCCAGTCCACGTCTCCCTGCTCCCCGATGAAGCGGTACAGTTCCACCGTATAGGGCCGCACCGTGCTGGTCATCGTCATGGCGATGATGTACTCGTTCCAGGCCCGGAAAAACGCGAAGATCGCCGAGGCGGACAGGCCGGGCGCGGCGATGGGGATCGCGACGCGGAAAAGGGTCTGCATCCTGGAAAGGCCGTCGATCTGCGCGGCCTCCTCGATTTCGTAGGGGATGGTGTCGATGTAGCCTTTCAGCAGCCAGGTGTTCATCGGGGCCGTCTGGGTCGCGTAGATGAACATCAGTCCCTGAAGGGTGTTGTAAAGCCCGTAGCGCGCATAGATCTGGTACAGGGGGATCAGCGTTGAAAGGACGGGGACCATCTGGAAAAGCAGGATGCCCGTCATCACCTTGCGCTTTCCGGGAAACCGGACCCGCGACAGCCCGTATCCGGCCAGCACAGCCGCCGTCAGGCTGATGGCCATCGCCCCCAGCGAGATGACCAGGCTGTTGCCGTACGACGCGAAATTGAAGCGGGAGGCCGTGAACAGGATGCCGAAGTTCTCCAGCGTGGGATGGGCCGGGAACAGGGTGGGAGGGTAGCCGATCGCCTCCTGTGTGGGCTTGAACGTGCTGCCCAGCAGCCAGTACAGGGGGCCGATGGTAAACAGGATCCAGGCAAACAGAAACAGGTACGTCAACAGCCGCAGAGGGGTCCGTACGCGTCCGGACACGGCTCATCCCTCCTTCCGGCGGTTGATCCGCATGTAGAACACCGTCAGCAGAAGGTTGATCAGCAGGATGATCACCGCGATGGCGGAGCCTTCCCCCAGCCTGCCGAAATCGAAAGCCCGGTGGTACATGTGGACGGAGATCACCTCGGTGCGGAAAAGCGGGCCGCCGCCTGTCATCGCGTAGACGAGGTCAAACGAATTGATCGTGGCCATGCTGGTCAGGATCAGGTTGAGCAGGATGAAGGGGCGCACCAGGGGCAGCGTGACATAGCGGATGCGCTGCAGCGCGGTGGCCCCGTCCACAACGGCCGCCTCGTTCACCGCTTCCGGGATGCTGTGCAGACCCGAGGTCTGGATGATGAAACTGAAAGGCAGCCCGTGCCAGATGTTCGCGACGATCAGGCAGGGCATCACCAGGGTCTCGTCGTTGAGCCAGGTGGGCGGATTCCTGTTTCCCAGCGAGGTCAGGACATGGTTGATGATCCCAAGCCTCGGCTCGTAGACGAAGCGCCAGGAAATGGCGATGATGATCCCGCTGACGACCCAGGGCAGGATGATGACCGCGCGAAAGGCTTCCCGGCCCCGTATGAATTTCTGGTGCAGCAGCAGCGCGATGACGAGGCCCAGGCCCATCTGCCCGATCACCGACCCCGCCACGTAATAGACGGTTGCCGGGAGGATCTGGGCGAAAAAGGAAGGGGAAAGGCGGTCAAACAGGGCCTGGAAATTTTTCCAGCCCACAAAGGCCATCCTGTTGATGGAGGCCAGCTTCACGTCGAAAAAACTCAGGTATACGGTGCGCGTCAGGGGGTACAGGGAAAACGTGAGCAGCAGCAGCAGCACCGGAAGGACGAAGAGATAGCCCCGGATCATCTCTTTCCGTTTGTTCATACAGCCTCCAGCTTGAAGAGGGGGTGGGGAGCCTGCGAATAGACCACCCACCCCCCGCGCGGTCCCTCTGTGACGGGAACGGCGCCCATGGCCGGTTTCCGCTTACTCCGAAAGGATCTTGTTCACGTTGACCGCGGCGAGATCCAGGGCTTCCTGCGGGGTCGCCCGCCCGAGGACGCAGGTCTGGATCGCGTTTTGGACTTCCGCGGAGACCTCGGTCCAGGTCGGGATGCCCGGACGGAAATGGGCGTACGGCAGCTGGGCAAGGATCACGGAGAAGTAGGGGTCGACGGCGGCGTAGTCTTCGCCCCGCGCCATCAGGGAGGTGAAGGTCGGCACGTAGCCGCGCGCCGCGGTATAGGCGAACTGCTGCTCGGCGCCGGCTGCCAGGGTGATCAGCTCCCATGCGAGGTCGGCATTCCCGGACCCGGCAGGGACGGTGAGCAGGTATCCGCCGGACATCGTCGACGGCTGGCCGTCCGGCGCGTGGGGGATCGGGGCGACGCCGAAACGGTTCATGTAGTCTTCCTCGGTCAGGCCGGGGATCACGTCGCGGGCCAGGCCGAAGGCTTTGGTCATGGAGGCCATGGCGAACTTGCCCTGGAAGAGGCTGTTGTCGATGTCGGCGGCTTTGCCGCTGACGATGCTGGTCGGGGTGGCGCCGATCTTCACAAGCTCCACCAGCGCCTCAAGGGCCGCGACGCCTTCGGGCGAATTGAAGGCCGCCCGTTTGTTGTCGTCGGTCAGGATCTGCCCGCCGTTGCTGTACAGGTTGATGTAGAACTTCATGGCCGCCTCGTCCTCAAGCGTCGCGGGGAAGCCGAAGCCGTAGTATTCGGGCGCCTTGGTCAGCTTGAGCGCCATGTCGTTCAGTTCGTCCCAGGTGGCCGGGGGCTTGTCGGGATCCAGCCCCGCCGCCTTGAACAGGTCCTTGCTGTACACGAGCACGCGTACGTCGGTGTTGAGCCAGGTGCCGTAGACGCGGCCGTTCCACCTGGTGGCTTCCCGGTAGGAGGGCACGACGTCGTCCCATTCCTCCCACTGCTCCGCCCTGTCGGTGACGTCCAGCAGCAGCCCGTTTTCCACGAACTCACCCAGCCAGATGATGTCGGTCATCATGACGTCCGGGGGCGTCCCGCCGGCGGCTGAGGTGAGGAACTTGGTCCTCATGTCGGCCCAGCCAAAGCCTTCCTCCACAAACGTGATCTTGAGCTCCGGATGTCTTTGCTGCAGTTCCGCCTTGGCGGCCACCCATGGGGCGTCCTGGGCGTACGTATAGGCGCGCGCATAGATGGTGAGCGTCACATCCCTGGTTTCGGCCGCCACGGCGCCGGTGGCAAAGAGCAGCTGTCCCGCGATGAAGAGCGCGATCAGTACCGGAAGTGTCCTGCGCAGATGTTTCATATTCGCCTCCTTTTGTCGTGGGTATGCAGTTCGTCAAGGGGATCGTACCCTGAAGCCGGGGGTCTTGTCAAGGCGGCGCAGCCTGCTGTTGGCGATGGAAGCGGAAAGAGACAGCCCGCGGACCCCGGCGCGGGGCCGGAGCCGCGGGCTGTCCGTGCGGCGCGGGGTTCAGCAACGGGGATCAGGCTCGCCCCGCCGGCCGAGGGGGGCCGCTTCTTTCCGGGACGCTCAGTTGCGGTGGGCGATCCAGTAGTCCCGGACGGTTTCAATGTTCTGGTAGATGTAGTCAAAGTCCACGTCCCACAGCGGGATGTCGCCCAGCGAAAGGTTGCCCTCGGCGTTGGGGTTCTCGGGGCGCACGGACCAGGAGCCCAGGGAGACCAGCGGGGCGTAGCCTGCGCCCTGGCCGTCTTCTCCGCCCATCCAGAACTTGATGAACATCTTGGCGGCATTGGGATGCGCGCACTCGTTGGCGATGGCCACGAAGTTCAGCGCGGGGATGCCGTTGGATACCTGCATTTTGGTCGGGGTATAGTCGATCGCGAAACCTTCATCCTTTTTGCGCAGCTTGACGGAAGAGGAATAGCCCACCGGGGGGTTCTCCTGGCCCTTCGTGCCGACCAGCTCGATGACTTCGTCGGAGCCTTTGGCCATGATCGGGCTGTTGGCCAGGAAGCGCTTGATGAACGCGTAGGCGGCGTTGGGCTCGTCATCCGCAAGGACGATCGGTTCGCCGAAGACCTGTTCATAGTCGGCGGCCATCTCGTCGGCGTGCTGCACCATGGCGGTCAAAGGCGCGCAGTAGGCGTCGTTGCCGACAGCGTCCTGGAAGACCACGCGGCCGCGCCATTCTTCCTTGGTCAGATCCCACCAGGAGATGATGGGGCAGGTGTCGTACATCTCCGTGTTGTAGAACCACAGGTTCAGCTCGAGCATGAGGGGGGTGAGCGTCTTGTAGAAATCCGGGACGCTGCCGAAGATGGAATCGGGCAGGTAATTGTGCAGCCAGCCTTCGCCGAAGATCTCGAAGGTGTATTCGCCGACCTGCTCCTTGGAGTGCAGGATGTCCACGGTGCGGATGCCGGAATCGTATTCGGTGATGAACTTCTCCTTGAGCGTACCGGAAGAGATGTCATACACCTCCACGGCGACGCCCGGGTACGTTTCCATGAATGCGTTGGCTACCTTCTGGGTGCGGCTGGAAATTGTGTAGATGACCAGCTTGCCTTCCGCCTTCGCCTTTTCGTACAGCTCCTCCATGCTCTCGTCCAGGTTCAGGCCGTTGTCGATGGCCCACTGGGCTTCCCTTTCGCCCGCGAACGCGGCCTGCGCCAGGGACAGCGCCAGCGCCAAAGCCAGTGTCAGGGTCAGGATCTTCCTCATTGTCACGTCCTCCTTGTCGATTGGTCTGCTATTTTGGAACCCCGGGGGGTTTCAAACGGGAGGGGGCTGCAGGGCCCCGGTGTCCGCCAGTTTGACCAGCGCGCCGGAACCTGCGTCATAAATGTTGAGCAGCTCGTCCTTCACTGTCAGATACACCGTTTCATCCGCCTCGTAGCGCTGGATGCCAAGCTGCTTGGCCAGGAAGGAATGGCCGTCCACGGTGAGCTGGATCAGGGTCTCAGAGCCGGCGGGCATGTCGGAATACACCCTGGCTTTCACCGAACCCGGCGTCTCCCTGCGCGACAGAACGATCTGTTCGGGGCGGAAACCAAATTTGCAGGCGAATTCTCCGTTTTCCGGCGCGGCGGCGGCAAAATGATCCTTGGGAAACACGTGCGTGCCAAAGGCGCTCCGCACGGTCATCCTGCCGTGTTCCACCTTTGCGGCGCCGTCGATCAGGTTGATGCGCGGGTTGCCGATGAACGCCGCGACGCGCAGCGAGGCAGGGTTCTGGTAAACGTCCATCGGCGAGGCGACCTGCTCGATATGCCCTTCAAAAAAGATGGCGATGCGCGTGGACAGCGTGAGCGCTTCGACCTGGTCATGGGTCACGTAGATGATGGTCGTGCCCATCTCCTGGTGCAGACGCTTCAATTCGCTGCGCATATCGATGCGCAGCTTGGCGTCCAGGTTGGAAAGCGGCTCATCCAGCAGGAGCAGCCTGGGCGAGGAGGCGATGGCCCGCGCGATGGCCACGCGCTGCTGCTGGCCGCCCGACAGCTCGGAGGGGTAACGGCCGGAAAACTCCAGGATCTGCATCCGCGACAGGGCGCTGTCCACCAGCTTTTTGATCTCCGCCTTGGGCGTCCTGGAAACCTTCGGCCCGAAGGCCACGTTGTCAAAGACCGTCATATGCGGCCACAGCGCGTAGGACTGGAACACAAGGTTCAGGCCGCGCCTGGCGGGGGGCTCGAAGTACTGCTCCTCCGCGTCCACGATCAGCCTGCCGTCCATGGTGATGGAGCCTGCCTGCGGCTTTTCAAGCCCGGCGATCACGCGCAGCGTTGTCGTTTTCCCGCAGCCGGAAGGCCCCAGCAGCGTCATGAACTCCCCGTCCTCGATGGTCAGGTCCACATCCTTGAGCACGTGGTTCGTCCCAAAGAACTTGTTGATGCGTTTCAGTACGATCCGGCTCATGCCTCACCCTCCAAGCCCGCCGGCGATATCGGCATGGAAATACTTGTTGGCGATCCAGTAGAAAAAGAATACCATCACGAACATGACGATGGCCACCGCGCTCGCGGGCTGCTGGAACCCGCTGGTGGAGTAGGTGTAGGCCATGTACGGCAGCGTCGCCTGCGTGGGGGTCATCAGGATGACGATCAGGTCCAGCTCCTTCATGATGCTGATCAAAATCAGCATCATGCCGCTCATGAAGCCGTTCCTGGCCAGCGGGAACACGATATGGAAAAAGCGCCTCACAAAACCCGCCCCCGCCAGCTGCCCCGCTTCCTCCAGTTCCATGCTGATCTGCAGCATGTTGGACGTGCCCGCGCGGGAGGCGAAGGGCAGGTGCTTGACGATGGACACCAGCACCAGCACGGTGAAGGTGCCGTACAGGGAGGGGATGAGCGTGACCTGTGTCCCGAAGACGCTGACCCTTGTGGGCGTGGCGAACATGGCCAGATACATCGCGCCAAAGGCGATGGAGGGGATCAGGTAGGGGATGAAGACCATCTGTTCCACCAGCTTGCTGCTTTTCAGATGGCGCCCCCGGGAACTGATGTAGCCCAGCATCTGGCCGCAGAGGGTGGCGATGATGGAGGTCAGGCCGACCAGCAGCAGCGTGTTCCTGACGAACATCCAGAACTGCGCGGATTTGAACACGCCGGGCAGCCCGTCGGCGATGGCGGGCGTCGCTTCGCCCAGCCAGTAATGCAGGGTCAGGTTGGACAGGCCGTAGTCCCCCGCGCGGAGCATGAAGGTCTGGTACAGAAGGATGCCCAGCGGCAGCACCACGGCGACCATCAGGAACAGGATCAGCAGCAGGACGATCGGCGCCTTCCATCCGCCAAGGGCCAGGAGCGTCGAGCGCCCGCCCTTGCCGCCGATGGTGGCGTAGGACCTGCGCGAACCGATGAGTTTCTGGTTGATGAAGATATTGATCGAGGCGATCGCGATGAGCACCAGGCTGATGGCGAAGCCCGTGCCTTTTTCGCGCTGGATGGTGGCGTACAGCGACGTGGAGATGGTGTAGTAGTTGACCTTGAGGCCCAGGAAGGAAGGCACGCCGAAGGTTCCCATGGCCTTGGAGAAGGTCAGGATGATGCTGGACAGGATGGCCGGCAGCACAAGAGGGAAGGTGATCTTGCGAAGGATCATGCTTTTGCGCGCGCCCACGATCTCGCCCATTTCCTCAAGCTCCGAATTGATGGACCGCAGCGCCGCCGACACAAGCAGGTAGGCGTAGGCGTAATAGTGGATGGACAGCACGGTGATGATCGCTACCGGGCCGTAGGCCAGCCAGTCGGGGGACCGGATGCCAAAGTAACTCAAAAACCCCGCGGCGCCGCCGATGGTCTCATTGCGGAACACCGTCAGCCATGCCATGGACTTGCACCAGGAGGGCAGCATGTACGGAATGATGACCGCCAGGGAGAAGAAGTTCTTCCAGGGCAGGTCGGTCCGGACCATCAGCCAGGCGATCAGCGCGCCGACAGTGATGGAAATGGCGCTGGTGGAGAAGGCGATGATCAGGGAGTTCCTCAGCGGCAGCCAGAACAGGTTTCGGGAAACGTCGCTGAACAGGAGCCGGTTCCAGTAATACAGCGTGGCATCCCCCGCGGAGGCGCCCTGCACGCGGCGCAGGTCCGCGCGCGCCAGGGTGAAGGTAGTGCGGATCATTTCAACCAGGGGCACGATGATCAGGTAGGCCAGCAGCAGTACGGCAACCAGGGTGATGATGTTGTAGGGGTTGGAAAAAGCGTTCCGAAGGCGGTTTTTCAGCCGGTGCGAGCGGGCATCCGGACGGGGGGCCTGCTCGGGGATCCTTGCCGGGCTGGACATTCGCGGGTACTCCTTGCTGTTGGTTTCAAATACCATCGGGGTCTGGTGGGGCCCGGGGCCGCGGTCAGGGGGCTTCCTGCTTCCCGGACAGCCGCAGCATATGGTTTCCCAGCGTATGCAGGAAGCGGAGCATGTCTTCGCACAAGGCGGACGGGAGGGCGCGGGTGGCGGTCTTGAGCTCAAAGGAGAAATTGCCGTCGTATCCGATATCCGCCAGCGCATCCAGGATGGGCGGCCAGTCCACCGTTCCGTAATAGGGCATCAAATGCTCGTCCGCTTTGGGCTGGCCGTGGTTGTCGTTGATGTGCGTGGCCTTGAGCAGCTTGCCGATTTTGCGTATGGCGCCGGGCTGGTCCTGCCGGGAGAGGGAAGCGTGCCCCGTGTCCCAGCATATGCCCGCCGCGGGGGAGCGGAGCGCCCGCACAAAATCGATCAGCTCGTCCGCTTCGCTGCAGTACCGCTGGTGGCGTCCGGACTGGAACATGTTCTCAAACGCGATGCCGACGCCCTTCTCCGCCGCGAACTCCACAAAGGGCGTCCAGTACCTCAGGTTGAATTCGCGCGCCTTGTCAAAGTCGTACTGCTCGTCCGCGTCAAAATCGGAGGGATGCAGCACCAGCCATCGCACGCCGAGCCTGGAGGCCGCCAGGATGGAGCGGCGGATCCTTTCGTCATACCAGTCCCTGTCCAGGGACATGTCCGCGGATTCCCTGGTCCGGTATACAAAGGAATGGGCCTGCAGCATTGTCACGTTCAGGCGCGCAGCCTCTTGGGCGACCTCGTCCGCCCACCTTTCCCAGCCTTCCCCGGCCAGCGGGTAGCCCTTCTTCGCCTGGGTGTGAAAATTCATATCCAGGTGCTCAAACCCCGCGCCGCGGCAAAGCGCCATCTCGCGCAAAACGCTCCGCTCGGGGGGCGCTTTGTCTTTCCTGCTCAGGATGGTCGTCGTTGTGGACAGTCGCATGGATGACGCGGGCCTCCGCTTGTTTCCTCGGCGCACCAAACGCGGTCAGGACCTTTGGCGGGTTTGGCTTCTTTTCTTGACAAGACGGATTATATCGTTTGTGTCCGGTCATGTCAAACGCCCCAGGCGCTGCGTGAAAAGCGCATCAACCCTGGAAGAGCCCGATGCTCCAGGGCGATGTTGGTTCTCCGCGCTCTATGTCCAGGGATTTCGGACAGTACGTTGCCGCTGATCGGGCCCATTGATTTCACACGCAACTTGCACGCGTGTAACATAGCATTGGAAAAACTTGCACGCGTGTGATACAATGCGTGTGAGGTGAATGCGAATGGAGCGTTTGATTCCGCTTCGGGAGAGCATAGAGGTTGAGTTCAAGAGCGACGCCCGCAAACTGCGCGACGAAGACTTGATTGATGCAGTTGTAGCTCTTGCAAACACACGTGGCGGAGAGATGTATTTGGGCGTAGAGGACGAGGGGACAGTCACGGGGCTGCATAAGGACCATCGTGATTTGACCCAGCTTGCAGCCATGATTGCCAACCGGACGATACCGCCGGTTGCTGTGCGCCTGGAACAGATCGCATGCGAAGCGCCCGTTCTCGTGATTCATGTGCCCCAAATGAGGAGCATCGTGGCGTCTTCTTCCGGCAAAATACTGCGTCGCCGCATGAAAGCGGATGGAACACCGGAAACCGTTCCGATGTATCCTTTCGAGATCAATTCGCGGCTGAGCGAGCTATCTTTGCTTGATTTCTCTGCGCAGCCGGTTCCTGAAGCGAAATATCGTGATCTGGACCCACTGGAAAGAGAACGCTTGCGCCAGATCATTCTGGCTTATCATGGCGAAAAGAGCCTTCTGGAATTGTCAGACGAAGAATTGGACAAAGCATTGCAGCTTGTTGTGGCCGTCAACGGAGAGTTGACTCCGACGTACACCGGAATGCTGCTTCTGGGGCGTCGTGAAAAATTGAGAACTTGTATGCCAACAGCCGAGTCCGCATTTCAAATGCTGAACGGCACAGAGGTCAGCGCAAACGAGTCATTCCATCTTCCGTTGCTTGCGGCGATTGAGAAAATCATCGATTTTGCAGATGCGAGAAATCCGCAACAGGAAATGGAGGCGGGCATGTTTCGGATATCCATTCCAGAATTTAATCAACGGGCTGTTCGTGAAGCGATCGTCAACGCGTATGCGCATCGGGACTATACCCGGCTTGGACGCGTGCTGGTCCGGATTGATGCAGATGGATTGACGGTGAGCAACCCCGGCGGCTTTGTTGAGGGCGTTTCTATACGGAATATTCTGAATGCTGAACCGCATGGGCGTAATCCCGCGCTGGCTGATGCGCTGAAACGGATTGGGCTTGCCGAGCGTACAGGGCGTGGCGTAGACCGTATTTTTGAGGGTTCGCTGAGGTATGGCAGGGATATCCCGGATTATTCAGAAACGACGGCAACCACTGTAAAACTGTTTATTCCCCGTGGAATGCCAGATGAAAATATCGTGTTGATGATTGCGGAACACCAGCGCCGTACAGGCGAGGTGATGCCGCTCAATTCCCTGTTTGTATTGAATGCGCTGAAGCAGGGGAGAAGAATGACGATGACGGAAATCGGCCAGGCGCTCACCCTGCCTGAAACCAGGATGCGGGCAACCCTTGAGCGCCTGACAGAAGCTGGGCTGATTGAAGCCTTGGGCAGCGGACGTGGCCGGGCCTATGTGCTTGACGCCCGAATGTATCAGCATCCCGCGGAATACGTTCGTCAAACAGACGTCGATCAGCTGCGTCACCGCGAACTTGTGTTGAAGCTTGCGGAAACGAAGAAAGCAATCAAACGCAAGGATGTGGTGAACTTGCTGCATGTCAACCCACCGCAGGCATACCGGCTGCTGCAAAGGCTGACACGGGAAGGCATTCTTGAACAGTGCGGAAATACCAGCGCCGCGTATTACCGCAAGAGGAAATAGGGTTGGCATCATCAGTCGGCTGACAGAAGACCTGGGAGAATCTGTTGAAACTCAAGGAACCGAACCCTGAATGAGATGCCATGAAACATTCGCTTTTCGGAAACATGGACAAGGAACGGGACTTGTCATATAATCGCCGGGAATAAAGAAAGGGAGCGCCATATGCAGCAGGAAGGCAGCACATCGATGGAACAGGCCCTGGCAGGGCTGGAATCCGAATTGGAATCGACGCTCAAGACAGCCGGCGCCGCGCTCAGCGCGCTCAAGAAAGCGCGTTCGGCCGCCCAGGGCGGGAACCTGCGCGACCTTCAGAAGACCCTGGACGGATCGGTGCAGGCAGTCGAGACCCTCGGGCAGAAGGTAAGGGAAGTACGGGACGGCTGGCGTTTTGACGGGGGAAGCCACATGGCGGAAGGGGGGTATCTGCGGGAACTGCTCGATACTGCCCGAAGCCTGGACCTGGATATTTTCGAGCAGGACGGCCTGCTTTTCTGCTACCCGCACCTCGTGCGCATCCTCCCCGGGGAACAGGCCGTGCAGATCGACAAAATGAAGGACAGGCGCATCCGGCCGACCGCCCTGGTGAAAACGCTCAGGCAGATGCAGGACAGGCCCGTCCGCTTCAGGTACGACGTCTTTCTTGAATGCCTGTACTCGGCCTATGCCATGGTCCGAAAGACCGACGGCGAGGTGATCACGCTGCAGGCGCTGTACAGGCTGCTGACCCTTCTGCCCGGAGAATCGAAGGAGTATTCGCAGCAGGAGTTTGCTCGCGACATCTACCTGCTTGACTGCAGCGGGGTCAACAGGACGAAAAACGGCCACGTCATGAGGCTGCCTGCCAGCACCGCGACCCGGTCCTCCAGAAACGCCATACGGCTCATCACAAAAGACGGCAGCGAGAAAAAGTACTACGGCATCGCTTTCCAGCCGGAGTAAGGAGGGCCGGGACTTGAACACGCCCAGGAACGATTGGCTTGAAGCGCTTCAAAGGGAGTACCTGCGGGATTTTGTCAAAAACGGCGGCGCCGCCGTGAAGTTCTGCGTGCTGCCGGACGAAGCGGGCATTGAAAGCGTCAGGGAGCCGCTGCAACGGTCGGCGCAGGAGGAAGGGTATTCCTTCGCTTTCGTCGATTCTTCGCAGACCAGGGTCAGCCAGGTGGACCGGATCTTTTTCGAGGTGGCCAGGCAGATCGATTGGGACGGGCTCGCCGCCGCGTTCGTGCGGGGTTTTTTTGTCAGGAACAAGTATGAACTGCCTCCCTCCGGAGAACTGGACCTGCGGTCCGTGGCGCAGTGCAATCAGTCCGAGGAGATCTACTTCAGGAAGCGGGTCATCGCCGGGATCGAGAACGAGATCCATCACGATTACGAAATGAGCCAGGAATTCAGGCTCGCGATGGTCCACCTATGCGTCAGCCGGCTCGAACCGGAAAGCCCTGACGCCTTTTTGAGCGGCGCGGTCAAGGAATGGCTCACGGGGGAGCTCAGGCTGGTATCGGCGCTGAAGGGCGCCCTGATCTATCAGAAGATCACCCGTCACAGCGCGCGGCACCTGCTCTATTCCCTTGCGCACTGGCTGAGGCTGAATGGAAAAAGCGGGCTTGTGGTCACGCTGGACATCTCCCGGCTCCTGCTGCAAAAAAGCCGCCAGCCGGAGCAGGAAGGCGTCTTCTATTCGGGCGCGGCCATTCTGGACGCGTATGAGGTGCTCCGCCAGTTCATCGACGGAACGGATGAAATGGAGGGGCTGATGATCGTCGCCCTCGCGCCGATGGCGTTCCTGACTGATGAAAAGCGTGGCCTGGGCCGGTATGACGCCCTGAAAATGCGTATCTGGGACGATGTCAGGGACCGGCAGAGGCAGAACCCCCTGGCATCGATGGTCCGCCTGGTCACCCCTTAGCACACGGCTCCCGCGAAGGAGAAAGCGCATGGTATTTACGGGACAGGTCAACGACCGGCGCGCGATCGAGGCGCTCCGCAACGGCGTGCCCAACCGCGACGCCGTCAAGGCCCTCGGCTGCAGGCAGCCGGACATCCAGGCGAAATTTATCGAACTGCTCGATTCCGTGCAGGACGAGCTGGCCGCGCCAAACGGGAAAAACAGCGGGATGCTCATCGCGGGGGACTTCGGGAGCGGCAAGTCCCACCTGCTGGAGCATCTGATGCAGGCTGCGCTGGAGCACAATTTCGTGTGCAGCAGGGTGGTCGTCAGCAAGGAGACGCCCCTGTTTGACCCCGCCAGGCTCTACCGCGCGGCGGCTGAAGCCGCCGTCGTGCCTGAGAAGCGCGGGAACGCCATGACCGAGGTCGTCGAGGCGCTCAAGAAAAAATTCGACAGCAGGGAATACACGGATCTCTACAACTGGGCGCACCAGCTGTCCGGCATCAGCACCGTTTTTCCCGCGGCGCTTTACCTGATCGAGCACATGGCCAGCTATCCCGAGGTGCTGGACCGGATCATCCGCTTCCTGAGCGGCGACAAGTTCAACGTGGGGGAGATCAAGCGCTACCTGAAGGGCTGCGGGGAAAAGGCGAGCTACAGGTTCAACAAGGTGGGCCCGTATGAGTTCGCGCTGCAGAAATTCCGCTTCGCCGCCCGCATGATCGCGGCCGCGGGCTATGCGGGCTGGCTTCTGCTCATCGACGAAGCCGAGCTGGTCGCCCGATATTCCCTTTTGATGCGGGCCAAGTCCTACGCGGAGATCGGCAGGTGGCTTGGCAGGACAAAGGACGCCAACATGGCCGGGATCACGGCCGTGATCGCGCTGACCGACGACTTCGTGCGCACGGTCATCGACGAAAAGGACGATTACGAAAAGGCGCCCAACAGGCTGAGGGCCTCAGCCAATGCGTTCTACCAGTCGCTGGCGGACAATTCGGAGAAGGGCATCAAGGCGCTGCGCGGCGACGTGGTCAACCTGAAGGCGCTGAGCAAGTCCGATATCGCGGCGACCTACGAAAAGGTGAGGGAGATCTACGGAAGCGCGTACGGCTGGGCGCCCCCTCCCCTTGAAAACGCATCGTACGCCACAAGCACCCGCATGAGGCAGTACATCCGCGGCTGGATCACCGAGTGGGACCTGATGCGGCTGGCGCCGGGATACCGGCCGGATATCGAGACGGAAGCGCTGACCCCCGGCATTCAGGAGGATGCGGAACTGGAAGCCCCCGGGGAGGAGGATCCCGGCGAGGCAGGCCTGCCCTGGTCCGGATTCGGGGGAGACTGACCGTGCCCATCGGGTTCCGCGATCCTGAAGGGCTGGCGGAGATTGGCAGCGCCGCCTATTTTCGTATCCTGCGCCAACCGGGCACGAACCGCTTTCTGGCCGCCCTGCTGTGCGTCAACGCGCGCGGAGAGCCTGTGGAGTTTGTGTACAACAGCATGGAAATCCGCCACTCCTTCCTGTGGAGGAAGGGCGACGCGCAGCGCTTCGCGGCCAGGCAGCTCCTCCGGACGCTGTTTGAAGGCTGTTCGGTTTCCCCGCTCCTGCTGTTGTGCCTGCGGGAAGAAACGGACGGGCGGCTGTTTGCCGAGGATATGCATCCCTCCGTTCCCGTCTGCCTGGTTGGCGGGGAGGACGCGGCGGACGCTCCCGCGCAAGGCGGCGGACCCGGAGCGGGCGCGTGCCCCGGCATCTGGATCCCTCATGCGCCCGACGGCGCTTCGCCCGCCGGCGCCCTGGCGGCGGCGCTGGCCTCCCGCGGTTTGCTCAACGAGCCGTTTGAGCGCGTGACGATCGGACTGAAGGAAGCCTTCGCCCTTCCGGATCTGGATGGATAGGCGTCCGGCCGCGGCGCCCGCGCCGGGCGCCGGGACTGCCTGGCGAAGGCTGCGCCTGACCGGCCGGCGTGGCCGGTCCCCGCGGCGCGTGGTCCTCGCGCCGCGGGCGCTGACGCTCGCCGAGCCTCCGCCCGGCCCGGCCAAGGCCCTCGCGGGTTTCGCTTCCGGCCCGGCGCATTGCGCCCGGCGATTCGGCCCTGTGCCCGCCGCCGGCCTCCCCTTCGCGGCGCCGGAGTCCCCCGTGCCCGGCAAAATGCCCGGATGCGAGGCGGCGCCCAGGGCGAAAAGCGTGGACCTGAGCGACGAAGCCGGGCGCCGCCGGGACGGAGCGGCAGCCGAAAGCTGGCCTGCCCGCCCGCGCAGGGAAGGCGAAGAGCTCCGCTATCCAAGGAAGGCGCTGCGGGCGCCGGAGCGGGCGGACGGCCCGTCTTCGGGCGGAACGCCGCCCGCCGTGCCTTTGCGCACGCGGCTCCTGCGCCTGCTGCAGCCGCCGGCGTCGGTGCTGCTTTCGGCAGGGGGGCCGCTCACATGGCCGGAGACGCTGTTTCCCTATCAGCTGGACGGGATCCAGACGCTGATCTCCTCTTCCGCCCTGCTGCTGGCCGACGACATGGGGCTTGGCAAGACCGTCCAGGCGCTGGGCGCGCTTCGCATCCTGTTCCTGCAGAGGGTGATCCGCTGCGCGCTGCTCATCGTCCCCGCCGGCCTCGTCATCCAGTGGAGGAACGAGATCCACCGCTGGGCGCCGGAGCTGAGGGTGTCCACCGTGTACGGGCCCGTTTCGGAGCGCGTGTGGCAGTGGGCCGCGCCTGCCCACATCACGCTCACGAGCTATGAAACCTTTCGCTCCGACTGCACGGACAATCTCCAGTCCCCGCCCCGGCGGCGCGTCTGGGATGTCGTGACGCTGGACGAGGCGCACAGGATCAAGAACCGCGACACCGCGATCAGCAGGAAGTGCAAGCTTCTGCTGCGGGACAGGGCCTGGGCGCTGACGGGAACGCCGCTTGAAAATACGGAGGACGACCTCGCGTCCGTGATGGAATTCCTGGCCCCGCTCAAAAGCGGGGAGTCCGGCCCGCGTTACTCTCCCGGGTCAAAGCTCAGGGAAGCCCACCGGGACATGCAGCTTCGCCGAAAAAAAGGGGACGTGCTGACCCAGCTGCCCCCCAAGGTGGAAAAAGAGATTACCCTTGCGATGCAGAAACCCCAGCGCAGGGCGTATGAACGCGCGGAACGGGAGGGCGTGATCCAGCTTCGGGAGCACGGACCCCTCCTGCGCGTGGAGCATGTGCTCGCGCTGATCATGAGGCTCAAGCAGATCTGCAATTTCTCGCCCGCGGACGGCGATTCGGTCAAGTTTGACGACATGGCTGAACGTCTCGCCACCCTGGACGCGGAAGGCTACAGGGCGCTCATTTTTTCGCAGTTCACGGACCCCGTGTTCGGCGCGAGGGCCATCGCGGACCGGCTGCGGGGGATGGACCCCCTGCTGTACACGGGCGACATGCCGCAGCCGCAGCGGCAGGAGACGGTCGCGGCCTTCGCGGGGGACAAGCGCCACAAGGCGCTCGTGCTTTCGCTGCGCGCGGGTGGCCAGGGCCTCAACCTGCAGAGCGCCTCCTATGTCTTCCACTTTGACCGATGGTGGAACCCCGCCGTCGAGCGACAGGCGGAAGACAGGACGCACAGGCTTGGCCAGGCCCACACGGTCCATGTGTACAAATACGTCATCAGGGACACCATCGAGGAACGCATCCGCGACATCCTCCAAAGCAAGCAAAGGCTGTTCAACGAAATCGTCGACGACATCAGCATCGACCTGCGCCAAAGGCTGACGGAAGACGAACTGTTCGGGCTGTTCGGGCTCAGGCCGCCGGAAAAGGCGAAAAGCGGCGCGTCCGGGCGCTTGTCCTGAAAACCACTGAATGGAAACGGCAAATATCACTGAATGGGAAGAAACCCCATGACGTCATTCGTTCCCTTCTGATTGGATTTTCATCCGTTTTGCGCGGCGTTCGGCTTCCTGATCAACATCATCATTGTCGCGTATCGAAATGACAAGGACGATCATCTCGGAATTCCGCGTTTCAAGTTTGTACACGACCCGGTAACCGAGGTCCCTCAGTTTTATTTTTAAATACCCGCTCAGTTTTGAGCCCGGATGGTTCCCCAGGGGCTTCCCGATCCCATCCGGGCGCGGAAGCGGCCGTTCCGCTGTTTTTTCAATGGACTTGAGAATGAGTTTCCGGTTGAATGGATCCAGGCGTTTCAGATCCTTCAGCGCTTCCTGGATGTACAAAATTCGCCAGGACATCACCGTTCTCCTACCCGATATCCACGTCGACAGCGTCCAGCTCCGCCTGCGTCATGCCAAATTCACGCATCACGTCTTCATGGGTGCGCAGGTCCTCCTGATCCGTTCCCGCCATGCGCCTTTCCGCTTCCATGAAGAGCATGTAGTCCGAAAGCATCTCGATCATCGCCTCATATCTTTCCGGGGACAGCAGCACGCATGCCGGACTGTTGTTTTTCATCACGACCTTGCTGCCGCCGGCTTTTACTTCTTCGAAAATTTTGTTGGCCTCGCCGCGGTTGAACCGGGATATCGGCACGATTGCGTTCACGATGCCTGCAATAGACAGCTGGCTCATGTTTCCCCTCCTGACGGGTTCAGTTTTTTGATCCGCACGTTCATAATATGCCCATATCGGCACTAATGTCAACACAAAAATCAATATTTACGTAGATAAATTATGCGTTTGATCCCTCGCCTCGGAATAGCATCGCTGACATGCGATGGACCAAGGCCGCCAACCCGGCAACGGAAAGCCGCCGGCATCGCGGCTCCCCTCGCCTTCCTAGCCGGCCACGCTGTACCCCTGGTCCTCGATTTCGGCCTTGATCCTGTCCAATGGGCTTTGGCTGGGGTCGTATTCGACCGCAACGGCTTTGGCCTTTAGATCCACGGACACGCTGCCCACGCCCGGAAGCGCCCCGACCGCGGTTTTGATTGCTTTCACGCAGTGTTCGCAGGACATGCCGTCCACGCGCAATGCGGTTCTTGTCATCGCTGTTTTTTTCCTTTCAGGCGCAGCGCGTTGGTCAGCACGGAAACGGAGCTGAGGCTCATGGCGGCGGCGGCGAAGATCGGGTTGAGCAGCGGGCTGCCGAACAGGCGCAGGACCCCCGCCGCGATGGGGATGCCGATCACATTGTATCCAAAAGCCCAGAACAGGTTCTGCCTGATGTTGCGGATCGTCCTGCGGCTCAGGTCGATGGCGGTCGGGACGTCCATCAGGTCGCTTCGCATCAGCACGATGTCCGCGGACTCCATCGCCACATCCGTTCCGGAACCGATCGCGATGCCGATGTCGGCCTGCGCCAGCGCCGGCGCGTCATTGATCCCGTCGCCGACCATGGCTACGATCCTCTTTTCGCCCTGAAGCTTTCTGACTTCATGGGACTTGTGCTCCGGGAGCACCTCGGCCAGCACCCTGTCAATGCCGGCCTGCCTTGCGATGGCGGCGGCGGTTTTACGGTTGTCGCCGGTGATCATGACCACTTCGATCCCCATGCCGCGCAGGCGCTCAACGGCGGCTCTGCTGCCGGGCTTCAATACGTCTGCTACGGCGATGATACCGGCGAGCCTGCCGTCCAGCGCCGCGTACATCGGCGTCTTGCCCTCGGAGGCGAGCCGGTCGGAGACCCCCTCCCACTTCGCCATATCGATGCCGCGCTCGTCCATCAGCTTGCGGTTTCCGACGAGAATTTTGACATGATCGATCTCCGCTTCAATGCCGCGCCCCGTGACCGCCAGAAACCCTTCCGCCTCCGGCAGCCGGATCCCTTTGTCCCGCGCGTATTGCGCGATGGCCTGCCCCAGGGGATGCTCGGAACGCTTTTCCGCCGCTGCCGCGACCCGCAGCAGCTCATCGGCCTGGATCTGTTCGCCGGGAAGGACGTCCGTCACGGTCGGCCGGCCCTGGGTGAGGGTACCGGTTTTGTCAAGCAGGATGGCGTTGACCTTGTGCGCGGTCTCAAGCGCCTCCCCGCCCTTGACCAGGATGCCGTTCTCCGCGCCCTTTCCGGTGCCGACCATGATCGCGGTGGGCGTCGCCAGGCCGAGCGCGCAGGGGCAGGCGATGACCAGCACGGAAATGAAGATGGAAAGCGCGAACTCAAGGTCCCGCGACGCGACATACCACGCCACTCCGGCGGCCAGCGCGATGGCGAAGACGATCGGCACAAAGTAACCCGACACGATATCGGCCATCTTGGCGATGGGGGCCTTCGAGCCCTGCGCGTCCTCCACCAGCTTGATGATCCGCGCCAGCGCCGTTTCGCTGCCGATCCTGTCGGCGCGGAAGCGGAGGGTCCCGTTTGAGTTGAGCGTCGCGGCGTACACGCTGTCCCCGGCCTTTTTGTCCACCGGCATGCTCTCGCCTGTCAGCATGGATTCGTCGATGGCCGTCTGGCCGTCAAGCACCGTGCCGTCGACGGGGATCTTCGCGCCGGGCCTCACTACGACGACGTCCCCGATCTCCACCTCGTCGATGGGGATCTCCTTTTCTTCGCCATGTTGAAGGATGATCGCCGTCTTCGGCGCGAGCCCCATCAGTTTCCTGATCGCCTCGCCGGTGCGGCCCTTTGAGACGGCTTCCAGCGACTTGCCCAGCAGGATCAGGGTGATGATGACGCCGGCCGTCTCAAAGTAGAGGGACTCCACCGCGCCAAACGCGCCTCTTGAGATCTGCCAGGTATTGTACAGGCTGTAAAGGACCGCGGAAGCCGTGCCGATGGCGATCAGCGAGTCCATGTTGGGGCTTCTGCGCGCCAGCGCCTTGAACCCGACCGTGTAAAACCTGTAGCCCACGCCGATGACCGGAACGACCAGCATCAGCTGGATCAGCGCGTAGGCCAGCGGGTACCTCATCGGCTCCAGCCCGCGGGGGAAGGGCAGCCGCGCGAAGGTGAGCATGGGCGCCATCGCGATATACAAAAGCGGCAGCGAGAACAGCGCCGCCACGATGAACTTCGTCCACAGCGATCGGATCTCCCTGCGCTTGCGGGCCCTGTCCCCGTCGGCCGCGTCGGTCCTTAATGCCTCCAGCGCCTTGTATCCGGTTTTCCCGATCGTCTGCCTGATGGCGGACGCCCGCACCGTCTGCGGATGGTAGACGACCGTGGCTTTTTCGGTCGCGGGGTTCACGGACACGCTGTCAACGCCGTCCAGCTTCCCGATCGCCTTCTCGATGCGCTGGGCGCAGGCCGCGCAGGTCATGCCGCCAATGGGGATGGTGACCGTGCTCGCCTCCGTCCTTTCCACCACCTCGTAGCCGATCCTGCTGACGGCTTCTTTGACCGCGGCCAGCGGCAGGCTCTCCCCGTCATATTCCACAAACAGCTTCTCGCTGGCCA
>CAZLYF010000026.1:23431-24829 GCA_964563725.1 uncultured Oscillospiraceae bacterium
AGGTTCACTGAAGCCTGCCCGACGCCCGGCAGTTTGCGGACCGTCTTCTCGATTCTTTGCGCGCAGGCCGCGCAGGTCATGCCCCTGATGCTCAATATCTTTTGATCCATAAGCGGGCCTCCCGTTCCCTGAAAGCCGCTTCTGCCGATGGCGCGCCGCGGCTCTCACGCCATTATGGCACTCTTATGGACAAATATACAAGTACACACTAATATGTGCTATACTATCAAAATAGAAACTATGGAGGGGACAGGACCATGAAATGCGGGAATTCCGGACTCAACTGCCCCGTGGACGCGACGCTGCGCCTGATCGGCGGCAAATACAAGGCGCTTATCCTCTGGCACCTCATCGGGGGAACCCTGCGCCACGGTGAGCTGCACAGGCTGATCCCCCTGGCCACCCCCAAGATGCTCACCCAGCAGCTGCGGGAACTGGAATGCGACCAGCTTCTCGCACGCAGGGTGTACCCCGTCGTGCCGCCCAAGGTGGAGTATTCCCTGACAGACTTTGGCAGAAGTCTTCAGCCGATCCTCGCCGCCATGTACGACTGGGGCGCCGGGTACATGAGGGACAGCGGGATCGAGATCAGCTGTTCCATGACCCCTCCGGCCGCCCACGGCTGACCTCTTCCTTCGCCTGCGCGGCGCGTCCGGCCGGAAAAACGGGACGGGACGTTCACGTTTGCGCGGGCGGGTTTTCAGTTTTGATTCGACGACCGTGAGGGCTTAAGCTGTGTAAAGCGGATTGGGTATCGGGATAGTGAACCTGGGGACTGCCCTGTCGCCGCGGACCCGTCAACGATGATCCGGGAGGGGAGAACGGTGTTTTTCGCGCTGATCACCAACACCTGCCAGGAATAGTACAAGGAAAATGCCTTCGTCTGCGCGCCTGAGGAACAGAATCTGCTGGACGCCATGGCTTCGATGCGCTGCGATATCCTCAACAGGCTCGGTTTGCCGGACGGAACGGACCTGGACCTGCTGCCGGTGGACGTGCTGCCGGATGGCATCGGCACGGACGACTCCGACCTTCTGGAGACGACCATCAATGTCGAAGCGTGGTGCGACACCTCGCGCGAGGTGATGGCATTTTTCAAGGAAGCGTTCGGGCATCTGGGGAAAAGCGCGGACTGGGAGGAGGAGGTCCCCGCGGACGCCCTGACGCTCATCCGCCAGATCGCGAAAAATATCGACAACGAAGATGCGGTGGTCAGCCTGACCATCCTGCTGGACGAGAAGGTCTTTGCAGGCGATTTCAAGAGGGACAATATCGTCTGGTGATCCAAGCTGACGCCGCTGGAGCGCCGCCGACGCGGCGCTGACGGGCTTCCTCTGCGGGGCACGCAAGGCCCCGAGCACTCCGGACCCTGCCCCGGCCCGAAGCTCAGGAGGATCC
>CAZLYF010000027.1:0-19156 GCA_964563725.1 uncultured Oscillospiraceae bacterium
ACTGTGGTACAATCACCGCATTCGATTTGTCTGGAGGTGCCTATGCCGGAAAACCGAGGAAAAACAAGCGGCAAGCCCGTTCAATACCGGAACGGGCCGGGGGCCTGGATTCTGCGCGCGCTGCAGGGCGCGCTGGTCGGCGGCGGGGCGATCCTCCCGGGCGTCAGCGGCGGCGTGCTGTGCGTGGTGTTCGGCATCTACCGGCCGATGATGGATTTTTTGTCCCATCCCTTCCGCGCGCTGAAGGAACAGCTCCGGTTCTTCATTCCCGTGGTCATCGGCGTGGCCCTGGGTTTCTGGGGCTTCGCCAAGCTCATGGACCTGCTGTTCTCGGGTGGTTCCCCCTACCCGGTCTCCCTGTTCGTGGGACTGATCCTGGGCACGCTGCCGATGCTGTACAAAAGCGCCGGGAAGTTCGGCCGCGAAAAGAGGGACCACATCGCGCTGGCACTCAGCTTCGCGCTGCTGTTCGCCTTTCTGCTGGTTCTTGAGTCGGTCGCGGGCCTGGACATCCCAATCAACCTGTTCTGGAGCTTTTTGAGCGGCGTCGTCTGGGGCTTCAGCCTGGTGGTGCCGGGGCTCAGCTCCTCCTCGATCCTTTTGTTTTTCGGGCTCTACGACCAGATCATGGGCGGCGTGGGGGACATGGACCTCAAGGTCATCGTGCCGCTGCTGCTGGGCATTGCCCTGGTCGCCTTCGTGTTCGCCAGGCTCATCAGCCGCCTGTTCGAAACGCATTACGGCGTCGCCTCGCACGCCATCATCGGCCTGGTGCTGGCCTCCACCCTGCTCATCATCCCCCGCGAATACGCCGGCCTCGGCCAGGGCCTGCTGTGCCTCGCGATCGCCGCTGCGGGCTTCGCCGCGGCCTGGTTCCTGGGGGCCTGGGGGGAAAAGGTCAAACCGGAGGAAGGGCCCGCCCGCCCGACTTCTCCCTGAGGAAGGCGAGGGCTTGCGCCATGGTGGGCATCGCGGCCTGGGCGCCCTTTCCCGTGGTGGAGAGGGCGCCCACGGCATTGGCGAAGCGCAGCGCCTCTTCAAGGGGCCAGTCCATCGCGAGCGCGACGGCGAAGCCCGCGTTGAAGCTGTCCCCCGCGGCGGTGGTGTCCACGACGTCTACCTGAAAGCCCGGCGCGCGCAGCGTCCGTTCCCCGTCCACATAGAGGCAGCCCTTGCCCCCGAGCTTGGCGAGCACGGCTTTCGCGCCGCGGCGCAAAAGCGCCCTCGCCGCCTGTTCGGCCTCCTCCGGGCTGCCGGCGGGCAGGCCGCTGAGCAGCGCAAGCTCGGTCTCGTTGGGCGTCAGGCAGTCCACGTGCCCGTACAGCCCCTCGGGCAGCGGAACGGCCGGCGCGGGATCCAGGAGCAGCGTCCCTCCCCGGCTCCCCAGCAGGTCCGCGGCATAGACGGTGACATCCATGGGGATCTCGAGCTGCAGCAGAAAGATCCGGTGTTTTTGAAGCAGCGGCCCCAGGCTGTCGATCTGCGCCCGGTCCACGAGGGCGTTGGCGCCCGGGACCAGGGCGATGCGGTTCTCCCCGGCGGCGTCCACTTCGATCAGGGCGACGCCCGTGGGGGCCTCCGGGGCCGTGAGTACCCCGGACAGGCCGACGCCGTGGCCCTGGAGCGTATGCCGGTAGAAGGCGCCGTTGCCGTCGTTTCCAAGCTTGCCCACCATCGCCACGGCCGCGCCGAGCCGGGCTGCGGCGACCGCCTGGTTGCCTCCCTTGCCGCCCGCGTAGGTGTTGAACGCCGTCCCGGTGATGGTTTCCCCGGGAAGGTGGAAGCGCGGCAGCGTCACCGTCAGGTCCACATTGAGGCTGCCGATCACACAGATGGGCTGCATACCCCTTCCTTTCCCGTACGGCCGGCGCCGTCCCCTCTGGGACGCGGGCGCCCGTCCGACGTACGCGTGAGGACAGGATACCACCAAACGGGACGCCTGTCCCGCGGCGGCGGGGAAGCCCGGGGACATCGCAGGTGGAATTCCGGGCTGTTTCATGATACAGTCCCGTCGATCTGTCACAAGGAGGCGATAGCCGGATTGGGCGCCGTGAAAAAACTGGAAACGCCTGCCGCAACGCCCCCGCGGGATCCCGGGCGGGCCTGCCGCCTCGGCTGCCGCTTCAAACGGGACGGCGTCGTCTTCGAACTGGAAGACGCTTTGGCGGACGGCCCGCCGGCGGGAGAGGCGCGGGCCGCGCCGGGGGCTGCAGCGCCGGAGGCTGAACTGCAGAGGTTCCTGACCGACCCCTGGGCCGCGCTGTATGACAGCGGGTTTGTCCCGGAAAAGGCGCTGCGGGAGGGGGAAAGCTACTCCCTGCCGGCCAGGTACCTGATCGCCCTGTCCAGGGACTTTGTCAAGGCGCTTCGCCTGAAGCTGGGCGAAATGGAGTTCCTGCGGGAGAACACGGACCTGCCCTGCCCGGAAAGCTTCCTTCTGGAAGCGCAGGCCGCCCGGCCCTTTGCGCTGGGCCAGGAATATCTGGACGAAGGCTGGTTCCGCAGCTTCTGGGACCGCCTGTGCGCGGCGTTCCGGCGGGAAATCGCCGAAAGCCGCTGCAGCGCCGAGGATTACCTGAGGCGCAAGAATCCCGACGAGGTGATGTACGGCCGGGTGTATTTCCATTTGGTCGAGAACCGCAAAGGAGAGGAAGCTGCGCCGTTCGCGTTCATGGCCACCTTCGCGGCGGGGACGCCGGACGGGAAAAGGGTGCAGCAGCTGCCGCTGCAAAGGGCGGCGGAACTGTACAGGGACTCTCTCCCCTCCATGATGAAGCTGCTCTCCCAGGTGAGCCGCGCGGCAGAGCAAAGCGCGCTGATCGGCGGGCTTTTGCGCAGCGGCGACCTGTTCCACGCCATCCGGCTCACGGCGGACGAGGCCTACGCATTCCTCAAGGAGATCCCGATCTATGAGCAGTGCGGCATCTGGTGCCGCGTCCCGGGCTGGTGGCACAGGAAGGCGCAGCGGCCCGCGCTCACCATCCGCATCGGAGCCAAAGCGCCCTCGGCGCTCGGGCTGGAAACGCTGCTTGATTTTGACGCCCGGGTCTGCGTGGACGGCGAGGAGCTGACCCGCGGGGAACTCCGGCAGCTGCTCGCGGAGGCGGAGGGGCTGCGCCTGCTCAAGGGCCGCTGGGTGGAGGTGGACCACGGGCGCCTGCGCGCATTGCTGGCGCTGATGGAACAGCAGTCCCGCGGCGCGCTCAGCCTGCTGGACGCCCTGCGCCTCCAGAGCGAGGCGGGCGCGGAGGCCGGGGACGCGGAAGGCGTCCAATACAGCCATGGCGAGTGGCTGGCGGGACTGCGGGCGCGGCTGCTGGAACCTGCGCTGCACCCTTTGCCCGCGCCGGGCGGCGGGTTTTTGGCGCAGCTGCGCCCCTACCAGCAGATGGGATACCAGTGGCTGGCTTTGGCCAGCCAGCTGAAGCTCGGCGTGTGCCTGGCGGACGACATGGGGCTGGGCAAAACGGTGCAGCTGATCGCGCTGCTCTGCAGCCTCCGTGAGAAGGGGCCGTTTTCGGCGCTGATCGTCGTGCCGGCCTCGCTGATCGGCAACTGGCAGAATGAACTGGCGCGCTTCGCGCCGCAGCTGTCCCTGCGCACCCTGACCGGAGCGCCGGCGCGCGTCAGGCAGGCGCTGGAAGATCCTTCCCGCGTGGAAGTCAATTTGACGACCTATGGACAGGTCCGCGCCAATCCCGATATCGCCGGGGCGTCCTGGGACCTGGTGGCGCTCGACGAGGCGCAGGCCATCAAGAACCCCGGGGCGCAGCAGACAAGGGCCGTCAAAAAGCTCAAATGCGCCGTCCGAGTGGCCATGACCGGCACGCCGATCGAAAACCGCCTGTCCGACCTGTGGTCCCTGTTTGACTTCCTCGACCCGGGACTCCTGGGCAGCAGGACGGAGTTCAAGCGCTTCTGCGGGCAGCTGGAGGAACACACGGTCCGCTACGCCGATCTGCGCCGTACCATCAGCCCCTTTGTGCTCCGAAGGCTGAAAACGGACCGCAGCGTCATCGCGGACCTGCCCGACAAGGTAGAGGTCACGCGTTACGCGGCCCTGACAGGCAGGCAGGCGGCGCTGTATCAGGCAGTCGTGCGCGAGGCCTCTGAAGCCCTCGACCAGACGGAAGGCATCGGGCGCAAAGGGCTGGTGCTGAGCACGCTGCTGAAACTCAAGCAGATCTGCAACCATGGCGACCAGTATCTGGGGCAGACCGCCTTCCTGCCAGAGGAAAGCGGAAAGATGGCGCTGCTTGGGGAGATCTGCGAGACCATCCGGGAAAAGCGCGAGCGGGTCCTGGTGTTCACGCAGTTCCGCGAGATCTGCGCGCCGCTGGACGCCGCCCTGCGGGACATCTTCGGCTGCGGCGGCTTCCTGCTGCACGGCGGCACGCCGGTCAGGGAACGCCAGAAGATGGTGGACGCGTTCAACGGCGAAGGCGGTCCTCCCTACATGGTGCTCTCCATCAAGGCGGGCGGCGTGGGGCTGAACCTGACCGCGGCCAGCCATGTCATCCACTTTGACCGCTGGTGGAACCCCGCCGTGGAGAACCAGGCCACCGACCGCGCCTTCCGCATCGGTCAGAAGCGCAACGTGATGGTATACAAGATGGTGGTCAGGGGCACGGTGGAGGAGAAGATCGACAGCCTGATCGCCGGGAAGCAGGCGCTGAGCCGGGAAGTGCTCAGCTTCGACGCGCAGGGCGCGCTGACGGAACTGTCCCCCGACGCGCTGCGGCAGCTGTTCCGTCTTGAGGAGGATGAGTCCCCCATGAAGCAGGCGCAAAAAACCATTCGCAAAGCCGAAAAAGCGGTCAAGGGAAAAGGAGGGGCAGCCTGAATGAGATCGGAGTATTACTCACCGCCCACCGTGGCGGAGCTGAAGGCCAAGGCCGTGAAAAGCGCCGCGAAGCTTTCGAAAAAGGGGGCCGTCCTCTCGCCCGTCGCGATCAGCGGCCGGACCATCGCGAGGAGCTGGTGGGGAAAGGCGTGGCTCGACAACCTGCAGGCCTACGCGGACTACTGGAACCGCCTCTCGCGCGGGCGCAGCTATGTGGCCAACGGCATGGTGCTGGACCTGAAGCTGTCAGCCAACATGATCGAAGCGATCGTTCAGGGCTCGCGCATCGCGCCCTACGACGTCACCGTCCTGATTGACGCGCTGCCGGCCAGGAGGCTGGAAAGCATCGGGAAGTTCTGCGCGGATCGCATCGCCGCGCTGGAGGACCTCCTGTCCGGATCGTTCCCCGCGGAGCTGGCGGAACTGTTCGCCGACAGGAAGATGGGGCTTTTCCCCTCTCCGAGGGAGATCCATTTCTCCTGCAGCTGCCCGGACTACGCCGGGATGTGCAAGCATGTGGCCGCGGTGCTCTGCGGCGTGGGCGCGCGGCTGGACGAGCAGCCAGAGCTGTTTTTCCTGATGCGCGGCATCCCGACGGAACGCCTGCTGCGCAGTTCTATCGAGAGGCGGGTGGGGACGATGACGGCGGCCGCGTCCAAAAAGAGCGCCCGCGCCCTTGACGAAAAGGAGATCGACGGGCTCTTCGGCGACCTGAACGAAAAATAGCGGAGCATCAAGCTGATCCCGGCCGCGCGTTTGGGAAGGGCCCCGCGCGGATATAATCCCTCTTTGTACGGGCGCGGGCGCCGCGCCGAAATCGCAGGGGAGGACCGGACGATGGGGAAAAAGGTGCTGATCGTCGGAGGCGTGGCCGCGGGCGCGAGCACGGCGGCCCGGCTGCGGAGGCTGGACGAGGAGGCGGAGATCGTCCTGTTCGAGCGGGGCGAATACATCTCCTACGCCAACTGCGGCCTGCCCTACCATGTGGGCGGCGTCATCCGAGACAGGGCGGCGCTGCTGCTGGTGACTCCGGAGGAAATGCGGCAGAAATACCGTGTGGACGTCCGGACGCGCCATGAGGTCAAGGCCATCCGCCGGCAGTCAGGGAGCGTGCTGGTCGAAGACCTGGACACGGGGAAGAGCTACGAGGAGCGCTACGACGCGCTGGTGCTGGCCCCGGGGTCGTCGCCGCTGACGCCGCCCATCCCCGGCAGGGAGTCCGCGCGCGTGATGACGCTCTGGACGGTGCCGGACACGGACCGCATCCGCGCCTTCATCAGGGAGGAGAAGGCACGCTCCGCCGTCGTGGTGGGCGGCGGCTTCATCGGCCTGGAGATGGCGGAAAACCTGCGCCACGCCGGCCTTTCCGTGTCGCTTGTGGAGATGCTGCCGCAGGTCATGGCCCCCCTGGATCCCGAGATGGCCCGGCTGCTGGAGGGCCACCTGCATGATCAGGGGGTCTCGCTCTTTCTGGGCGACGGGGTGGATTCCTTCCGCGATTCGGGCAGGGACGTCGCGGTGCGCCTGAAAAGCGGCAGGGAGATCACCGCCGATCTGGTCATCCTGTCCATCGGCGTCCGCCCCAACGGCGCGCTGGCCAGGGAGGCGGGGCTTGCGGTCAACGCTTCCGGCGGCATCGTGACGGACGACTTCATGCGGACCTCCGACCCATCCATCTATGCCGTGGGCGACGCCGCGGAGGTGCGCGACTTCGTGACGGGCGAGCGCGCCATGATCCCGCTGGCGGGGCCCGCGAACAAGCAGGGGCGCGTCGCCGCGGACAACATCGCGGGCGGCTCTTCCCGCTACAGGGGCACACAGGGCAGCAGCATCGTCAAGGTGTTCAGCCTGACGGCCGCGGCCACCGGCCTGAGCGAAAAGGCCCTCGTCCGACGGGGCCTTCAGCGCGGGAAGGATTTTTTATCCGTCCTCATCACCCAGAACTCACACGCGGGCTATTATCCGGGAGGGAAGCCCCTGACGCTCAAGCTGATCTTCTCCGCGGACGGGGGGAAGATCTACGGCGCGCAGGCCGTGGGCCGGGAAGGCGTCGACAAGCGTATCGACACCCTTGCGGTGGCCCAGCGGCTGGGCGCTTCCGCGCCGGACCTCAAGGACCTGGAAATGGCCTACGCGCCTCCCTATTCCTCGGCGAAGGACCCGGTCAACATGGCGGGTTTCATGGCGGAGAACCTCCTGGCGGGCAGGGTGTCCTTCGCGGACTGGGACGCGCTGGACCTGCCCAGGGAGGACCGCGTCGTGCTGGACGTGCGGGAGGAACAGGAATACCGGGCCTACACGCTGCCGGGCTCCGTGCATATCCCGCTGGGAGAGCTGCGGCAGCGGGCGGGGACCCTGGACCGCAGCCGGGAGATCGTCGTGGTCTGCGCGGTGGGCGTACGGGCCTACAACGCGGCACGGATCCTGCATCAACTCGGCTTCAGCCGTGTGAAGGTCTATCCGGGGGGCATCAGCTTCTATTACGCCACCCATCCCGCGCGCAAGGGCGCTGCGGCTGCGCGTGACGACGCGCCCGCCGTCGCGCTGCGGACGGACTGTACCGGGCTCAAGTGCCCGGCGGTATTCGCGAAAACGCTCGAAGCCCTGGGGCGGATCGGGGACGGGGAGCTTGCCGAAGTCCTCGCCGACGACCCCGGCTTCCCCCGAGGCATCGCCGATTGGGCGCTCGAGCGGGGGGACACCCTCGTATCCGTCAGCCGCCGCGGGGAGGCGTACGCCGCGTTGATCCGCAGAGGGCATTGACGCGCGCGTCTGGACGGCGCCCGGGCGCGGGGCTATAATGTGCCCTGATGCGGCGCGGCGGCCCTTGGGCCGCTTGTTCGCGGAAGGGGGAAGCGGCGCATGGGCCTTCAGACGCTTTTTTCCGCGGTCCTGGGGATCGTCCAGGGGATCTCCGAGTTTCTTCCGATCTCGTCCAGCGGCCACCTGATGGTCGCGGAAAAGCTGCTTGCGCTGGCAGGCTATGACGCCGGCGGCCTGTCCTCGCTGGCGCTGATCGTGATGCTCCACTTCGGGACGCTGGTGGCCGTCGCCGCGGCGTTCTGGAAAGACTGGGTCCGCATGCTGCGGCATCCCGTCAGGGACCGCACGCTGCTGATGCTTTTCGTCGCCTCGCTGCCGGCGCTTGCCGTCAAACTCCTGCTTGGGGACCTGCTGGATTCCTTCTTCACGGGCTGGTTCCTGGGGATCGCCTTCCTGGTCACCGCGCTGTTCCTGTGCCTCATCCAGCTTCTTGGCGGGCGCGGGAGGCACAGCGGGCGCTCCGGCGACGTCACCGCCCCGCGGGCGCTGCTGATGGGCGCCTTCCAGTCCGTCGCGATGCTGCCGGGCGTCAGCCGCAGCGGCTCCACGCTGCTGGGCGGGGTCGCGGGCGGCCTTGGCCGGACTGCCGCGGTCCGCTTCAGCTTCATGATGAGCGCGCCGGCGATCCTGGCCAGTTTCGCCGTGGAAGTGAAGGGCGCCGCGGACACCGGCGGGCTTGACGCGCTGCTTGGAACGGACGTCCTCGTCGGCGTCGCCCTGGCGGCGGTCAGCGGCTGGCTGGCCATCCGGTACATGCTCAGGCTGATCGAGCGCGTCTCGTTTTTCAGGTTCGCGCTGTATGTCGCCGCGGTCGGCGCGGCCGTGATCGCGCTGCAGCTGACCGGCTTCGCGGGCTTCCCCCCCATCGCGCTGCCGGGGTCGGCCGCTGTTCTGCCGGTGGGCTGAGCCCGGGAGGGTTCAGCGGGGGCGCTGCCCTTCCTCCTTTTCAAATGTGAACAGCGTGTGGATCTCCCGGCCTTCCTGTCTTTCCTCGATGGGGGTCACGCTGGTGAGCCTCCAGCCGTTGAGGCCGGCGTCGTTGATTTTGTGAAACAGGGGCTCCACGCTCCTGAGCTTGTCATGCACGGTGGCGTCCGGGTCCAGGGGGCACTGGATCCAGGTGTATTCGTGTTTCTGCATGGCAGCCTCCTCCTTTTTCGGGGCCTTCCCGGCCCCGTCGGTCAGACTGGAAACCCTGGGCCCTCCTCCTGCCGCCTGATGAGCAGCACGGACAGGTCGTTCACATTGGTCCCGGTCGGGCCTGTGATGATCAGCCCGTCCGTTTCCTTCAGCGCGTGGTAGGCGTCATTGTCGTCAAGGACCCTTGAGATGTCGATGCCCAGCGCCTTCAGCCGGGGCGCGGTGTTCCCGTCCGCAAAGCCCCCGGCGGCGTCCGTGGGCCCGTCCGTTCCGTCGGAACCCAGGGAAAACACGGCGGTCCCGGGGAAGCCGCCGATCTTCGCGGCCGCCGCGAGGGCCAGTTCCTGGTTGCGCCCGCCCTTTCCTTTCCCGGTCAGGCGCACCACCGTTTCGCCGCCCGCGATGAAGGCAAGGGAGCGCTTCGCGTCTTGGTGATGCTCCGCGATGGAGCCCAGGAAGGAGCCGGCTTCCCGCGCCTGGCAGCTGAGGCTCGCGGTCAGCACGGTCGCCGCGTAGCCCAGTTCCCCGCAGGCGGTCCGGGCCGCCTCGCACAGCTGCCGAACGCTGCCGGTTACCTGGGACGACACGTTTTGAAGGCTTTTGGGGGTCTCGCGCCTCAGGCACGCCGCCGCCTCCGCAGACAGCCGCAGGCCGTATTTTTCCGCGATCGCAAGCGCCTGCGCGCAGGTGGAACTGTCCGGATAGGCGGGGCCGGAGGCGATCATGTCCAGCGGGTCGCCGATGATGTCCGATAGCACGATCGCTTCCACCCGCGCCGGCGCGCACAGCTGCGCGAAGCGGCCGCCCTTCACGGCGGACAGGCGTTTGCGGATGGTGTTGATCTCCACGATGTCCGCGCCGCAGGCCAGCAGCTGGCCGGTGATGCCGCGCAGCTCCTCCCCGGGGATGAGCGGCTGTTCGAACAGGGCGGAGCCGCCGCCGGACAGGAGGAAGAGCACGCGGTCGTCTTTCCCAAGGCCGCTGACGAGACGGAGGGCTTCCGCGGTGGCGGCGAAGGAATTCGCGTCGGGCACCGGGTGCCCCGCCTCGAACACCCTGACGCGGGGGAGGCTGCCTTGGGCGTGGCCGTATTTGGTGATGACGACGCCCTCATCGACGCGGCCGCCGAGCAGCGCACAGGCCGTCTTCGCCATCTGCCAGGCCGCCTTGCCCGCCGCGACGAGCAGCACGCGCCCCCGGTCCGGAAAGCGGACGACGGCGAGCGCCTTTTCGACCGCGGTATCCGGCTGGGCGGCTTTCAGCGCGGCCCGCACGATGCGCTGAACATCCGTTTCAAGGCTCATCCTGGACCTCCCAAAAAAACATGACGACCGCGCGCGGGCGGCGAAGGCCGCGAAGGAAGGCCATGCGGAACGCCGCCGACGCTTTCCGGCAGGAGACAAGGAAAGGGCCGCAGGGGTCTTAAGGAAAACGCGCGGGAAAGGCAGGCCTGCCACCGGGAATTGCCCCAATGATACGTCCGGCGGCGAAAGGCTGTCAACAGCGGCGCGCGGGCCATTCCGGTTGACATTGCCCAAACCTGCTTCTAAAATCAATTGTTCCTTGCATTCACCCACTGGCCGCCTGACCGCAACAGATCACCGGAGGAACGCAATGAAAACAGCCATCATCGTCTATTCGCAGACGGGAAACACCAGGCAGGCCGCGCAAAAGCTGCTGGAAGCCCTGCGCAGCAAAGGCCGGGAATGCGAACTGCTGGAGGTCAAGGTGAGCGATCCCAAGCCTGAGATGAATGGGAGCCGGGTCCGCTTGACGCAGAAGCCCGCGACGGAAGCCTATGACCAGCTGGTGTTCGCCTCGCCGGTCTGGGGATTCTCCCTGTCGGGGCCCATGAAGGCGTACCTGGCTGGGCTGCCTTCCCTGAAGGGCAAGAAGGTCCGGCTCTTCGTGACCCACCGGCTGCCCCTCCCCTGGATGGGCGGCAGCCAGGCGATCGGGCAGATGAAAAAACTCTGCAGAGAAAAGGGCGGCGAGGTCGTAGCCGGCGCCGTCGTCTGCTGGGGCGAAAAGCGGCGCGAGCGCGACCTTTCGGACATGCTGGGCAAACTGGCCTGAGGCACAACGCGCCGCCGGGCCTTCGGCCGCGCAAATCCCCGCGGCTTGGGATCGAATTGTCAGAAGGAGGACGCCATGCCCCCTGAAATGAACGGTCCGCTGGAGACCTTCATCGCGCATCTGGAACGCTACGACCGCGAAGGAGCGGTCGCCTGCGCGCTCGCGCTGCTTGAGAGCGGCGAGCTGACGGTCCCCGCCCTGTATGAACAGGTGCTGGCCCCTTCCCTCAACCGGATCCTGGTGCCCCGTGACAGGGAGGACAGCCTGATATGGCGCGAGCACATGATGTCCTATATCGTGCGCACCGCGATGGAGGCAGCCTTTCCCTTCGTGCTCAGGGAGCGCAGCAGGGTCTGCCCCGCCGGCAACGGCAAACTGGCGCTGCTCGCCTGCCCGGAGGAGGAGTACCACGAGATCGGCATCCGGATGGGGGCGGATTTTTTCACGATCCTGGGCTATGAGGTGGCTTATGTCGGCTGCAACACGCCGCGGGACACGCTGCTTGACGCGGCCAGGGTCCTCAAACCCGACATCATGGCCCTGAGCGTCACCAATTACCTCAACCTCGCGCAGCTGCCCGCGGTCATAGGCGCCCTCAAGGCGCAGCGTCCGGGGATGAAGGTGCTCCTGAGCGGCAGCGCGTTGGCGCATACGGGAAAAGACGCAGGGGATTTCGGCGCCGACGGCGCGGTCAATTCGTTCGCGTCCATAAAGGCGCTCGAGGAGGCGGCAGGATGAAGACGGCTTTCAGGATCGCCTGGCGCTTCCTGTCCTCCAGCAAGGGGCAATCCGTCCTGATCGCGGTCGGCATCGCGGTGGGCGTATCGGTGCAGGTGTTCATCGGCTCGCTGATCTCCGGCCTGCAGAAGGAACTGGTGGATACCGCCATCGGCCGCAGCTCGCAGATCACCGTGGTTCCCGGAGAACGCGGCGGCGTGGTGGAGGATCATGAGGCGCTGGTGAAAAAGATCGGGGAAACCAATCCGGACGCGGTGCACGTGTCCCCGGCGGTGGACGCCTCGGGCTTTCTGAGGGTGGGCGGGAAGGATTTCCCCATCCTTCTGAGGGGCTTTGACATCCCGAGAGCCGATGGCATCTACCGCCTCAGCGAAGCGCTTGTGTCAGGCGCGCTGCCGGCCGGCGGCGAAGTCCTCCTGGGCGTCAACCTGGCGGAAGAAGCGGGCATTGCGCCATACGATACCGTCACCGTCGCCACCCCGCGCGGCAGCACGAGGGACGTGGGCGTGTCGGGGATCTACGACCTGAAAACCGCCGCGCTCAACAGCCGCTGGGTCATCGCTGACCTGAAGCTGGCGCAGGACATCTTCAGCTACGTAAACAGGGTCACCTCCATCGAGATGCAGGCGAAGGACCCCTTCGCGGCCGACGTCATCGCCGGGGAGATCGAGAAACTTTTGCCGGAAGGCCTGAAGACGGAGAACTGGAAGGCGCAGAACGAGCAGCTGCTCAGCGGCCTCAACGGCCAGAGCATCTCCAGCCTGATGATCCAGGTGTTCGTGCTGGTGTCGGTCGTGCTGGCCATCGCCAGCGTGTTGGCCATCTCCGTACTGCAAAAATCCAAGCAGCTGGGGATTCTGAAAGCTATGGGCATCCGTAACCGGGACGCAAGCCTGATTTTCCTGGTGGAGGGCTTCATCCTGGGCATCGCCGGCGCCATCCTGGGGGTCGCCCTGGGTCTCGGCCTGGCGTACGCCTTTACGAAATTCGCCCTCAACCCGGACGGCACGCCGGTCATCGCGCTGTTCATCGATCCCGATTTCATCGCCCTGTCCGCCATTGTCGCGGTGCTGTCGGCAACCCTGGCGTCGCTGATCCCCGCCCGCCGCTCGTCAAGGCTGGACCCCATGGAGGTGATCCGGAATGGATAAGGTCATCAGCCTCAAAGGCATCAACAAGGTATATGGCGCCGAGGTCAAGACCCAGGTGCTCTTCGACATCAGCCTGGACATCGAGGCGCGGTCCTTCGCCTCGATCATCGGCGCTTCCGGATCCGGGAAAAGCACGCTGCTGAACATCATCAGCACGCTGGACCGGCCGACCAGCGGGGAAGTTTACATCAACGGGACGCAGACCACGCGGATGTCAAAAGACGAGCTGGCGAAGCTGCGCAACGAAACCATCGGCTTCGTGTTCCAGTTTCATTATCTCCTTCCGGAATTCACGGCGCTTGAGAATGTCCTGATGCCGGCCAGCATCAGGGACGGCAGGGTCACGCCGCAGGCCCTGGACCGCGCCCGCGAGCTGATGAAGCTGATGGGCATCGAAAAGGTGGCGGGCAACAACGCCGGGAAGATGTCCGGCGGGCAGCAGCAGCGCATCGCCATCGCCCGCGCCCTCATCAACAGCCCGAAGATCATCCTGGCCGACGAGCCCACCGGGAACCTGGACAGCGAGTCCACCGAGGTCGTGTACGATATCCTTCGCGATGTCAACGAACGGTACGGGACCACCTTCCTGATCATCACCCATGACCGGCGCATCGCCCAGAAAGCCGACCGCATCATCGAGATCAGGGACGGGAGGATCCGCCTGGACCTGCCCAACCGGCTCGCCGGGCACGGCGATGCGCGCAGCGCCTGAACCGGCCCGCGCCGTACGCCGCCCGCCGCCGGCGGGCGCAAGGAGGAAACCGTGAAAAGCCCGGACAGCTTTCCCCGCGTCCCGCTCGCGCAGCTGCCGACGCCCCTGCAGCGGCTCGACAGCCTCAGCGCCCATCTGGGCCGGGAACTGTACATCAAGCGGGACGACCTGACCGGCGTCGCGCTGGGCGGGAACAAGGTCAGAAAGCTGGAGTTCCTGCTTGCGCAGGCCAGGGCGCTCGGGGCCGACACCGTCATCACCACGGGCGCCGCGCAGTCCAACCACGCCATGCTGACGGCCGCCTGCGCCGGCCGCCTGGGGCTCCGTTCGCTCCTGCTGCTCAAGCGCCGCGGGGTCTCGGCGCCCGTGGGGAACCTCAGGCTCGACGCCATCTTCGGGGCGGAGACGCGGCTGCTGGACACCGACAGCTATGCCGATATCGGGGAGGAAATGCGCGCCGCCAAAGAGGAGCTCGAGGCGCGGGGGCACAGGGCCTTCCTGATCCCGCTGGGCGGTTCGACGCCCGTGGGCGCGCTGGGCTACGTCCGCTGCGCGATGGAGCTCAGGGACCAGGCGGAAAAGATGAACGTCCATCCGGACCACCTCGTGCTGAGCACCAGTTCCGGCGGTACCTTCGGGGGCATGCTGCTGGGCCTGCGCCTGTACCTGCCCGGCGTCCGGGCCGTCGGCGTCGCGGTGGACAACGGGCCTGCCGCGCAGACCGCCCTCGCCCTGGCCGCGGACACGGCAAGGCTGCTGGAACTGCCGCCCGACGCCGTCCCCGGCAGCGCCAGCTGCGTGGAGCAGGCGGGGGAAGGCTACGGCATCCCCTCGCGCGAGGGCGCCGAAGCGATCCGCCTCCTGGCGCGGCGGGAAGGGATCCTGCTGGACCCGGTCTATACGGGCAAAGCCTTCGCGGGGCTGCTGCGCATGATCGACGAGGGGCGCTTCGGCAGGGACGAAACGATCGTGTTCCTGCACACGGGCGGCGCGGGCGCCCTGTTCGCCTACGACGCCTTCTGGTGAAGGGGCCCAGCGCGGCGCGCCGGCCGGACCGCCCCGCCTTTGGCGGGGCTTTTCCCTTCAGCGGCGGATGACTTCTTCCCGCCGGGGGCCGTTGGAGAGGATGCCGATGGGCACCCCGATCTCCTGCTCGATGAATTCCACATAGCGGCGGCAACGCTCCGGTAGGCCGCCGAAAGTTTTGACGCCCCGGATGTCGCTTTTCCAGCCCGGCAGCTCGGCGTACACGGGCGATGCGTCCGCCAGCAGCGGCGTGACCGGGAAATCGCGGATCTCTTCGCCGCGGACCCGGTAGGCGACGCAGACCCTGATCGTGTCCAGATAGCCCAGCACGTCCAGGTTGGTCATCGCGCAGCTCGTGGCGCCCTGTACGAGGCAGCCGTAGCGCGCGGCGACGGCGTCGAACCAGCCCACGTCCCGCGGCCGGCCGGTCTTGGCGCCGTACTCCCCGGCGTCGCCCCCCCGCCTGCGCAGTTCCTCCGCCTCGGCGCCTTCAAGGCGGCTGATGAGAAAGCCTGTCCCCACGCTGCTGGAGTAGGCCTTGGTGACCGCGATGACCTCCCCGATCGCCCAGGGCGGGACGCCCGCTCCCGCGCAGGCGGAGCCGGCCAGGGGCGAGGAGGAGGTGGTGTAGGGGTAGATGCCGTGGTCGGGGTCCCGCAGCGCGCCCAGCTGCCCTTCCAGCAGGATCCGCTTGCCCTCCCCGAGCGCGCGGTGCAGGTACTGCGTGGTGTCCCCGGCCATGGGCAGGATCTTCTGCCCCAGCGCGTGATACTTGTCGGCCAGGGCGTCGGCGTCGAGCGCCGGCCGTCCGTAGAGCCCTGTGAACAGGATGTTCTTCCTGACCAGGCCCGCGGCCAGCCTTTCCCTGAGCAGGGAACGGTCGGCAAGCTGGCAGACCTGGACGCCGGCCTTGAGGAACTTGTCTCCGTAAAAAGGCGCGATGCCGGACTTCGTCGAGCCGAATTTCCTCTCCGCGAGCCGCTCCTCTTCGCAGGCATCCAGGAGGATGTGGAAATCCATCAGCACCTGGGCCCGGTCGGAGATGAGGAGCCTGGGCGCCGCGATGCCGCGCGCCGCGACGTTCGAAAGCTCGTTCAGGAGGGCTTCGATGTCCAGCGCGACCCCGGGCCCGATGACGTTGACGACCTCCAGGTGGAAGATGCCGCTGGGCAGCAGGTGCAGGGCGAACTTGCCGTATTCGTTGATGATGGTGTGGCCGGCGTTCGCGCCGCCCTGGAAGCGCACGACGATGTCGCTTTCGCCGGCCAGCAGGTCGGTCAGCTTGCCTTTGCCTTCGTCTCCCCAGTTGGCGCCCACGATCGCGCGTATCATCAGCGTGTCTCCTTATTTGGCACGGGGATCCCCGCGCCCCCCGCGCCTCCGGGCGTCAGCCCAGGGCGCCGCGTATCCTTGCCGCCGCCTCGGCGGCCACCTGCCTTGCATGAAAAGCGGTGAGGCGGAAGTATCCTTCCCCGCCGGGGCCGAAGCCCGCGCCGGGGGTGCCCACAACCCCCGCCCGTTCGAGCAGGAAATCGAAAAACGCCCAGCTGCCCATCCCGCGCGGGGTTCTCATCCACAGATAGGGCGCGTCGACCCCGCCGTAGACCTCGCAGCCGGCGGAGCGGAGTTCCCGAAGGAGGATCCCCGCGTTTTGCATGTAGTACGCGACGCCTTCCCGCGCCTGCCGCCATCCCTCGTCGGAGTATGCCGCCTCCGCGGCGCGCTGCACGGGATAGGAGACCCCGTTGGATTTGCTTCCCAGGCGCCTTCGCCACAGGCGGTTGAGGGAAACGCGCCGGCCCGGGCCGTCCGTCCCCGTCACGCCCTCTGGGATCACGGTGTAGGCGCAGCGGACGCCCGTGAAGCCGGCGGATTTGGAAAAGGAGCAGCACTCGACGGCCACGTCGCGCGCGCCTTCCAGCTCGTAGATGCTCCGGGGCACGCCGGGGCGGCTGATATAGGCCCTGTATGCGGCGTCATAGATGATCAGGGCGTCGTTCTCCCGCGCGTAATCGACGAAGGGCTTGAGCTGCTCCGCGGTGAGCGTCGTCCCGGTGGGGTTGTTGGGGTAGCACAGATAGATCACGTCCGCCCGCCGTCCGGGCAGCGGCGGGACGAAGCCGTTTTCAGCCCTGCAGGGCAGGTACTCGAGGCGGCCCCAGCGCCCGTCCGCCCAGGCGCCCAGGCGGCCCGCCATGGCGTTGGCGTCCACATACACGGGGTAGACGGGGTCTGTCACGGCGATACGGCAGTCCGGGGCGAACAGCTCCTGGAGCGCCGCGGCGTCCGTTTTCGCGCCGTCGGACACAAAGACCTCGTCCCGGCCGAAGGAGACCCCCAGCGGGGCGTAGTCGCGCGCGAGGATCGCGTCGATCAGGAACGGGTACCCGCCTTCGGGCGGATAGCCCCTGAAGCCCTCCGGCGTGGCCATTTCCAGGG
Source organism: uncultured Oscillospiraceae bacterium (assembly GCA_964563725.1). Lineage (GTDB taxonomy): Bacteria > Bacillota > Clostridia > Christensenellales > Aristaeellaceae > CAZLYF01. The sequence continues at coordinate 16,949 of CAZLYF010000027.1, forward strand.
CCGCCTTTGAAAAGGCCGCGGCCGCGCAGGCGGGCAGGGGCAGCGTGACGTCCCCGATGCCCAGCTTCAACAGCTGCTTTTGCGGATGCGCCTCCCGAAAGAGGGCGACGCGGCGGGCGACCTCGCTGAACAGATAGCCCGCGGGCATCGCCGCCAGATGTGGATTGACGTTCATCGGCCCTCCCCGTTCACGCGGACAGCCAATCGCCGTCATACACGAACTCGGCGGGCCCCGACTGGTACACGTGGTTGTCGTCGGCGTTCCAGCTCAGCTCCAGATTGCCGCCCTCCAGCTTGGCCTGGACCGTCCGGTCCGAAAGGCCGCAGAGGACGGCGGCGACCAGCGACGCGCTCGCGCCCGTGGCGCAGGCGAGCGTTTCGCCCGTGCCCCGCTCCCAGACCCTCAGCTGCAGCACGTCCCGGCGGATGATGCGGACGAACTCCACGTTGGCGCGGCGCGGGAACAGCGGGTGGTTCTCAAACATCGGCCCCAGCGTCTGCAGGTCCAGGATCTCCGGGTCGCGCACGAACAGCACGCAGTGCGGGTTGCCCATGTTGACGCAGGTCGCGAACCAGGTCTGCCCCAGGATCTGCAGCCTGTGCCGGAGCACCATTTCACCGGGGAGGTCCACCGGGATGAGCCTCGGATCAAGTTCAGGGGTGCCCATGTCCACCCTGACGCCGGCCACGCGGCCGCCTTCGGCGCTGAGGCGCAGCTGCCGGATGCCCGCCTTCGTGCTCAGCGTCAGCTCCGTCCTGTCGGTCATCCCGCGCTCGAAGACATACTTGCCGATGCAGCGGGCGGCGTTCCCGCACATCTCCGCCTCGCTCCCGTCGCTGTTGAAGATGCGCATGGCGAAATCGGCCGTATCGGAAGGCTCGATCAGGACCAGGCCGTCCGCCCCCACGCCGAAATGCGCCTTGCTCATCACCAGCGACTGCCGGGAGGGGTCCGCGACGAATTCCTCAAAGCAGTTGACGAAGATGTAGTCATTCCCGATCCCGTGCATCTTGGTGAAACGCATCATTCGCTCCTTGCCGGCAGTCTTTTTCGCTGTGCCCGGCCGAGCGCGGTCACATCCGTTCCGGCGCCTCGACGCCGATGAGATACAGCCCCGTTCGGATCACCTGCCGGACCGCGTCCGTCAGCGCCAGCCGGGCCGCTTCGCCCCGCCCGTCCTCCCCGAGGATGCGGTGGCCGTAATAGTACTTGTTGTACGCCTTGGCGATCTCGGTCGCCGCGCGGGTGACCGCGGAGGGCTCATTGCGCGCCGCCGCTTCCCGGACCGCGTCCGGGAAGCGGGAGAGCAGCCGGAGCACGGCCTGCGCCTCTTCGTCCCCGAGCGCGGCGAAATCCGGCTGCGCGGAGCGGCCGGGGGCCTTCCTCAAGACCGAGCAGCAGCGCGCGTGCGTGTACTGGACGTAGGGGCCCGTTTCCCCGTCGAAGTTGAGCGCCCTGTCCCACCAGAAGTCGATGTCCTTGATGCGGTTGTTGTACAGGTCGGAAAAGACGACCGCGCCCACGCCCACCTGCCGCGCGACCGTCTCCTTGTCCTCAAGCCCCGGGCTCTTCTCCTCGATGATGGCCCGCGCCTTTTCCTGGGCGCGCCTGAGGAGCTCTTCCAGGTAGATCGTATTGCCGGCGCGCGTCGACAGCGTCTGCCCCTCGTAGGAGACCATGCCGAAGGCGACGTGCTGCATCTCGCTCTTTGCCCAGGCGTAGCCCATCAGCTCCAGCACCTTGAAGACCTGCCTGAAGTGCATGTCCTGCTGGTAGGCGACGACATAGAGGCATTTGCTGAAGCCGTAGGTCTCCTTGCGGTAGAGCGCGGCGGCGATGTCCCGCGTGGCGTACAGGGTGGCTCCGTCGCTTTTGAGGATCAGGCAGGGTGGCAGGCCCCAGGCTTCCAGGTCCACCACCTGGGCGCCGTCGCTTTCGGTCAGCAGGCCTTTTTGCCTGAGCTCATCGACGACGCGGCCCATCTTGTCGTTGTAGAAGCTCTCTCCCGCGTAGCTGTCAAAGGTGACGCCCAGCAGCCCGTACACCCTCTGAACGTCCTGAAGCGTCAGCTGCTTGAAGCGTTCGAAGATCCCAAGCGCCTCCGCGTCGCCTTCCTCGATCTTCCTGAACCATTCGCGGCCCTCGTCCTCCAGCGCCGGGTTGCCCGCCGCCTCCTCGTGAAAGCGCACGTACAGCTCGGCCAGCGC
>CAZLYF010000027.1:19174-24792 GCA_964563725.1 uncultured Oscillospiraceae bacterium
GATGGTTTCCTCGTCCCCCCAGTGTCTGTAGGCGGCGATCAGCTTGCCAAACTGCGTCCCCCAGTCCCCCAGGTGGTTGATGCCCACCGTCCTGTAGCCGAGGAAATCGTAGATGCGCCTGAGGCTGTGGCCGATCATCGTCGAGGAAAGGTGGCCGATGTGGAAGCGCTTGGCGATGTTGATGGAGGAGTAGTCGATGCATACGGTCTTGCCCCTGCCTTCGTCCCCCGCGCCCCAGCGGTCCCGGGCGGCGAGGATGCCCGCGAGCAGGTCCCGCGCGAAATTTTCACGGTTGAAGACGAAATTGAGATAGGCTCCGTCGACGCGGACCGACGCGGTCCCTGGATCGTCGATGGCCGCCGCCAGCCGCTGCGCGACCTGCGCGGGCGGCAGGCGCAGGGGCTTCGACAGCCTGAAGCACGGGAAGGCGCAGTCGCCAAGGGACGGGTCGGGCGGCACCTCAAGCAGCGCGGCGGGGTCCAGGCCCGAAAGGTCCGCGCCCGGGAAAGCCCTGCCCGCCGCCTCGGTGATCAGTCCGGCGATCCGCCGCTTCATGTCCAAAAAACCAGTCCTCCTTTGAAAAACAAGCCGTATCTTATCATACGGGGGCTGCGTTGACAACCGCAGCCGGGACCGGCGTTTACGCGGGGCACGCCCTTCTGCTACAATCAGACACGGAAAGACGACCGGGCGCCCTCTTTTTGCGGCCGGGGATACGGGAGACTGGATGGTCATCTACTACTGCTCGAAATGCCAGCGGCAGAACCCCCGCAACCAGTGCGAAGGCTGCGGCAGGAACCTTCCCGCCACGGCTCTGAGGAACATCTGGTCAGACGCGCGGCTGCCCGTTTCCGACATCTACAGGGTCGGCGCGGTGTTCAGGTACCTGTTTCTCGCGCTGCTGCTGCTGCTTGCGCTCATGCTCGCGGCGGAATACATCTACATGGGGGACCGGGCTTTCCTGTTCCTGTCAAACAGCGGGGTGCTGCCGGCCCTTCTCGAGCTCTACGCCGCAGGCGTCGCGCTGGGGCTGCTCCTCCTTGCGCTGCAGGGGAAGGAGACCGTCCAGTTCGTCCTGGACCCCAAAGGGGCGCTCAAGCGCACCTGGATACAGCCCACAAGGCGGCGCTGCTGGGCCCGCTTCATCCGTTTTGACCAGAAGGCCGTCCAGCTCAACGCCGAAGGCGTGCCCTTCCTGATGGCGCACGAGGAGTACCTGGCCTGGCAGGACGTCAGCCGTTGCAGATACAGGCCCCACGCGGGGCGCATCAGCCTGTACCGCCCCTATGCCTTCCTGTTCATGGGGCTCCATGTCCCGCGCGAGGAGTATGACGGCGCGGCCGCAATGATCGCCGCGAAGGTGAAAGGGCGGCGCTAGACGGCGAAAGCCGCGCTACCGCGCGGGGAAGGGGTTCGCCCAGGCGCGGCGGCCCTCGGCGTCGATGAGCACCACGCGGACGAAGCGTTCGCCGCTTTCGGGAGACGTTTCGTACTCCGCTTCCGTGATCCCGCTGCCTTCCATGCAGCGGGCGGGGGAGTAGACGAGGTTCGACAGGAAAAGGACGCGCTTCACCGGGCTGCAGCGGACGCTCACCGTCCGGCCGTCGTAGGCGATGCGGCTGAAGACGGGTCCCTGCGTCGCGAAAAAATCCCCTTCGTCCAGGGACTCGAGGATGCTGTCCCTGTCAAGCGAATCCGCCCTGAGCAGGATGAAGGACTTCGTTTCCTCGCCCCTGTAGAAGTGGCTGTCGTCCACGGCGATGGTATTGAGCAGCATTCCGTTGGCTGCGGCCACATCCAGGAACTGGGTCGCGTCCGCCCGGTCCCCGTTCCAGGGGGCCGCGGACACCGTATTGTAGATCTCGGCGCCCGAAAGCCCCGGGATGGAACCCAGGGTGGACAGCGTGTTGAGCGACCACGCGGGATGGGCCAGAAAGGCGCGGCCGCCCGAGCCCCGGATGCCCCGCACCAGCCCCGGGACGTCCGTCGCGCGGCTCACGCGGTCGAGGATCGTATCGTCGATGCCGATGCCGGTGATATGGACCGCTTCCGTGGGGAGAAAGCGGTCCAGCTCGATCCCGGGAAGGAGCAGCATACGCTTATACCAGCCGTCGTCGACCGACCTCTTCCAGTGGTCCGTCACCGCCAGAAAATCGTAGCCGGCGGCGTGGTAGATCTCCGCGGCTTCTTCGGGGGTCTTCCGGCCGTCGCTGCGCGTCGTGTGCAGGTGGAGATTGCCCTTGAAGAGCCGCCTGTCCGCGTGAAACAAAACCATGGCCGTTCCTTTCGGTCCGCGTGCCGGTCCGGGAACCCTGCCCTGGGCCCGCCCGCGGCGCAGGGACACTATAGGGGCGGGCCCGCGGCGCTGTCAACGGGACGGGCCGCGGCCCTGCTGCCCGCCTGCGCGCTCCTTCTCCCCTCTCACGCGGCCTTCGCGGAAGAGGAGGGACCGACGCGTTCTGGCTGTGGACGCATCTGCCCTTTCGCGCCAAGGTGCTCGCGGTGGAGGGGCTTCCCTGACCGGGCCCGCGCCCGCCGCTCCTACAGCAGGATCTCCCAACGCCCCTGGACGCGGCGGATGATACGGGCGGCCAGGTTGAGCCAGCCGCCGCAGCGGTCCATGACCGCGGCGTCGCTGGTCGCCACCAGGGGAAGCTTTTTGAGCTCCCCGTCCACGCCGCCGATGGCCTGCGCCGTCACGGGCGCGCCGCGCTCCCCGGCCATGCCGGCGATCAGCTCCCGGAGGCGGCCGGAGTTGGACACGGGCGCGTCAAGGTAGACGTCCGTCCTCTTTGGGCGCAGGGCCTCAAGCTCGTCAAGCAGCAGGCTCACGGCGGCGGCTGTCTTGTCGATGATCCGATAGCTGCCGCGCAGGCCTGCCAGGTCCCTGAACGCGCCGTCCATGCACAGGATCACGGGGGAGCCCGACAGCGCGACCTCAGCGGTGATGATCACGTTGAAACCGTCCACGCTGAGCACCGCGTCGGGCGGGAGGGGGCATTGCAGGAATTCCCTCGCCTTGCGCGCCGCGGCCTGTTCCCGCGGGCAGACGGCCTTGGACAGGCAGAGGCGCTGCCTGCGCGTCAGGAGATGGCGGTTGCCCACAAAGGCGCAGGCCCCTTCGGCACCATAGCCCCTGTTGAGCAGCCAGGCGTATTCGTCCGCCGCGGTCCGGAGCCTGCTGAGGGCCTCCGGCGAGAAGCCCTCCGCGTCGGCGGGGTCGAAACCCCGGCGCGTTTCCTTTTCCAATGCCCCTTCCCTCCGTCCCAGTCCGGGCGGCCGCCGGTCCTGATTGACAGGGCGGGCCGCCGGCCCTATACTGCAACTGTTGGCGCCGCACACCTGAAAAGCTTGAAGGAGGACCCGGATACGATGTTTATTGTCAATCTCATCCTGTGGCTGGCTCTCGGCGCCCTCGCGGGCTGGATCGCCGGAAAATTGATGAAGGCCGAAAGCAACCTCGTGCTCAACCTCATCCTTGGCGTCGTCGGGAGCCTCGTGGGCGGCCTCATTGCGGGCCTGCTGGGCATCTCCACCGCGACCTTCAGCCTCGGCGCCCTGGTCATCGCCGTCGGCGGCGCCTGCCTGCTGATCTGGGCCGTGCGAAAACTGAAGTAGGAGCGGAAAGCCCCGTATCACAAAGGCAGTGGGCCGGCCCTGCTGGCTTTTATTTCGTTTTGGACTCTTCCAGCAGGAAGTCCCTGGCTTTTTCGGCGATCAGGAGTTCCTCGTTGGTTGCCACGATGTAGACCCTGACCCCGGAATCGGCGGAGGAAATCAGGCTGTCGGGAGCGGAGCGGGCGTTGAGCCCCTCATCGAGCCGAAGATCCAGGAAGCCGAGCCCGTCGAGCGCGCCTTGGCGTACCCGGGGGCTGTTCTCGCCGATCCCCCCCGCGAAGGAGACAGCGTCAAGGCCGCCCATGGCGGCGGCGTAGGCGCCGATGCCCTTTTTGACAGCGTAACAGAAGGACGCGACGGCGTGCCGTGCGTTCACGTCCCCGGCGTCGGCGGCGGCCTCGACATCCCTCAGGTCGTTGGAGATCCCGCCGCTCATGCCCAGGAAGCCGCCGTTCCTGCAGTACAGCTCCTTGACGTCTTCCGCCGTCATCCCAAGCGTTTCCATCAGGTGGAAGCTGAGGAAGGGGTCCACGTCCCCCACGCGGTTGTTGTGCATCAGGCCCGACTGCATGGACAGGCCGATGCTGGTGTCGACGCTGCGGCCGTCCTTCACCGCGCACAGGGACGAGCTGCCCCCCAGATGGCAGGCGACCAGTTTGAGGTCCCCGCGGCCTTCCCGCCCGGCTACCCAGCGCGCGGCATACTCATGGGAGGCGCCGTGCGCGCCGTTGCGCCTGACGCCCATTTGCGCGAATCGCGGCGGGAGAGGGTAGAGGCAGGCCTCCGGCGGCATCGTGGCGTGGAAGCCCGTTTCAAAAGCGCCGATCAGCGGGGTCCCGGGCAGGAGGTCCAGAAACAGGCGGATCGCCGCGAGATAGGGCGGATTGTGGGCGGGCATGAGGGAACAGTAGTCCTCCATCGCCTTGAGCACCCCGCCGTCCAGCCGCTGCACGCCCGTCACGCCCCTGGCCGCGACCACCTTGAACACCACGCAATCAAGCTCCCCGGCGGACCTGATCGCGCCCCGGCTTTGAAGCGTCTCCAGCGCTGACGAGATGGCGCCGCGGTAGCTGAGGCCCGGGACCTCCTCCCTGCCGGAGGAACCGTCCGGCAGGGTCCAGCGGACGACGCATTTTTCCGAGCCGATCCCCTCAAAGCGGCCCGCCGCGCGCTCCGTCAGCTCAAGACCGGGACCGTAGAGCCGGTACTTGAGCGAGGTGCTTCCCACGTTGCATACCAAAATGGACACGCCCCGGCCCCCTTTGCTGAGTGCAGAGTGCTGAGTGCTGCGCAGACTGCGTCTGCAGTGCTGAGTGCAGACTTGTACAAGTCAGGACATGGTTCAGCTTTTAGGTTCAGGACATGGTTCAGTCCTGGTGTCGAAAGCTCAGCCCTGAGGCGAGGTTCGCCGCATGGTCCCTTGGGGTGAACTCAGCCCTCAGCACTCGTCTCCCCAGCTGTCTGCCATTATGGCCGGCAGGGGGGCGCGCGTCAAGAAAGCCGCCCGGTTGATGGACGGCCGGCTCGGTGCTATGATGGCGGCCAACAGGGACAGGACAGCCCGTGACCGGGACGCGGACGGCAGGGACGCCGTGAACGGGCAAAAGGAGGAAAGCGCGTGCAGATCTTTTCGCTGAAAGGAAAGCTTGCCTGGGTGACGGGCGGCAGCTACGGCATCGGGTTCGCTATCGCCTGCGGCCTGGCGGAAGCCGGCGCCGCGATCGCGTTCAACGACCTGAATCGGGAACTGGTCGACAAGGGGCTCGCCGCCTACCGTGAGCGGGGCGTCGAGGCAAGTGGATATGTCTGCGACGTCACGGACGAACCCGCCGTGCAGGCGCTGGTCCTCGAGATCGAGCGCAGCCGCGGCGCCGACGAACTGCGCCGGCGTCTGGCGACGTGCGAGGAGTTCCTGCACCGGCTCGACGCGCACGACGACTTCGCCGAGGGCAAGCGCAGCGTCCGCATGGAGACGGTCTACGCGTTGGCCCTGCGCCAAT
>CAZLYF010000028.1:0-24000 GCA_964563725.1 uncultured Oscillospiraceae bacterium
GCGGCTTCCTGAAGAAAGGCGGGGACAGCCCTCGCAAGCAGTTCTTCCGCCCGGGAGTATTTTTCTTTCCTGAGCTCGCTTGTCAGCTTCTCCGCGAGGGAAACGGCGTCCAGCACCGATTGGCAGGCCTCGTACTTCGCGATGGCCGCCTCCCGGTCCCTATAAAACTCCTGCAGTTTCCTGCCCTCGATGTACAGCATCAGGGCGCCCGGCTCCGGCAGGATCTGCTTGCCGCTTTCCGCATCCCTTCTGTCTATGTAGTCCGACAGGAAGGCCGCGTCCTTGCTCAGCCTCCGGATGATATCCAGGGCGCGGTCGAATCGGTCCGCTTCCTGCCCGTGCAGCAGCAGCAGAGCTTCTACGAAGGCCAGGTACTGCCTGCCCATCCCGTAGCTGCCCGCCTGCGCCAGGCTCTGCTGAACAACCTTCAGGCTCACCTCGTCTTCAAGGTTCGCGCTTGTCAGTAGTTGCAGCGCTCCCCTGAATATCTCCGCGTTTGAGTGCGCCTCTCCCCCCATCACCGGGGAGGGGTGTGCCAACAGGCACAGCGCAAGCAGAAGGGAAGCCGCCCTCATCAACGTCAAGCTTCGTCTCATCTTTTTGTCCCCTTTGGTATCCGTCTGTCATGTCTTCGTCCGGCGGCGCCTCTTGAGGAACAGCTTTCGGTTGCTGCCAGGCCGCCGCCGTTTTCTCTCGCCTCTGGAACAAGTCAAACCATTTCGAATACGGGCGATATGAACAGGTATTTATCCGGCCAAAGGATATCATCCCGCATGAAATCGGTCAAGCCAGCAACGCTCCAAAGGGACGTTTCACTCCCCGCGACATGGGGGCTGGCGGCTTCACCCCGAATGGCAGCGAAAGCGGGAACATGCCCATGCGCGTCTGGATGCCCATCCTATAGAGGCGGACGGCCCCGGAGCTGTCCGCATGCCGGTCTGCAGGAAACACACGGCTGCTTTTCGCGGCGCTGGCCATCCCGGGAGTACACGCGGCGCTGCGGCTGAAGGGTCTCGCCCGGTACGCTCTGCTGAGGAAGCGGACGGCCATGCTTGCCGCAGGTCTTCTGACGCTGATCCTTCTGCCCGCAGCGTATTTCAACAGAGGAAGCGCCTGCGACCGACGTCCTTTAGCGGACAGCGCCCATTACTGCCCGCACGCAGGTGGGATCCCAATGCAGGCAGACAACTGACCTTGCGGGATGGCAATTCTCTTTTTTGCTTGCTTCAGCAGGGCGCGCGGCAGGGTCCCTCAGGGGCCTGGAGTCCCGTTTGCGCCGCGAGCCAAGCGCGCATCTCCGGCTCAGTAACTGAACTGCTCGTCATACAGCGAAAGGACCTCCCCACGATCCGCCGTTCCCGTCGTACCAAGCTTCCTCACGGCGACGCCTGCCGTGAGGTTGCCGACGAAGGCCGCCTCCGAGGGGGAGGCGCCGGCGCAGAGGGCGCAGACGATCCCTGCCGTGGCCGCGTCCCCGGCGCCGCATATATCGATTTCACCCTGCTGCCGCACGGCGGGGACGATCAGCTTCCGGCCGTTGTCCTCGCAGGCGATGCCGCGCCCGCCGCAGGTGACGAACACGCCGCGGCCTGTTTCCCTCCGCGTCCTGTCGATGAACGCGAACACCGCGTCCTCCGAGGATCCGGACGCTCCGAGAGGGATGGCCTGCGTCGTCTCCTTTTCGTTGCACTTGACGACCACGTTGCGGAAACGGCGGATGAAAAACCTGGAGTCCGCGTAGAAAACGACTTCAGGATGCGCGGCCGCCTGGCGGGCGACTTCTTCCCTCAGCGCAGCCGTGACCACGCCCGTGTCTTCCTTGTCCACCTAATCCAGCACGATCAGGGCGTCCACCTGCCCCAAGACCGCATGCAAGCTGCGGATGAGCCTGTTTTGCAGGGGTCTGGGCGTCTCGGTCCTGTTCCGGATGTCCAGCCTGCTGCCTTCCCGCGCGGGGCCGGAGCCTGTGGAAAACAGGGGCTTGATATAGGCTGGTGTCATCCTTTGCGCGCTGCGGGCCACATGCCGGGTGTCGATTCCGCGGTTTTTGAGCGCACGGAGCAGCTCCCAGCCTTCGCCATCCATGCCGGCAAAGCCGACCGCGTACGCCTTGCCGACTTCGAGGGCGCTGAGGTTGTTGAGCACCGTGCCGGCGGCCCCGGGACTGCTCCGGATTGAATCGACCTGGCGGGCGGGGAGGCCTGTTTCCACCGACGGCTCGTCCAGGCTCGCATCGACCATGAGCCACCTGTCCAGGAACAGGTCCCCCAGCACGGCGGCGCGGACGCTCCCGAAGCGCGCGAGCAACTGTTCAAGCCGGACTCTGTCCATCGGCCCCTTTCCCGGAAAGCAGGGCCTGCGTCAGCGCCGCGACCGTGTCCCGGTGCAGCCCCTGCACATACACGCTCTCGCCCCCGTCCGCCACCGTCCGGGACAGGATGGTTTTCCAGGGCCTGAAATAATACCTTGGGTCCGATCTGGGCGGATCCTCCCGGACATCCAGCCCTTCCAGCGGGAGCAGGTCGAACACCGCGGTGGTGAAGCGCCTGATTTCCCTGCCCTGCTGTCTGGCGGCATTGCGCGCCATGGACAGGGCTTTGAGGAACACTTCCGGGCCGGTGACGGCGGACCCGAAGTTGAGGAAAACGCCGCCTTCCAGGTTTTCCACCGTGCGGGCGTAGATCAGGAAATCCCGATAGCTCGCCTCGCCGATCGCAGCGCCGTCCGCGTTGGGCAGTTCATGCACGATATCGCAGCCGATGCCCACGTGCGCGATCACCGGCACCCTCAGTCGGTACCCGGCCGCAAACAGGCTCAGGTCCCGGTGGGGAAACCGGCCTTCCCAGACCGCCCTTCCCAGCGCTTCGCCAAAGCCAAGCCCGTCCCGGGCCCCCTGGTTGACAGCGCTGTTGAAGAGCGCGTCCTCCTCCCACAGGCCGAACTGGCCTTCGCTGATATAGCGCGCCACGCTTTCCGTCGTCGCGCCGATGAGCGCGAATTCGAAGTCGTGGATGCCCCCGGCGCCGTTGAGGGCGAAATGGGTGATAAAGCCTTCCTCCATCAGCCGGATCAGGCAGGGGGCCGCCCCGGAACGGATCACATGGGCGCCCATCATCATCAGGACGGCCGCGCCGCGTCTGCGGGCGGAACGGATCCTGTCGGCGAGCAGACCCACCGACGGATGGCTCCACGCGGGCGTTGCCGCGGGGTCCATCATCACGGACAGGTCCAGATCGTGCCTGCGCTGCGCGATGGGCAGAAGCTTCAGGTGTCCGCGGTCAAAGGTCTCAAACTGCATGTCCGGCCCTCAAAGCAGAAGCTCCACCGCCCGGCTGTTTTCCAGCGACTCTTTGATGGCCAGCGTGATCCTGAGCACGTCCCGCGACTGGGCCGGCGGCACTGGGACTTCCGTCCCCCCGGCGACGGCCTTCAGGAAAGCCCCGATCTCCTCGGCAAACATGTCCGTCTGTTCGACCGCAACAGGCTGCGCCTCCCCTTCCGTGGGATAGAGCGTCATGCTGGAGCCCTTGTTCCCGTCCAGGATGTTGTGGCCGGCGGTGAAGGCGTAGGCCAGGGTACCGCGGTCTCCCGTCGCGCGAAACTCGATGGAAAAGGGGAAGTCCCCCGTCATTTCAAGGGAGGTCTCCACGACGGCGCTTGTCCCGTCCGCCCAGGACAGGGTGGTGGCCACGTGGTTCCAGCAGCCGGTCGGGCTTTTCCACCCGCTCGCGTAGACGCGCCGCGGCATCCCGAACACGCTGTAGAGATAATCGATGTCGTGGATGTTGATGTCGTACAGCCCGCCGCCGGACACCTCCGGCCGCCTGTGCCAGGCGGCCCAGTTGGGGTGCTGCGCCAGGCGTTTCTCATAGATCATGTGAATGGGCCCGAGCTGGCCCTCCTTCAGCGTCCGCGTGATCTCCTTGAATTCCGGCCACCAGCGCGCCACCTGCGCGACCATGAATTTGACGCCGTTCGCGCCGCAGGCGCCAGCCATGCGGTCAAAGGAGGGGAGGTCAAAGGTGACGGGCTTTTCGCACAGCACGTGGCAGCCCGCGTTTGCGGCCTTGACCACGAAACTTTCATGCATGTTGGTGGGCAGGCAGACGTCCGCGACATGGATCTCCCCCGCCGCAAGCGCGTCTTCCAGCGTGGCATACGCGCGGCAGCCGTCCCCGGCGGCTAGCCTTCCCTTTTCCCGGTTCTGTTCGCTCATGTCTACCACGGCGATGACTTTCGCCTCCGGGCAGGCCTTGTACGCCGCGATATGCGCAAGCCCGATATATCCTGCCCCGACCACTGCGACCTTCAGCATCCTGTTACTTCCTTTCCGCGTTCCGTATTTGCGTTTATGCGGGAATTATCTGCGGTTTCGGCAGAAAAGTCAAACCGCAGCCTGCCGCGCGCAGGCTTTCCGTACGCGGGCAGCCGCAGCGTTGACAGGGACGCCCCCGCCGGGTTACCATGTTGGTGCATCAAGCTTATGAAAAAGAAAGGGAGTGCCTATGAAAAAGACTTTTGCGATCCTGCTTGCGGCCGTGATGGCCGTGTCTTTCCTGTCCGTCGCCTCCGCCCAGTCGGTCGGCGAGATCGTCGCGGAGGCCGCCGGCCTCAGCCACGAGGAGCTGCTCGAAAAGGCGATGGCGGAGACCGGCAGCTTCGTCGCCTACGGCAACACCAGCCGCATCACGACGGCGCTGGAGGCTTTCTGCGCGCTGCACGGCCTGACCCCGGAAGGCAACAACCTCAAGGACGCCGAGATCTACATCAAGTTGGAAAACGAGATCAACAGCGGCGCTAAGGGCGCCGACATGGTCATGATCCAGGACGGCGCCTCGCTGAAGGCGCAGGCGCTCGCCAACGGCTGGCTGGTCAATTTCGTGCCGGCGTCCGTCAAGGCCAACATCGGCGAGGCGGACATGGATCCCCTGGTCCACCAGTACATCAACAAGCTCTTCATTTGGAACAAGCTCGAAGGCAGCCATCCCATCCAGAACGTCTGGCAGCTGACCGAAGAAAAGATGAAGGGCAACGTGATCTTCAAGAACCCCGAGAGCGAACAGGTCAACATGAACTTCCTGGTGATGCTCACCAGCGAGGAGTGGTCGCAGAAGCTCGCGGCCGCCTACAGGGACTACTTCGGCAAAGACGTCGAGCTGGGCAAGTATGAGAATGCCGGCTACAAATGGGTCGCTGAGTTCCTGCAGAACTGCAGCTTCGGCAATTCCGACACGACCATCGCCGAAGAGATGAGCCAGCCCACGGCTGTAGGCAAGATCGGGCTGTTCGTATTGAGCAAGCTGCGCTCGTCTTCCGTGATCACCGAAAACCTCGACGTCGGGTCCTATCTGGCGGCGCAAACGGGAGAACCTGTCAAGCCCTTCGCGGGCTTCATGTACCCGATGTACGCGATGGTGTCGGTCAACGCCAGGCGCCCCTATACCGCCATGCTGTTCATCGAGTACCTCATGTCGCCCGAAGGCTTCGAGCCCTGGGGCAAGAGCATCGGCGCCTATTCCTCCAACGCGGCGCTCCCCGTCGCCAAGGGGGACCTGGGGATCGGCGTCTGGAAAGAGACCCTGGTGATGGAAGACCCCGACTACATCCTGGAGAACTATGAAAAGGTTTCCTCCTTCGTCATCAGGTTCCTGCAATAGACGATCTGCGCCATGACCGGGTGACTGCAGGCGGCGGGAACAAGGCATCCTGTTCCCGCCGCGGCCGTTGATGACGCGTTTTCAAGCGAGGTGGCATAAGTGACGACGGTTCCCGCCGCGCGGATGACCGGCGCAAAGCTCGCCGGCCGCCTCAGGGCCTGGCTGTCCAAACCCGCGAACATCATCCTGATCACGTTTTTTGCCGTGCTCTGTTTCCTGACGCTCTATCCGCTGGTGACGCTGGTGGGCGAAACCTTCACCGTGCACGCCGGGCGGGAGTCGACCGCCACGAAGCTTGCCGGCGGCTCGTACACCTTTTACAGCTTCAAAAAACTCCTGTTCACGCTGGACGACGGCTGGGAAGGGGTGCTCGATTCCACCAGCTGGATCCAGTTCTACGGCCCCCTTTTCAACACGCTCGCCGTGTCGCTCACGGCCTCCTGCGTGTCGATCCTGTTTGGCGGGGCCGTGGCCTGGCTCATGACCCGGACCAATCTCAGGTACAAGAAGTTTGTTTCCGCTGTGTTCGTCTTCCCCTACGTGATGCCGGCCTGGACGCTGGCGCTGTTCTGGCAGACCTTCTTCAAGAATGTCCATGTCGGCATCGGCACGTCCAACGGGATCATCGCCTCGGTGTTCGGCGTGTTCCTGCCCGAGTGGTTCGTGTACGGATACTTCCCCATCAGCCTGGTGATCGGCCTGCATTACGCGCCCTTCGCCTATATCCTCATCGGCGGGATCCTGCGCAACATGGACGCCAACCTGGAAGAGGCGGCGACGATCCTCAAAACGCCCCGCGGAAGGATCCTGACAAGGATCACGCTGCCCATCGTCAAGCCAGCGATGCTCTCCACCTTCCTCCTGGTGTTCGCGTCCGCGATGAGCTCCTACTCGGTCCCGGTGTTCCTGGGTTCCCCGGTACGCTACTGGGTCCTGTCCACCAAAATGAAATCACTGATGGATACCTACGCGGGGCAGGGCTACATCATCGCGGCGGTCATGATCCTCTTTGGCATCGCGATCCTGGGCCTCAACCAGAAAGTCACCGGCAGCCGCAGGTCCTTCACCACCGTTACGGGAAAAAGCGGCCAAATCTCGCTGATCGACCTGAAAAAGGCGAACCGGCCCGTCGCCTTGCTGCTGGTCACGGCCCTGCTGCTGGTCGCGGTGCTGCCGCTGATCACCTTCGCGCTGGAATCCGTCATCATCAAGGCCGGGAACTATTCCCTTGACAATATGACGCTGGATTTCTGGATCGGGAGAAACCTGGATTACCTCGACCAGGGCGACTCGACGGGGATCCTCCTGTCCCCCAGGGTGCTCAGGGCGCTGGGCTACTCCCTTGCGCTGGCCGTCGTATGCTCCCTGGTGGCCGGCACAAGCGGCATCCTGGTCGGCTACGGTGTGGTCAAGCGGCGCGGAAGCAAGCTGGCCTCCGCCGTCAGCAGCCTTTCATTTTTCCCCTACCTCATGCCCTCGCTCGCGCTGGGCGCCGTGTACCTGGCGATGTCGACAAAACTGCCCGCGCTGCACGGGTTCACGGTCCTTGCGCTCATCGGGTCCGTGAAGTATCTGCCCTTCGCCTCCCGCTCGGGCATCAACGCGATGCTTCAGCTTTCCGGCGAGATCGAGGAGGCCGCGGTGATCGTGGGCGTCCCCTGGTGGAAGAGGATGCTGCGCATCCTTTTCCCCATCCAGAAATCCAGTTTCCTGTCGGGCTACCTGCTCCCCATGGTTTCCAGCATGCGGGAGCTGTCCCTGTTTGTGCTGCTCGTGCCCACCAGCAACACGATCCTGACGACCATGCTGATGCACTACAGCGAAAAGGGCTGGGCGCAGTTCGGCAACGCGATCAACCTGCTGATCATCGTGGTCGTGCTGCTGTTCACCTTCGTCGTCAACAAGCTCACGGGCGCGTCCATCGACAAAGGCGTGGGAGGCTGAGGCTATGCCTGAAATCGTTCTGAGCCATGTCACGAAAAGATTTGGGAAATTCGTCGCCGTACGCGATCTGGACCTTGTGATCGGCGACAATGGCTTCGTCACGCTGCTGGGCCCCTCCGGCTGCGGAAAAACAACCATCCTGCGCATGATCGCGGGCCTGGAAACGCCCACGGAAGGAAAGATCAGCATCGCCGGGGAGACGGTCTTTGACGCCGACAGGGGGATCAATGTCCCGCCCATCAAGCGGGACGTGGGCTTCCTGTTCCAGAACTACGCGCTCTGGCCCCATATGACGGTATACCGGAACATCGCCTTCGGGCTTGAGAACCTCAAATGGGACAAGGCGCGCATCCACGACCGCGTGACACAGCTGCTGCAGATGCTCAAGATCGGGGCCTTTGAGCATCGCTACCCCTCCGAGCTTTCAGGCGGGCAGCAGCAGCGGGTCGCCATCGCCCGCACCCTGGCGCCCAACCCCAGGGTGCTGTTCATGGACGAGCCGCTGTCCAACCTGGACGCCAAGCTGCGCATGGAGATGCGCGCGGAACTCAAGCGCCTCCACGTCGACACGGATTCCACGTTCGTCTACGTCACCCACGACCAGCTCGAAGCCCTCACGCTGTCCACCAGGGTATGCCTTTTGAACGAAGGGCGCCTGCAGCAGTACGCGCCGCCGCTGGAGATGTATGACCGGCCGGCCAATCTGTTCGCGGCCGATTTTATCGGCAGCCCCACGATGAACTTCATCGACGGCAGGGCGAAGAAGGCCACGGGCGACACGGCCGATCTGTCGCTTGGGCCTGTCCGCCTGCGGTTCGAGTCCCGCGAGCCCTTCGAATTGCCGGGCGACGAAGTCATCCTGGGCATCCGCCCGGAATATGTGGACATCAGGGAGGACGGAGCGCTGCAGGCGACCGTCTACTCCACCCTCCCCGCCGGCATTGAAACGACGCTCAGGCTCGTCTTCGGCGACCGGATGATCACCTCCGTCGTCTTCGGCGGAGTGGACTTCCCGGTGGATAGCGCTGTCAGATACCACATCCGGGGTGGGAATATCGTGCTGTTTGACAAAAAAACGGGGGACCGCGCAGCCAACGGAAGCGTCGCGGTCCTCTGAACCCCCTGCGGAACAGGTATCGGGGCCCGGAAGGGCCCCTTTCTTGTCAGCCGAACTGGAGCAGCCTGTTCAGGCGCTGGTATTCCCCGTAGAGCCTGTCGTATCCGGCCTCCCTGTCCCTGTCCGGGCAGAAGATTTCCTTGCGCCGGATCTTTGACGGGATCTCCTCCGGCCTGAGCCAGCCCAGCGCCAGCGCGGCGTTCAGGGCGCAGCCCAGCGCGGTGGACTCCTCGTCCTCGAGGGTCAGCATGCGCTTTTTGACGGTGTCCGCCTTGATCTGCATCCAGACGGCGCTGCGGCTGCCTCCGCCGAGGCTGACGACCTCTTCAGCGTCCACGCCCGCCCCGGCCAGCAGCTCCAGGTTTTCGCGCAGCATGAACGCGACGCTTTCCAGGATAGCCCGGGCGATGTCAAAGCGGTCCGCGTCCAGGGACAGGCCGTAGAGCACCCCTACCGCCTCCGGGCAGTTAACAGGGCTGAGCCGGCCGGAAAAGTGCGGGAGGAGGACCAGCTTCCCCTCTTTGCCGAGGTGCCGGGCCACCTCGCGGTCGACCAATTTGTATCCGCCGCGCTCTCTTTCCTCATCTGAAAGGAATTGGCGGGAAAACCACTGGAGCAGCGCGCCGGCGGTGGAGCAGTTGGGCAGCGCCAGGTATTTCCCCGGCAGCGCGTGGCAGAAGGTCAGCACAGGCGGCGCCGCGCCGCCCGAGCTGAATTTTTGAAGCGTTGCCGCCACGGCGAGCACCGTGCCCGTGGTCTCGCAGATCATGCCCTCTTCGATGTTGCCCGCGCCCAGGGCGCTGGCGCACTGGTCCAGAAGGCCGTTGACGACCACGGCGTTGTCAGGCAGGCCCAGCAGGCGCCAGGGGCCCTCCGCCACCCGCCCCGCCACGTGCTGCGCGTCGGCGAGCTCCGGAAGGAGGTCCCGCGGGATGCCGGCGGCCGCCAGCAGCTCCCCGTCCCAGGCTTTCCGTACGATGTCGAAATACCCGCTGCAGCAGTTGACGGTGTGTTCGGTCACGATCGCGCCGCTGAGCCAGTACACGATATAGTCCTTGAGCAGCAGCGCCCGCGCGGCCTGCCCGAAACGCCCGCTGTCATGGGTTTTGAGCCATTCCAGCTTGTGCAGCGGCATGATGGGGTCAAAGTCCGTATTGCCGGTCCGCGCGTAGAATTCCTTTGCGTCAAAGCGCCCGCGCATGCGCCGGCACTCCTCCGCCGCGCGGCCGTCGAGCCACACGAGGGCGTCGCCCAGGGGCGCGCCTTCCCTGTCAAGCAGGATCAGCGTTTCCGCCTGGCCGGTCACGGAGACCGCCTCGACGCCCCTGAAACCGCCTGCCTTTTCCTTCAGTTCCAAGAGGGCGGACACGGCCTTGCCGACGTAGTCCCCGACGGGACACTCGATCCTCCCGGGCGCGGGGGTCCGGTAGTCCCACGCGCGCACGGCGACGCCCAGGCGCCTGAAGTCCCTGTCGTAGGCGACGGCCTTGAGCGCGGAGGTCCCGTAATCCAGCGCAAGCAGCGCGGCGGGCATCTACAGCACCCCGACGCCCAGCAGCTGGCAAAGCTGTTCGAGGGCGTCCCGGTGGTCCCCCCAGGCGACGATGATGTGCTGCGAGGAGACTTTGCCGGCAAACTCCTCCATCGCGCAGTCCGGGACCACCTCGAGGCTCGGCAGCTGCGGCGCCGGCTGCTCCCAGCCGCTCTCCTCCCATCTGCGGGGCTGCGAGGCCTGGCCGCAGAAAAGGTGCATGAAATACTTGCCGTCCTTCGTCAGGAGGCGGCACAGCGTCACCCGTCCGTCGCGGAACCTGGACACGTTGAGCAGCGAGGTGCCCAGCAGCCCGAACTTCGCCGGGCGGATCTTCGCCTCCCCCAGGGTGCATTCGCGCGGGATGAAGTCCGGCACGCCCATGAGGAAACGGTCCGGGAAAAACTCGTAGAATTCCGCGTAAGGCGCGATCTGCCCGGTCACGAAGCGCACCATCAGCTGCGTCACGCTGCCCATGACGTCGTTTTCCGGGATCGTGCACACATCGCACAGCCTGTCCACCAGGTTGAAGATGAAGGCCGGGGGCAGGTTCAGGAGGCGCTTCATGCCGTCGACGTCAATCAGGGTGACCGCCCCGTACCCGTGCCTGCGCACGCGCTCCGCAACGGCCAGCGCGTAGCGGGCGCAGGTCTGGAGAAACGCGTCCGGGACCTCCCCGGTGAAGACGAAATCCCGTCTGGCGATTTCGAGCACCGGGGCGATCTCCTCGGCGGCATAGGCGTTCGCCTTCAGGTAGATCTCCAGCATCTCGAAGGGCTCGACCTCCACGCCGACCACGCGCCGCAGGCTCAGCCCGTCGAACATGGTGCCGTACAGCAGCATATCGCGGTAGCCCATCGTCCCAACCCTCGCCTCGCGCAACCTGCGCGCGGCGCCTGCCGCTCGGGCGAAAGCCCCGATTTTTTCAAGCGGATCCATTTCCCCGATGGAGGAGGTGACGTAGCGGAAACGGTAGCCGAGCTCCTGCATCGCGTAGCGCAGCGCCGTCGTGCCGGCCTGGTCCGCCGTGGACACGGTGCGCCCCTCCTCCTCCCAGCCGCACAGGCCCCAGAGCAGCATCGGCACATGCCGGAAAGGGTCGGTCACGCGGATGACGGCGTGGGTGGGGATCCACCCGGCCACGCAGAGCACCAGCGCGTCAAATTCCTTCGTCTTGAGCAGGCGCACCGCCTCGTCCGCCTGCGCGTACCCGAACTCGTCGTTGACGGGCCCGGCGACGATCAGCTCCCCCGCGACGCCGCGCAGTTTGTCCGCCGCTTCGGCGCATTTGCGCTCGATGACCGCCCGGTCCGTATTGATCTCCCCAAACCCAACAAACGCCAGCTTCGTTTCCATAAGGTCCTCCTTCATGTGATCGCAAAAACCATGTCCCGCAGTCGCGGATCACCGTCCGGGCCCTTGTCCCCCGCCGCGCACGGGAGCCACGCTTTCCCGCGGCAGAAATTTGGCGTGGATCTTTACCGCCTGCCTGAGCCTGAAGCCGCGGTCCCGGACCTTCCTCAACAGGATGGCCACGGCGACGCGCCCCATCTCCTCCACATTGCAGCTGACGCTGGAGAGGGATACGGGCAGGTAGGGGCAGAAATCCGCGTCGTCAAAGCCCGTGAGCGAGATGTCCTCCGGCACGCGCAGCCCGCGCTCCGCAATGGCGCGAAAGGCCCCCAGCGCGATCGTGTCATACGCTGCCACGACCGCCGTCGGCCTTTCGCCCTCCGGCAGCGCCAGCAGCGCCCGCATGCCGTTGTAGCCGCAGCTTTCCCCGCGCTCGTTTCGAAACATCATCAGCGCTTCCGGGCAGGCCGCGCCGCGTTCCCGCAGCGCCGTGCGGAAGCAGTTCAGGCGGCCGTCCGTGAGCGGCTCGCCGATGAATGCGATGCGCCGGTGCCCGCCGCGCAGCAGCTGGTCCACCGCGCCGGCGATGCCGCTCATCTCATCCACGGAGAGAACGTCGTGCTCGGGCGATTCGTAGTTCAGGCCCAGGATCACCACCGGGACGCCGCTCAAGCCGAAGGCGCCGGCGACCGACGCGCCGATGTCCGGCTGTTCCGTGATGCAGACGACGCCAGCAACACGAAGACCTGCCAGCGCCCTGAGCGCGTTCTCCTCCAGGGCGGGGGAAAACCCGGTCAGGAGGATGTGGGGCAGGAAACCCTTCTGCCTCAGGCGCGCGTCGATGGAGGTGACGAGGCGGGAATAGTGATGGCTGACGATCTCGGGGCAAATCAGCCCGATCATCCCCCCCGCGTTCCCCTCCGCCCGCGCGCGCGGCCTGTAGCCCATCTCCCCGGCTGCCCGGAGCACTTTTTCGCGCGTTTCGCGGCTGATATCGCTGGAGCCGCGGAGGGCCTTCGAAACGGTCGTCTTGTTGACGTTGAGGAGCCTTGCTATGTCCGCAAGCGTTGCCACGCCGTTTCCCTCCCATCACGAAAAGATATCCGCCGTCTTTGTGCTGCCGCGTCTCCACGATAGCACATAGTTTCGGGACAATCAACCGTAAGTTTCGCAACATCCTTGACGGGAATGCTCCAGGGTGCTATGATGAGCGAAACACAGGTGCCCTGGCGGGCGGAAGGGATCCGGCATGAGCGCATTTTCGGTTGGCGTGCCTTTTTTTGAGATCGGTCCGAAAGCTTATCTGTACGGGAAGGACGTCCTGGACCTGGCGCGGATCGCCCAGGAGGCGTCCCTCCGGCACAGGGTGCCGGTCATCTTCACCCCCCAGCCCACGGACCTTTATCCCATCGCGCAGTCCTGCCCCCGGCTCTACCTGTGCGCGCAGCACATGGATCCCCTGCCCGTGGGCCGCGGCCTGGGCCAGATCCTGCCGGAAGCGGTGAGGGCCGCCGGCGCGAAAGGGGTCATGCTCAACCACTGCGAAAAGCCCGTCACGCTCCCGGCGCTCAGGCAGACCATCCTCCGCGCAAGGGAAGTGGGGCTGTTCAGCATCGTCTGCGCGGACTCCATTGCCGAAACCTCTGCGATCGCCCACCTGGGTCCCGACATCATCGTCGCCGAGCCCACGGAGCTCATCGGTACCGGGAACGCCAGCGACATGAGCTATGTCCTCGCCTCCACGCGGGCGGTCAAATCGGTCAACGAGGCCATCTACGTGCTGCAGGGCGCCGGGATCTCCGGCGCCCAGGACGTGTACGACGTCATCTTCGCGGGCGCTGACGCCACGGGCTCCTCCAGCGCCGTGTGCAAGGCGGCGGATCCCGCCCGCCTGGTCGACGACATGCTCAGGGCCGCGCGCGAAGCGTATGAGGCGCGCACGGGCAAGGCGTCCTGACGGTTTTATGCTGTCCGTTTCTTCTTTACGCGCCCACACAACAATCATATTATGGAGGTGCCCGTCATGGCCATCAGGATCCACCCGTCCACCCTCTACATCGACAAGATCCGCCTGCAGTCGGAGATCAACCACCCCACCTTTCACGACATCACCGCACAGGTCCGCGAGATCGTCAAGGCTTCCGGTGTCAAAAACGGCCAGGTCGTGGTGTATTCCCACCACACCACCTGCTCGGTGATGACCCAGGAATGCTCCCATGACAAGACCTTCTGGGGGCTCGAATACCTGCAGCAGGACCTCTGCGACGTGATGGAGAAGCTGGTGCCCAAGTGCCGCACCGAAGGGCAGTACCGCCATCCCGGCCCCAGGCATATCGAATTCGCGATGAGCCTGGGCCACCGCGGGATCCCCGGAGAGGTCCCCGAGGAGGGCGAATGGACGAGCCTGAACACCGAAGCCCATCTGCGCAGCGTCTTCTTCGGCCGCAGCGAGACGATCGTCATCGAGGACGGCAAGATGGACCTGGGCGAATTCGGCTACATCTATTTCGTGGACTGGGACCAGCTCCGCGCCCGCAAGCGTACGGTCCAGGTGGAAGTGCTGGGTGAGTGACGTGACCGAAAAAGCCCTGCAGTACGCCAGGGCCGCCTTTGACATCGAAGCCGAAACCCTCAAGAAGACCGCCCGCGCGATGGACTGGGATGCCTTTTCCCGGGCGGTCGGCGTCCTGCGGGACGCCCCCCGCATCGGCGCGTCGGGCTGCGGGCATACCGGCATCGCCATGAGGCATTTCGCCCATCTGATGTGCTGCGTCGAGCGGCCTGCCCGCTTCATCTCCCCCGCCGAAGCCGTGCATGGCGCTACGGGCTTCCTGCAAAGGGGCGACGCGGTCATGCTGGCCTCCAGGGGCGGCAAGACGGCGGAACTGATGCCGATCCTGGACATCTGCAAAGGAAAGGGCGTCACGGTGATCGCCCTGACGGAAAACCCGGAGTCCTGCCTGGCGCAGAAGGCGGAAATCGTGCTCCCCGTCGCGGTCACGCGCGAAACGGACAAGTACGACAGCCAGGGCACCAGCAGCTTCGCGGCCATGAACGCTGTCTGCGACGCGCTGCAGGCCGCGCTGGTGGAGGAAACGGGCTTTGAGATCGGGCGCTTCGCCGTCATCCACCCGGGCGGCGCGGTCGGGGAGCGCCTGAACCGCCGGGACGGCTGACAGGCCGGCAGACAGGGCAAAGGGTTCGCGGGGGCTTGTCCCCGCGGACCCTTTGCCCTGTCCGGACGCTGCGGGCGCTACACACCCCTGCGCAGCCGCGACCGCACGTCGAAGGCCACCGCAATGATGAAGATGATCCCCTTGATCACATACTGGTAGGTGATGCCCACGCCCATCAGGTTCAGGCCGTTGGTCAGTGACATGATCACAAAGGAGCCGATGATGGAATTGGTCACTTTGCCGATGCCGCCGGAGGTGGACACGCCCCCGATGTAGCACGACGCGATCGCGTCCAGCTCAAAACCGCTCCCGGCCGTCGGCGTCGCGGATTGGAGCCTGGAGGTGTAGAGGATGCCGCCGAGGCCGGCGAGCATCCCCATCGAGGCGAACACGATCAGGAGGATCCTCTGCGTGTTCACGCCCGAAAGGAGCGCGGCTTCCCGGTTGCCCCCCATCCCGTAGATGTGTCGCCCGAGCCGCGTTTTCTTCATGGCAAAGTCATAGACAAAGGCCACCAGGCAGACCACGACGATCGTCCACGACACGCCCCGGTACCCTGCCAGCACCACGGCCAGCACAACGATGACTGCGGAAAGCAGCGCGAGCTGGCCCAGAAAGATTGGCAGGGAGTTCACAGGGAAGCCGTAGCGCTTCAGGTCGCGGCGGCTGCGGCTCTGCGCCCATACGATGGCGGCGACGCCCAGGAGCCCGATCAGCAACGACAGGCCATGCAGCCCGCCCACCCGGAACACGGCGGGCAGGAAACCGTTGGAGATCCTGTTAAAGGCATCGTTGGAAACGAGGATCGTGCCGCCGGATTCGGTGATCAGCGACAGAAGGCCGCGGAAGATGAACTGGCAGGCGAGCGTGGTCACGAAGGCCGGGACGCCAAGTTTGCCGATGATCAGCCCCTGGGCCAGCCCGACCGCCATGCCCAGCAACATTGTGCACGGGATCACCAGCGCGGGAGCCATGCCCCTCCCCAGCAGCGAAGCCGCGAAAGCTCCCAGGAATCCCGCCACGAAGCCGACGGACAGGTCGATCTGGCAGATGATCAGCACCAGCGTCATCCCGACAGCCATGACGGCCACATAGCCTGTCTGGTTGATGAGGTTGGTCAGGTTGCGCGCCGTGAGGAACAGGCCGCCCGTCGTGATCGAAAACAGCACGAAGAGCGAGGCCAGCGCAAGGTACATGGCGTAATTGCGCAGGTTTCTCCTCAACAGGCCCCACAGTTCCAAGGCGATATTTTCCCGTTCCCCTTCGTGCATGAGGCACCCTCCCGGTTTCAACAAAAATCCGAGCTGTTCGCCATCCCCGGCCCCTCCCTCATCCAGCCATGTTCGTAGCGAAGCGCATGATGCTCTCCTGGGTGGCTTCCCCGGCGGGCATCTCGCCTGTGATCCGGCCGTCGCACATGACGTAGACGCGATCGCTCATCCCCAGGATCTCGGGCAGTTCCGAGGAGATCATCAGGATGGACATGCCGCCGGCCACCAGTTCGTTCATGATGGAATAGATCTCGTACTTCGCGCCCACATCGATGCCGCGGGTGGGCTCGTCGAGGATGAGCACGCTGGGCCGGGCAAACAGCCATTTGGCCAGCGACACCTTCTGCTGGTTGCCCCCGGAGAGATTGAGCACGGTCTGCCAGATCGACGGCGCGCGGATATCGATATCCTTTTTGTAGCGGTTGGCGGCAATGATCTCCTCGTTCTGGTTGATCACAAGGCCTTGGGTCAGCGCGCGGAGGTTGGCGATGGTGATGTTGAAGCGGATGTCCTGGATGAGGATCAGGCCCAGCTTCTTGCGGTCCTCGGAGGCGTAGGCCAGGCCCGCCGCGATGGCATCGGAAGGGCTCGAAAACCGCCTGGGCGCTCCGTTGAGATACAGTTCCCCCGAAGTGATCCTGTAGCCGGGCGTATTGCCGAACACCGCCAGGGCCAGTTCCGTCCTGCCCGCGCCCATGAGGCCGGCCAGACCGACGATTTCACCCTTGCGGACCTTGAGGCTCACGTTTCTCAGGATCTCCCGGCCGGTCCGGGGATGGCGCGCGGAAAAATCGCGCAGTTCGAAGCTCCATTCCTCCTGGGGCTTCGAGGCGCGCGTCGGATAGATGTTGTTCAGCTCCCGCCCGACCATGTGCCGGATGATGCGGTATTCCTCCACCTCGCCCCTGGCGGCGTCCAGGGAGCAGACGGTGCAGCCGTCGCGGAGCACAGTGACCGTGTCGGCGATGGAAACCACTTCCCGCAGACGGTGGGAAACCAGGATCACGGTGACCTCCTCGCGGTCGCGCAGCTCGCGCAGGAGGTCAAGCAGGTTTCGGCTTTCCGCCTCGTTGAGCGAGGAGGTGGGTTCATCGAGGATGAGCAGCTTTGCGCGCTTGGATACGGCCTTGGCGATCTCCACCAGCTGCTGCTGGCCTACCCGGATCTCGCTGATTTTCGTGGAGGGGCTCAGGTTGAGGCGGACCTTTTTCAGGATCTTCTCCGCCTCAACGACCGTCCGGTTCCAGTCGACCAGCCCGTCCCGCAGAATCTCGTGGCCGAAGAAAATGTTTTCGTACAGCGTCATGTCCGGGATCAGCGCGAGCTCCTGGTTGATGAAGGCGATGCTGGCCTCCTCGCTGTCGCGGATGTCCCGGAAGCGCTGCGCCTTGCCGTTGAGGACGATCTCCCCCTCGTAGGCGCCGTGGGGATACACGCCCGAGAGGATCTTCATCAGCGTCGACTTTCCCGCGCCGTTCTCGCCCACCACGCAGTGGATCTCCCCACGTTTGACCTTGAAGTCCACGTGGCTGAGCGCCTGCACGCCCGGGAAGGATTTGGAGATGTCCCGCATCTCAAGGATGTGGTCTTTTGTCACTGCTTCTGCCTCCGCAGCCGCGGCGGATGCGCTCCGCAGATGGCCGGGAGGGCCTCGCAGCTCTCCCGGCCATCGACTTTCAAGCGCCGGCGCCCGGCGCCTTGGTTTCCTTTACTGCCAGTTGACGTAATCGCCGCCGTCGTAGACGCCGCTGTCAAAGAAGACCTCCACGATGTTGTCCCGGGTCACGGTGACCACATCGCACTGAATGGAGGGGACGTCCATGCTGTCGTTGTTGTAGACCGCGTTGGTCACGGGCTCTTCACCCTTCATCAGCGCGTTGATGATCTCAAAGGTCGCGTCCACAAGCGCCTGGGGATCCTTGTAGACGGTCATGGACTGCTTTCCGTCGATGATGTACTGCACGGAGGATGCCACGCCATCGGCGCCCGTGATGAAAAGCTTCGTGACTTCGGCGTCAGCCAGGAAGGCGTCCGACAGCGCCCGGCAGCAGTCGTCGTCGGCAGGGCCAAGCACATACACGGTGCCCTTGGCGTCCGGCGCGGCGGCGGTCAGGTGGGCTTCGGCGAGAGACTTCGAGACGCTCATCTTCCACTCGGTGTCGATGGTGCCCATGATCGCGACCTTCTCGTCGCGGGTCAGCTGCGCCTTGTCCTTGAGCTCCACGGCTTTCTCGCAGTTGCGCACGGTGAAGGTCCCGTCCGCGATAAGCGGCTGCAGGATATTCCAGGCGCCCTCGAAGAAAAGCAGCGAGTTGTTGTCCGTCAGCGCGCCGGAATACATGTACAGGTTGTTGCCCTTCGACCCGGGCGCCACCTGGCCCGCGAGGTATTTCGCCTGCGCCTCGCCGACCTTGACGCTGTCAAAGGTGATGTAGTAGTCAAGCTTGTCGGTGCCCATGATCAGACGGTCATAGGAGATCATCGCGACGCCTTCCTCCTTGGCCATGCTGACGGCCGCGGCGGCGGCCGTGGCGTCGTACGCGCACAGCACGATGATCTTGGCGCCCCGCCCGATGAGGGTCTCCACGTTGGTCTTTTCGGTTGCCGGATTGTTTTCCGAGAACAGGATCTGCGCGTTGTACCCGCCCGCCGCGATGGCCTCGATGAATTTCGCCTCGTCGCCGAGCCAGCGGGATTCCTCCCTGGTGGGGAGCACGATGCCGATATCGATCCCGGCAGCCAGTGCGCCGCTCCCGGCAAGGACACTCATCGCCAGTGTGGCAGCCAGCAGCGCCATGAACAGCTTCTTCATAAAAGACGACCCTCCCGCATACAATTATTTTGGCCCCGCGGGCAGCCGAACCGCCCATCGAAGGACCCGATGCCAAAAAGATAGCATACCCGCGGTCGGAACGCAAGGCACCCATAAGAAAACCACAGAGCCTTCGACCTCATGCCATTACGGGCAGGTTTCGCTGTCCTATTTCCTTTTCAGTTGACAAACGGCCAGACAGCCCTTATCCTGTGAACGTCAAAGCAGCATCCCCCGCGTCCGACAAAACCCGTTTCCCGTCCCTTTCCCGTCAGGACCAATCGCAGCCGCCAGTGGTACAGATGAAAGGAGAATATTGTATGAAACTCAGGTCCGCCATGCTCCTCTTGGTCTCGGTGCTGCTCATTTCCGCCGCCTCCCCGGCGCTGGGGGCGGGCAAGCTGGAGGCCGTCACGGAAACCCTTCACGTCATCCCTTACTACAGCGGGATGAACTGCGTCCTCTACATTGAATACAGCAACACGGGCGACAAGGCCGTCGAGTTCAATTCCGCACTGCTGGAGCTGTTCGACCCGGAAGGCAACAGCATCGAGTCCGCCAACGTCGACCGCAGCTACCCCAAGGTCCTGCAGCCCGGCGAGAAAGGCTACGCCTACGTCGTCAAATACGTCGAGACCGCGGACAAGGCCTTCATTGACGATCACATGCTCTCTTCCATGGGCAAGGGCAAGATCACCCAGGATGTCCGCCGCTTCAAGACGACGGCGCGTTACGAAACGGTCACGGAAGGCTACTATACCAACGACTACCTCATCGCGACCATCGAAAACGACACGGACGCGGTACTCCGCAGCTTTGAGATCATCTTTTCCGCCAAGGACGCCCAGGGCGCCATACTCTGGCTCTATACGACCAGCTGGAACGGCTACGATTTCGGCATCCTGCCCGGGTCCTCCGTCGAGCTGCGCGTCCGGGTGGACGGGAACATGACCAAATACTGGGCGGACAACGGACTCGTGCCCGCGACGTACGAAGCCATCACATTCGCCGTGACCAACCTGTAGCCTCAGATTAGAACAGGTTCCCTTCCCCGTCGAATGGAAGCTCATACGGCTCGCCGAGGACCTCCATCCGCGGGTCGCTTCGTACCTGAGGCAGCAGGTTCTCCGACACTTCGATCTCCGTCAGGCACAGGGTGTTGCGGATGCGCGCGAGGGTGGCGTCCTCCCAGTTCTGAAGTTCGCTCGTCTTCATGCAGGCCTGGATCGCCTGCCTGTCGCTTAACAGCACCATGGGGATCTTGACGCCGCCGGTCAGGAGCGCGGTGAGGGTATTGGGATAGGTCTGCGTAAAGTCAAACTTTTCCGCGGCGCGGCGGGTGGTGAAGTCGGCCATGCCCAAGCCGTTTCCATTCCCTTTGGATTCCTTGGAGATGTCCAGGATCGCCACCCGCTTGTACCGGGGCCCTCCGCTGAGCCATTCGGAGTGATAGCGCCCGACGATGTTGGTGTCGAATCCGGCGCCTGAGATGTTCTTCCCGATCTCGTCGATGATCAGCGCGTCGAGACGGTCAAAAAAGACGCGGGGCATGTACGATTTGGCCAGCTCCAGCAGCCCGGGTTCCTCGCGGGCGATCTCCTCCCCGCGCAGCACGCGGCAGACCGTCGTTTCGTGAAAGGCGTTCTCCACCAAGGCCACGGCGCACAGCAGTTTCAGGTGCCTGAGCGCTTCGTTGGCGATTGCCGGGATGTGTTCTGCCATCCTGCCAAAGCCCAGGTTGTGCGCGATCTCAGCGCCCTTCTGTTTGCCAAGGCCGATGGTGATCATCTTCATCAAGCCGGATTCATAGGGCCCCCGGAAGCACACGTGCGGCTTGACGCGGTTCATCACGATCAGGTGGTCCGCCTCGTGGGCCAGCCGGTCCGTGAGCACAGGCAGGCGTTCGTCGTTGTCGACGACGCCCAGCTGTACTGTGTCCATCGAGGAGTGGATGGGCGCTCCGATGAGCTCCTCCGTATAGCCCATGCCCTGCAGCATGGCTTTCTGCCCCTCGGCGGTCGCCCCTGCGTGGCTGCCCATCGCGGGGACCAGGAAGGGTTCTCCTCCGGCCGATTTGACCAAGTCCACCAGGGTCCGCGCAGCCTCCGGCTGGCCGATAATGCCACGGCTGCCCACGGTGATCGCCACCGTCTCTCCCGGCTTCACCTTGGCCAGGAGGCCCATCTGCCGAAGCTGGCGGAGGATCTCTTCCCGCACGCTGACGGGCGCGGGGTGCGGGAAATGCTGGCGCACCCTGGCCATTTTGGGGACGCGGATGTCCCTGAGCAGGCTTTCGATGGTTTCCCAGGAAGCGTTCCCACCCGTCGTGATCATCACGCGGCTCCTTCCTTCGCGGAAGCGGCCTTTCTGCCGGCTTTGATCGCGCTGTAAACGGCCAGCAGCAGCAGCAGCGTGGAGATCGCCAGGAAGCTTGCGCTAATCGGGCGCCTGAGCAGTACGGACCAGTCGTTCTTGCTCAGCTGCAGGGCGCGGTTGAGGTTCTGCTCCGCCATCGGCCCCAGGATCACGCCAAGCACGAGCGGTGCGCCCGGGTAGCCGTACTTCTTCATGAAATAGCCCAGCACCCCGAACCCGATGGCCGTATAGACGTGGTAGAGGTTGTTGGACAGCGTAAAGGCGCCCACGACGCACAGCACCATGATGACGGGCATCAGCACCTTGCTGCTGACCCTGAGCACATACGGCGCGTAGCGCGCGAACGCCAAGCCCATGCCCAGCATCAGGAACTGGATCACCAGCATGCCCGCGAAGATGGAATACACGATGTCCGGGCGGCTGGTGAACAGCAGGGGGCCCGGCTTCACGCCGATGAGCGTGAGCGCGCCGAGCATCACGGAAGTGATCGTGTCGCCCGGGATACCCAGCGTCAGCATCGGCACCAGCGCCCCGCCGGTTGTCCCGTTGTTGGCGGCCTCAGGCGCAGCGATGCCCTCATAAGACCCTTTGCCGAATTCCTGCGGCTTTTTGGACAGCTTCTGGATGACGTTATAGGCTAAAAAGCATGCGATGGCGCCGCCCGTGCCCGGCACGATCCCGATGGAGACCCCGATGATGCCCCCGATCGCGGCTGCCCAGAAGAAGCCCCTGAATTCCTTCAGGGAGGGCATGAAATGGCGGGGATTTTGCGAGGTGATCAGGCTGGATTGTCCTGGATTCCTCGCGTTGACAAAGACTTCGCTCACGGCGAAGACGCCGATGAGCACGGGCAGGATGTTGAATCCGTTCATCAGCCCATAGCTGCCAAAGGTGAAGCGGGTGTTGCCTACGATGGGGTCGGTGCCGACAGTGGAGATCAGCATGCCCAGCGCGCCGGCCATCAGACCCTTGAGCATGTTCTTGCCCACGGAGCTCGCCATGATGGTCAGGCCGAAGATCGCCAGGGAGAAGTAGTCCGCCGCGTTGAACTTGAGCGCCACCTTCGCAAGCTCCGGGGCGATGAGGATGAGGCAGACGGTGGAGATGATCCCGCCGATGAAGGACGAGAGCGCCGAGACCCCGATGGCGCGCCCGGCTTCACCCCGCTGCGCCAACGGATAGCCGTCCAGCACCGTGGCGGCCGCGGAAGGCGTGCCGGGGGTCTTTAAAAGGATGGCGGAGACCGATCCCCCGTACATGGAGCCGCAGAACAGGCCGCAGAGCATGACAAGCGCTGCGGAGCTGTCCATCCGGTAGGTCATCGGCAGCAGCAGGATGATCCCCATCGAACCTGAAAGGCCGGGGAGGGCGCCGATGATCACGCCCATGGCAACACCGAAGGCCATCAGCGCGAAGCACAGCGGCTGAAACACAATTGCGAAACCCGCCGCGAGTTCAGCAAAGATCGACATGCCGGCCGCGCCTCCTCTCTTCTTAGAACAATGAAAACTCCGGGAGGAAGACCATGAAGGCCTTCGTGAAGATCAGGTAGATGACCACGGAGGAGACGACGCTGATGACCGCTGCCGCAGGGTATTTCCTGTGCCCAAAGATCAGCATCGCGCCGAAGAGATAGAAAGGGGTCAGGAAAAGAAAGCCGATGGGCCGCATCAGCAGCACGTAGGCAACCGTGGCCGCGAGCATCATCGCGAGGCGAAACATGGCCGCCTTTTCCATTCTAAATTGGGGCCGGGGCAGGCCCTTCCAAAGCGACTTGACGGTCATCACCAGGCCCAGGACGAACATCATCACGGCGACCGTCCTCGGGTAACCGCCCGCGCCAAGCCCCAGCTTGACCGTGGTCAGACTCCCGGACATCAGGTACACCGCGACGGCTACACCGGTAAACAGAAGGCCGGCGGCCAGATCCGGGAACTTCGATTCCTTCATCAGCCTCTCCGCTCCTTTCAGCAAGCGTTCGCCCGCCTGACGGCAGCGGGTGCCGGAAGCGGCCACGAAAGGCCGGTTTCGCACCCTGGCTGCGAAACCGGCCGTAGCATCAGTCAAGGGTCACTTGGCGCCGTAACGGTCGCCGATGCCCAGCCCCTTGATCAAGGAACCCAGGCGCTCGTCTTCCGAGGCGTTGAAGGCGATAAATTCCTCGGTGTTGCGGTAGCGCGCGACGGCGCCCAGCGCTTCGAGGGCCTTGACATACTCCTCGTCCGCCACGCACTGCTCCAGGATAACGGCCAGCTTGGCGACCTGGGCGTCATCGGTGCCCATGGGCACGCAGACGCCCCGCCACTGCTCGACCACGAGGTCTTTGAGGGCTTCCACGCCGGTCTCGATGGCGATGGGGACCTCGGGGAAATCCTTGAAGGGCTTCGAGGCCAGCGAGCACAGAATCCTGATCTGCCCCGCCTCCACGTTGGCCATGCCTTCCGGCGTATTGCACATCGCGGCATCGACTTCGCCCGCGATCAGGCCCGTGACTTCCTGGACTCCGCCGTCATAGTTGATGTGGTTGAACTCCCCGCCGATCGCCTTTTCCAGCAGGAGGGACCCGATGTGGTTCCCCCCGCCGATGCCGGCGTTGGCGACGGAGATCATGCCCGGGTTGGCGAGCACGTCGGCGATAAAGTCTTCAATGGTCTGATACTTCGAGTCCGCACGGACCAGCAGGTAGTTGGCGCTTTCTACGATCTGCGCCACCAGCTTGTAGGTGTTCAGCAGCTGGGAGACTCCCTCCAGGGCGTAGTATTC